>SLLM01000229.1 GCA_007134055.1 Ectothiorhodospiraceae bacterium | reverse complement strand
TCCGCGCAGCGCCTGCCAGCGTGAAGCCGGGCCAGCATCGGCCTGCGGCCGATCCGGTATGTGCCGCATGCGCGCCACAAACCCTACGCGGCACAACCTCCGGGAGATTGCCCCAGCCGAGCCATGATGTCCCGGGCGGCGGCCGGCAGCCCCGTAGGGTAGCTGGTGCGCAGCAGCAGCTACCATGAACAATCCCCGGCCACATCCCGGCAGGGGCGAAACAACCCCGGACCGCCTCCGCGCAGCGCCTGCCAGCGTGAAGCCGGGCCAGCATCGGCCTGGGGTCGATTCGGTATGTGCCGCGTGCGCGCCACAAACCCTACGTGACGTGCCCACCAGAGGACTACCCCAGCCGCGTCATGATCTCCCGGGCGGCGGCCAGCAGTCGCAGGTCGTGTCCGTGGGGGGCTATGAGCTGCATGCCCAGAGGGAGCCCGTTCGGGCCGTGGGCCAGGGGTAGGGAAATGCTGGGGAATCCCAGGGCCGTCCAGATGCGGCTGTGGATCGGGTTGCCGGTGCCGGCGCCGGCTTCCGGAGCCTCGCCGGTGGCGCTCGGGGTGAGCAGCAGCTCGTTCTCCGCCATGCCCTCGGTGATTCGGGCGGCCTGGATCGCCAGTGCCTGCCGGCACTCCGCGTGGTCCCGTTCGCCGAGCGCGGCGCCCCGATCAAGCAGCTCCCGCAGTTGCGCGCTCAACCGGTCGCCAAAGGCATCGTGGATACAGGCGCAGGAACGGCTCGCCTCGAACGCCATCAACCGGTTGTGCACATCCGCGAGACCGTGCACCGCCTCGGGGAGGTCCAGTTCCCGGACCGTGACGCCCGCGTCCGCCAGCTTCCGGGACACGGATGCCAGGGCCTGTTCACCGGCCGGTTCCAGCGGCGCCGGTCGCGGAACGACACCCACGGAAATCCGCAGCGTCTCCAGCGGGCAGGAGTCGAGTTGCACCGGCGCTATCCCAAGCAGCGCCCCGTAGGCCAGGGCGATATCGTCCACGCTGCGGGCGAACCAGCCCAGGGTGTCCAGGGACGGGCTGAGGGTCACCACCCCGGCCAGCGGGAAGAGCCCGTGACTCGGCTTGAAGCCGACAATGCCGCAATAGCTTGCCGGCCGGATGACGCTGGCGGCGGTCTGCGAGCCCAGTGCCAGCGGCACCATCCCCGCCGCCACCGCCGCGGCCGAGCCGCTGGACGAGCCCCCCGGGGTACGGTTGGGATCATGGGGATTCACCGTCGGACCCGGCTGGAAGTACGCCATCTCGGTGCTGACGGTCTTGCCGAGCGGAATCGCTCCCGCCCGGCGCAGCAGCGCGACCGGTGCGGCGTCCCAGGGGGATCTCTCCGCGTACAGGTAGTCGGTTCCCCAGGTGGTGGGCATGTCCCGGGTTTCCATGATGTCCTTGATGCCCACCGGTACTCCGTGCAGCGCCCGCTCCGCGACCTCCCGGGGCAGATCCCGGGCGCCCTGACGGGCAGCGTCCGCCGCGACGTGCTGCCAGGCCCGGAGAGCGGAATCCTCCTTCGCAATCCGTGCCAGGC
Source organism: Ectothiorhodospiraceae bacterium (assembly GCA_007134055.1). Taxonomy (GTDB): domain Bacteria; phylum Pseudomonadota; class Gammaproteobacteria; order Nitrococcales; family Aquisalimonadaceae; genus Natronocella. The sequence goes on along the minus strand of SLLM01000229.1, from coordinate 6,739 downwards.
AGTCGTCGACCACCTTTGCTGGATCAAGGCTCCCGGCCCGGTAGGCGGCCAGCAGGTCCGTCGCCGTGTGCATGGGTCCGGTCATGATCGGGCATCCTCCAGCGCCACCACCGCGTCCCGGAACAGGCTCACCGGCGGCTCGTACACGCCGCCGGCAATACGCCCGCGCCTCCCGTGCCGGTCCAGCACGCCGAGGGTGATGAGCGGCGTGCGCCCTGACTGCACGCAGGCAGCGCCGGTGAGGCCGGTCCGGATCATCACACCGTCCTCTTCCGGCAGTTCGATTGCAAGCAGTTCGTCCGGCCGCGTGGGCCAGCCCTCCGGGAGGACCGCCTGCAGCTGCTCCACCTGCTTCGGGGCGAAGCGCAGGGCCATGCCGCCGAGACCGAGAACATCCACCACCGCGCTGTCACCGATGGCGCCGCAGGCGTCGTCCTCGGCACAGTCCTCCGGCAGGACGGCGCGTGGCGGCGTGGCGGCCACGGTGATCCAGTGGCCCGGGCGACCGGCAAGCTGGATGCCGAAGCGGGAGCCATTGCCGCCGGCGGCAGTGACCACCGTCGATTCGGCCACCCCGGCCGCCGCCTGCAGCAGCAAGCGGCTGGATGCCATGCACGGGTTGAGAAAAAAGGGCGGCGCCGCGGCGATAAAGGCCAATGCCCGTTCGGTCGCCGCCCCGGAGGAAAGTCGTCGTGCAAGCTCCGCGTGCAGCAGGGATGTCGCCGCGATCGTCCGACCATGGCAGTCATCGCCCTGCTGCAGGGCCCGGGCGATGATCGGCATCGTCGGCAGTGGCTCGGCAAGCGCGCGGTCAAGCGTCTCCGCCAGTTCCCCGTTGATCCAGGGCAGCAGCTGCAGCAGCTCCGGTTCGCGGTGACCGAGCCGCAGCGCGGGCCCTGTACCCTCATTGATGGGTGTGAGGCACCGCGCCTGCGGTCGTTGCGGGTCGGCCACGATGAGCAGCGCCGTGGATGGTGCGATCACGCCGGCCAGGGGCACGACGGCGTCATGATCCTGGGCGGGTTCGAGGGTGATCGTGCCATCGGCAAGCTGCTGCTCCGCGTCCGCCTCGTCCGCAGCCCAACCCTCCACCAGGGCGGCCATCACCGCGGAGCTGCGCACCGGTTCGGAAACCCCGTCGCTGGAGTCGAAGGTCGGCCCCGCGTGCAGCAGGCAGCGCCGATCCCCGGGCAGGATGTCCCGGCCCCGGCACAGCCCGGTGATCGCCGGTTGCGTCTGCTGCAGTCGCTCCAGGGCCCGTCGGTCGGCGTCGGTCAGATGGTCCATGTCTCTACTCCGAGCCGGTGGGTGCCTCGACCCAGGTCTCCGAGAACACCAGCGATGCCGAGTAGCGCTCGGCGCCGAGGAAATCCCGCGGGAACAGCCGCCCGGCGACCGCTTCGCCATTGACGGTCACTTCCGCACCGCGGGCCTCCACGAATACGCTGAACATCTCGTGCTCGCCCGTGGCCGTGTGGGCGTTGTCCAGTTCCGCCGCGAAGGGCGTCTGCAGGTCTGACCAGGTCATGGCGACGTACACGCCATTGCCCCAGCCGCGTTCCGTGTACTGCTGCAGGCCATCGCCGGAGCGGTCGTTCCCCTCCATGGCCAGATACTGGACCTTGGCAAGCCCCGGGCGATTGCGGAACAGGCCGAAATGGCTGACGAAATCGTTCAGCAGGTAGCGCGCCAGCGGCTCGTTGTCGGTGAGGCACAGGTTGGCCGGAACCATGCCGCCGGAATCACCCGTGCCGTCCGGGTCCCGCACCACGAGAAAGGCATGACCGATGCCGTGGGCCGAGACGTTGATGCGGAAGAACAGGCACAGGGCGGCCCAGTCGTCGCCCTGCGGCTGCTTCATGTAGATAAAGGGATTCTCGCCGGACCAGGATACCCTGCCCGGGTGTACGGGAGTGCGTGGCATGTGCAGATCTCCTTACTTGCGTCGGTGGGTGGCTGTTGCGCCGCAGCCGGGCCCCTGAACGTTTCCCGCGACCGGGAAGGCGCTATCGACCCTGGCCGTGTTCGCGCACCAGTTCCTGCCAGCCGAGACGCGGCTCGAAGCCCAGGGCGTCCCGCGCCCGGCTGCCGTCGAATACCGATGCCCGGGGGTTGTCCTGATACACCCGCGGCTTGCGCAGTTCGGGAACCTCCCCGTAAATGCGCCGCACCAGGTCCAGGGTGGGTTCCTCGGTGCAGGAATCCCGGGCGGTGATGAAATACACCCCGTAGCGCAGGCCCTCGGTGTCCAGGGCACAGCGGAACGCCCGCGCCAGGTCCTCCGGGGCGATGTAGTAGAACAGCCAGCGGGCCGAGCGTTCGCGCCCCCGCTCCACGGTTTCTGGGACGTTCTGCGGAATGGCCACCATCATCGGCCGCAGACAGCAGACTTCCATGCCGCCGTCCACCGTGAAGCTGTGGGCCATGGTCTCGATCACCTTCTTGCTCACGCCGTAGCTGTGGCGGGGGATATCCGGGTGATCCTCGTCCACCGGCAGGTAGCGGGGGCCGAAGTCCGGCCGCGCCTCCGAGAGACCGCAGGCCGCCACGCTGGAGCACAGGACCACGCGGCGGATGCCCAGTTCCTGCGCTGCCTGCAGCACATGCCAGGAACCCATGACGTTGACCCGCATGAACTCCTCCGGCGCCGCCTGGAAGTCGAAGTCAATGGCCGCCAGGTGGACCACCGCGTCGTGTCCGTCCAGGCCGGCCCGCAGGGCGTCCAGATCCATCACGTCCGTGGAGTGATAGGGGATTTCCGGGTTATCCGGGGCGTTGCGGTCCAGCACGGTGACGCCGGTGTGCGCGCGCAGTTCCTCCACCACGTACCGGCCCACCCGGCCGCTGCCTCCGGTCACTGCCACGTTGCGATAACGCATGGTTCAGTTTCCTCCTGGTCGGGCCCGCTTCACCAGCTCCCGTAGGCTGACCTCCGGGTCTGCCAGCAGCTCCGCCGAAACGGGGATCCTTCTCTCGATCAGTCGCTTCACCGCACCCTGGGCGCGGGGGTCGTTGATCAGTGCCGCGGCGGCCAGGGTTCCGTCCCGTACCTGGAACAGGGCCAGGGAGTCGTCGCCCGGCGTCCCCCGCTGCACCGGTTCGCAATCCGGGTCCAGCAGTCCCTCGATCTGCGCCGTGGTGTCGTACTGGGTGGTCCAGAAAAACGGGATCTCCGTGGGTGGAGGCTCGGCGCCCAGCAGCGCCGCCGCCGCCCGCCGCGGCTGCACCTCGGCGTTGTGCCAGGATTCCAGCCGCACCAGGCGTCCGCTGCCCGGCTCCGGTGAGCTGGCGCAATCGCCGACGGCATACACCCCGGCGACGCTGGTGCGGCAGTCCGCGTCCACGCGGATGCCGTCGGCCAGCTCCAGGTCCAGACTCCGGGCGAGGGAATCCTCGGCATCCACGCCGATTCCCACCACCACCAGATCGGCCTCCAGGCGCTGGCCGTCCGCCAGTTCCACTCCGCGGCAGGCGCTGCCATCCCGCAGCACGGCGCCGGCCTGGCCGCCGGTGACAATCCGCACGCCGTGGCTTTCGTGCAGGAGCCGGAAATGCTCTCCACAGGGTTGCGGCAGCACGCGGTCCAGGAGGTGCTTCCCCATGTGGACCACCGTGGCATCCACGCCCAGCGTCCGGGCGGAGGCTGCCACCTCCAGCCCGATGAAGCCGCCGCCGATCACAACCAGGCGCCGTGCCCGGCGCAGTGCGTCGTGCAGCACCAGGCTGTCGTCGCGATCCCGCAGGTACAGGACCCCTGCGCCGTCTGCGCCCGGCACCGGCAGGCGGCGCAGACGCGATCCCGTGGCCAGCACCAGCGCGTCCCAGGGTTCGGACCTGCCGTCGTCCAGGTGCAGCCGCCGGTCCCCGGCGGAGGCGCCCGTCACCCGGGTTCCGAGGCGCAGGTCCACCCGGTGCTCCCGGTACCAGTCCGCCGGCAGCACCTGAAGCGCCGTGTCATCCACCGTATCGGTCAGGGCCTCCTTGGAAAGCGGCGGGCGCTCGTAGGGCGGCCGTGTCTCGGCGCCGAACAGCGTGATGCCTCCCGTGAACCCGTTCTCGCGGAGTGCCTGCGCCGTGCGGGCGCCTGCCTGTCCGGCACCGACGATGACGACTCTCTCGGGCGTTGCCATGGCCATGCCTCCGGGCGGGTTCATGTGGCCAGATTCAGGTAGACCTGACCGCTTTCCACGCGCACGGGATAGGTCCGCAACGCCACGCAGACGGGCGGATGCACGGGGCTGCCGGTGCGGATATCGAAACGGCCCTGGTGCAGGGGGCATTCGATCTCGTAGCCCTCCAGCCAGCCGTCGCTCAGCAGGGCGTTGCCGTGGGTGCAGACGTTATCGGTGGCGAGGATCTCGTCGTCCACCCGGTAGAGCGCAATGTCGCGCCCCTCCACCCGGACCCGCAGGACGTCCTCCTCCGGAACCGCGTCCGCCTGGGCCACGGGGATCCAGTCGCTGTATTCATCCTGTTTCACGGCAGCCTGTTCGTTCATGTTCGCTGAATGACCTCGATCCGGTAGCCGTCCGGATCCCGCAGAAATGCGATCTCCGGGCCGCCGTCCTTCATCGGTCCGGGTTCCCGGGTGATCTCCACGCCGTGGTTGTGCAGCCGGCGGCAGAGGGTGTAGATGTCCGGCGAGGCCAGGGCCACGTGGCCGAAGGCCTCGCCGTGGTCGTAGGGTTCCGTTCGCCCCCAGTTGCAGGTGAGCTCCACCACGGCGGCGCTGTCCTCGCTGCCGTAACCGACGAAGACGTTGGTGAAGCGCCCGCTCGGATAGTCTTTCTTGCGCAGTACCCGCATTCCCAGCAGGTCCCGGTAGAAGTGCAGCGACCGTTCCAGATCCAGCACCCGGAGCATGCAGTGCAGGATGCGGGTCGGTTGCCCGGTGACATCGTTATTGGACATGGTCCCGCTCCTCCGCGGATGCCGGACGGGTATCCCCGTCTCCGTCAGTCGTTGGCGTTCACGTGATCCATCACCATCTTCTGGAATGCCCGGGCGCTGTCTTCCCAGTAGCCGGACATCAGGCCACCGTCCGCCATGGCCGGGGACTGACGTCCCTTCTGCAGGCGTTCGCAGATCGCGTGGTCCTCCCGGTGCACGTCGTACCAGAGCCGCTGCAGGCCCTCGATCTGGGTGCGGTCGGGGAACGGGCCGTCGCCCATGTGGTAGATCACCCGCCGCTGGCGCGTGACGCCGGGCGCCACCGGCACGTTGACGTGCACGCCCACCTGATCCGGGAGATAGATACCCAGTACGAAGTTCGGAAACAGGGTGACGTAGCGGGCGCTCATGTCCAGGTACTGGCCGTCGCCGCCGCCGGTGGACTTCGGGTCCACGCCGGCACCGACACAGTGTTCCTCGATGAAGCTGAAGTGGTCCTGCAGCGGCTGTCCGGCAGCGGTGCTGGAGTGGACGGTGGAGACGTGATAGGGCTCGATGAAGTTCTCCATGAGGAACTTCCAGTTGGTCTGCACCTCGCCCAGATCGACCCCGGTGAGGGGCGTGAGGCTATCCACGGGAAAATCGGCCGTCACCCGGCGCAGCGGTTGCACGTATTCCTCCAGCGGCGGGGCATTGCCGTCCAGGTTGACGAACACCCAGTCCAGGAAGGTGTCCACCCGCACCGGGAAGAGCCCGTGGCTGGCGCGGTCGAAGCCTTCCACCTCCTGCTTGCGGAAGCCGCCGAAATGCGGTGCGGCCTCCAGGCGCCCGTCCAGGTCGTAGGACCAGGCGTGGTAGGGGCAAGTGAAGTTCCGGGCGGCACGGCACGGCGAGTCCACCAGGGTCACGCCCCGGTGCCGGCAGACGTTGTGGAACGCCTTCAGCTCCCCCTGCGCATTGCGCACCAGCAGCACGGGCTTGCCGGCGACCTGCACCGGCATGGCGTCACCCGGCCGCGCCACCTCGTGGGCGCAGGCCACGAACACCCAGGTGGAGCTGAACACCGTCTCGAACTCCCGTTGCAGGAATGCCTCGCTGGTGTAGGCCTCACCGGGCAGTCCGTGCAGCACGGTATCCCGGTCCCGCTCGAGATTGGTTCGGTGCTGTTCGCGCACGGTGTCGAGAATCTCGCTCATGATGTGGTACTCCTCCACGACTTGCAGGGCCGCGCCGGACGCCTGAGGTGTGAATGAAACTCAATGAACTGCACTTGATTTCCTTTAATCATGGCGTGATGATCCTCAACATCAGGGAGCCTGACAATTGACGGGTCCTTCGCAGTCGTTGAGAAACATTCAGGTATCAAGCCATGGTTCGCCGACTCCCGCTGCTCAACGCGCTGAAGGCGTTCACCGTCGCTGGTCACCACATGAGCGTGACCCGGGCGGCGAAGGAACTCTCCGTTACGCCATCGGCGGTTAGCCATCAGGTGCGCGCCCTGGAGGACTACGTCGGCGTCAAGCTGTTCATCCGCGACGGGCGGCGGCTGGAACTCACCCGGGAGGGGCGTCAGTTGCTGCGTCCGCTGGAGCACGCCTTCGACGAGATTGCCCGGGCGGTGCAGTCGGTGCGGGTGGGGCGGGGCAAGGACCGCCTGGTGATCAGCCTGCGGCCGTTTTTCTCCGTGAACTGGCTCGCCCCCCGGCTCAACCGGTTCTGGGTACAGCACCAGAACATCGAGCTGCACCTCCTGCATACCACCAACGTTCCGGATTTCTTTCTCCAGGAAAGTGACGCCGCGATCCTCTGGGGAGCGGGCAACTGGCCCGGGCTGGAATCGGAGCTGCTC
>SLLM01000265.1 GCA_007134055.1 Ectothiorhodospiraceae bacterium | reverse complement strand
TGGCCGGCGCACCCGTGCCCGCATTGTTGAACAGTAGATCGAGGCGGTCCCACTGGTCCCTGTAGTCGCGGAAGAGCGCTGCCACGCCCTCGGGCGAGGACACGTCGGAGGGAATGGGCAGCGCCCGTGCACCGTCCTTCCCCGCCATCTTAACGGTCTCGTCCAGGGCGTCAGCGCGACGGCCGGCGAGCGCCACGTGCCAGCCGTCCTTCAACAGGGCGAGCGCCGAACTGCGGCCGATGCCGGACCCGGCACCGGTAACGAGGGCATATCGGGGCGAGTCGGTCATGAACTGTTCTCCCTGCCGGATTCTTGAAGGTCCGGATCACGTTGCTGGTAGCCGCACACCTTAGCGCAGACCCCGCTGTTGTGCCACGGACCGATCACCGGGCGGTGATGGGCTTGTCCCTGTGAGATGGTTTCCAGGTGGGCGATGCACGCCGCGCATGGTCGCGGGATACGGCATCGACGACGCGTGGCAAGCGCCGGTTGCGAGTACCTGCTTTATCTTTTGATGGGCGGCCGGTACAACAAGCGGATCGGCAGATGAGGCGGAACTACCCGTGAACAAGCAGCCGATTCTGATCGTCGAGGACGAGCCGAACATCGCCGGGCTGATCGAGACGTACCTCGAACATGCCGGTTTCGCGACACTCCGGGCAGCCGACGGCAGCCGGGCGCTGGAACTGATTCGCATCGTACGGCCGCGCCTGGTGATACTCGATCTGCTCCTGCCCGAGATAGACGGCTGGTCGGTTGCGCATGCATTGCGACGCGAGTCGGACATTCCGTTCCTCATCCTGTCGGCCCAGAAGGACGAGATCGACCGGGTGGCCGGCTTCACGGCCGGTGCCGATGACTACGTCGTCAAACCGTTCTCACCGCGCGAACTGGTCGAGCGCGTCCGGGCCATTCTCCGGCGTTACGAGGCCGGGGCGACGGAGGAGCAACCAATGATTCTGCGCGCCGGAGGCCTCGAGCTCGATCCGGGGCGCTACCGGGTCAGTCGCGGCGCAGACGAGATCGAGCTGACGCTGATCGAGTTCAGGCTGCTGCAGGCTCTGATGCGGGCCCCCGGTCGCGTGCAGACCCGCGAGGAGCTGATCACGCGGCTGTACGACGACGAACCCGACGTCATTGACCGGGTCATCGACGTGCACGTTGGCAAACTACGGCGCAAGCTGGAACCCGACCCCTCGTCGCCACGACTGATCCGCACCGTGCGCGGCGTCGGCTACCGGTTTGCCACGGAGGACGAGGAACGATGACGGGTCGCACGATGCTCCCCCTGCGATCGACGCTCTTGCTCAAGCTCCTGCTCGTCAACCTGCCGGTGATCGTCCTGGCGATGTTCATCGTCTGGTGGGCCATCGACCAGCTCGCCGCCGATTATTTCACGGCACTGATGCAGGAGTACGACATCGCCCCGGATACGACGCACGCGATGTTCCTCGAAGCGGTGAACCGCTACCTGTTGTGGGCCGCGCTGACTGCCCTCGTCCTCGCGACCGTGTTCTCCCTGTTGCTGACCCGCCAGGTGCTCAAACCGCTGCGCGCCATGCAGGACGCCACGCGCCAGGTCTCGGCGGGTCGCTATGATGTCCGCGTACCTGTCACGACGAGCGACGAGCTGGCGGACCTGGGCCGTGCCTTCAACCGCATGTCCGAGGCGCTGGAGCGCAACGAATATCTGCGGCGCAAGCTGGTGGCCGACGTCGCCCACGAACTGCGCACACCGCTGACCAACCTGCGCGGCTACCTCGAGGGCGTCGCCGATGGCGTCGTGGCCGCCGATCAGCGCACCCTGGAATTGTTGCAGGGCGAGCTGATGCGGCTGGTACGGCTGGTCGATGACCTGCATTCGCTAACCGAGGCTGAGGCGGGAAGCTTGCGCCTGGACCGCGAGCATGTGGACCTGGCCGGGCTGGTCGAACGCGAACTGGAACTGGCCCAACCGGTGATCGAGGCTGGCGTGATCGCGGTTTCGCAGGACCTGCCGACCGGTTCCGACCGCGTCCACGCCGACCCGGACAAGCTCTCGCGCATCCTGCGCAACCTACTGGAGAACGCGTGCCGGTTCACGCCGCGGGAGGGGCGGATCATCATCTCCGGGCGGCGCAGCGGTGATCGGATACGCCTCGAGGTTGCCAACACCGGTGCGACGATCCCGGCAGCCGATTTGCCCCACATCTTTGAGCGTTTCTACCGCGTAGAACGGGCGCGTTCCCGCGAAACGGGAGGGGCCGGCGTCGGACTGGCGATTGTCCGCGAACTGGTCGAGGCACACGGCGGACAGGTTGGTGCGAGCAGCGAGGGCGGCTGGACGCGTGTCTGGATCGAGTTGCCTGAGGGTCTCGTCGCCCCATCCTGATTGCTTTTACAATCCCTTCACATTGGCCTTATTTGCCCTTTGCACAAGGGCGTTAGATTGCACCTTGAGACAGCACACCCGGGAACGTGGTAAACGTCACTGCGAAACGAGAGGTACATCATGCCCACTCGGATCAAACCGGCCCTCGGAATGCTTGCCGCTATCGTGCTCCTGCCGGCGGTTGCCAGTGCCGAGGGAACGATCTATACGGAGGACGGTGTGGCGCTTGGCGGCACCGACCCGGTTGCCTATTTCGAAGTCGGAGAACCCGTACAGGGCTCCGCGGACTACAGCCATGAGTGGCGCGGTGCACTATGGCATTTCGCCAATGTCGAACACCGAGACAGCTTCGCCGAGAACCCGGAGGCCTACGCGCCGCAGTACGGGGGATGGTGTGCATGGGCGGCCGCGCGGGGCGATGCCGCGGAGACGGTGCCGGACGCGTGGAAGATCGTCGACGGCAAGCTGTACCTCAACTTCAATCAATCCATCCAGCGGCGCTGGGAACGCAACATCGAAGGGTATATCTCCGCCGCCGACGAACACTGGCCCGATATCTTCTGACAAGCGGAAGGCCGGGAGGCAAGCATGCAGCGTCGCCATTTTCTCATACTCACGCTCGGAACGGGCGCAAGCCTGATGCTTCCGGGAGGCGCGGCCATGGGCAGCACCGAGGTGCGCGAGTTCCATCCCGTGACCGATCGTTCCTGGGACCTCGGGCCGCTCACGCGCGACCCGGCATTCTGGCGCGACCACGTCTCCGATGCCGCATGGGACATCCTGTTCCGCGACGGGACGGAGCGCCCCTTTTCAAGTCCGCTGGACGAGCTCTACGAGGACGGCACCTATGTCTGCGCAGCCTGTCACCTGCCGCTGTTCAGCTCCGACACCAAGTACGACAGCCGCACCGGCTGGCCGAGCTTCTACCAGCCCTTCGCGGGTCACCTCGGCACGAAGGAGGATCGCAAGCTCTGGATGGTGCGCACGGAATACCATTGCATCCGCTGCCGGGGGCACCAGGGTCATGTATTCGATGACGGCCCCGAACCCACGGGTGAGCGCTGGTGCAACAACGGGCTCGCCCTGCGCTTCGTGCCGGCCGATGAGCCACTGCCACAACTGCGAGGTTGAGCCATGAATCCGACCGTGATGTCGATTCGGGGTCTGCTGCTGATCCCCGTTCTGCTGCTGACCGGTATGCTCGTCCCGGCAGCCGGTTTTGCCGATGAAGAGGATCGGGCTACGGCCGTATTTGCGGGCGGCTGCTTCTGGTGCGTCGAAGAGGCGTTCGACGCGGTCGACGGCGTCGTTGCCACCACGTCCGGCTTCGCGGGCGGCGATGTCGAGAATCCGTCCTATGAACAGGTGGTTGCCGGCAGCACCGGCCACTACGAGAGCGTGCTGGTCGAGTATGACCCGTCCCAGGTCTCGTACGAGGAACTGCTCTACGCCTTCTGGCGCAATGTCGACCCGCTCGACGGCGGGGGACAGTTCTGCGACCGGGGCGACCACTACCGCGCGGCCATCTTTGCCGGCAGCGAGGAGGAATACCGGGCGGCCCGGGCGTCAAAGGAGGAACTGGAGCAGTCCGGGCGCTTCGAGGAACCGATCGCCACGGAGATACTCGAGCGGAGCTCGTTCTACCCGGCCGAGGAGTACCACCAGAACTACTATCAGAAGAATCCGCTGCGTTACAGGTTCTATGTGACCAGTTGCCGTCGCTACTCGCGGCTGGAGCAGGTCTGGGGCGACGAGGCCCGGCCGGGGAAGAATTAATCGCCCTGCGACGGGGCCGTGCCCTGATTGAGCGTGATCGGTCACGATGGACCATGGCCCGCAATGACGGGGGCGTGGCCATGGCTACTGCCCAAGAACAGTTGGCGCGTATCCGCGCGTGGCGGAGCTGAACCGGACCGCTGAAGCCCCGCCCTCATGGCGTCACCGCAACCGCTCGTCGAACGCAAACTGCACGCGCTGCGCACCGGCCACCACCTCGACGAACCCCGGATGCGCCGGGTTGAGCATGTAATTCACCTCCCGCGGCACCACGACGCTGGGCACCGCCAGCGCCAGACTTTCCCCGCTGGCAAGCCACGCATCGCCAATCTCCGCCGTCGCCGCCGGTGGAATCGGGTCCCGCCAGTTCGGCGGTAGCGCGTCGTCGTCAAGGTGAAGAATGGACTCCGCGGAGATCCGCACCTGGAACAGCACGTACCGGGACAGCGGATCCCGGCGGCCCAGGTGCACCAGCACCTCAAGGGCTGCCAGGGACTCGGAGGACGCCACGTACACGGCGGGTTGCCCCTTGCTGTTCCAGCGCCCACCGAAACGCCGGGCGCCCTCGCCGTCGAATGCCATGTCCGCGTGCCGGTCCTTCACCAGCCGGTACGCGGACACCTCGGTCACGTCGCGACCCCGTGCTCGAGACGGCCGATAAGATCCATCACATCCTGGGTCTCCGCAGAGGTGGTCAGCATCTCCACCGGGCAGCGGTGGCCCAGCCCCTGCACCGGATGGGTCAACCAGTGGCTGGCCATGGCCTCATCACCATCGAACAGGTCCAGCGCTGCCTTGAACACCTGAGCGAACCGGTAGAGGCGGTCACTCTCGTCGGGACTGAACCGCCCTGCTTTCGAACGTCGCTGCAGCGTCGCCGGCGCAATCGCCGTGACTCGGGCGAGTTCCTTGCGATCCAGTTCCGAGAGCTCGACGAGGCGTCTGAATACCTGGTAGGGAAATCCTCGATGCAAGGCCTTGTGGAGTTCGGCACCACGGGACGGCAGGCCGAGGCGTGCCCAAAAGCCACTCTCTGCGGAAGGTGTTGGCTGATACAGGTTCCGTGCTTCCATGGTGTGCACCATCATGCGATACGTTGAGGGTTACTCAGATGATAGCGCACCCGGGCGCCGAATACCGGGAGGTCGACGTCAATTGTCCGCGCCGGACGGTCCGGTGTCCGACCAGATCTCTCCTGCCGCCAGGGCCGCGACAGTCTCGGTGGCAGGCACGTCCACGCCGAGGCGGCGCGCACGCTCGACCACCGCGCCGCACAGGGCGTCCAGCTCCATGGGGCGGCCCCGCAACCGGTCCACCAGCATGGAAGTGCGGATCGGGGTGAGACTGTAGACCAGCTCGAACATCTCCTCGATGTCCGTGTCGTCCAGCAGGACCCCGTCGGCTCGGGCAACACTTGCGGTCTCGCGCATGAGACGCCGGACGACCGCCGCCATGCCCGCATCATGGGTCAGCCGCCCGGTATCCCAGCCGGTGACCGCGGAAAGGGGATTGACCGCATTGTTGATCACCAGCTTGCGCCATAGCTCACGACGGATGTCCGGACTCGCCGTGACGGGAATGCCCGCCTCCTCGCACGCACGCACCAGCGCCGGCAGCACATCGCTGGCGGGGCCGGGATCCGCCTCGGTCTCGTCAGGCCACAGGCCCACGACCAGTTGCCCCTCCCCCGAGGCGGTAATGTGGCCGGGCGACTCCACGTGGGTGCCCACCCGGATCGCCAGCCCACCCAGCACGCAGTCCACCCCCAGCGCCTCGCCGAGCATTGGTTCATTGTCAACGCCGTTCTGCAGCGAGAGCACCGGGACCCGCACATCGCAGCGCGCGAACCAGTCCGCCAGGGAGGCGGCTACTGCGGCGGTGCCGCTGGACTTGATTGCCAGTGCGAGCAGGTCGTAATTCGCGGGGTCTCCGACGCAGAACTCCTCCATGGCGAGCGCCGTGACGCGGCCATGAAAGTGGAAATCGGTATGATCGACTCGCAGGCCCTCTTCCCGCAGCGCCGCCAGATGTTCGCCGCGGGCGACGAAGGTGACGTGATGCCCCGCTTCCTGCCAGCGCGCCCCGTAGTACCCGCCGACTCCCCCGGCGCCAATCACCGCGATGCGCATCTCTCCCCCGTGAATGCCCTGCCCCGTACAGCGCAGTATTACCGACCTTTCCGGAGATTCGCCAGTGGGTCATCGATGGAAACTAAGGCGTCAATCGTCTCGACAGACGCAGCAGTCCCCTGGCCTGGGGCGCAGAAGGGACTGATAGCCCTTTCCACATTTTCGGAATCAACTGGCTCAGCGGGCCACGATGTCGCCCCTTCGGTTTCCGTCGGCATCAGCGTGTACCCCGCGGATGGTGCGGACGCACCAACTCTCATGAAACACGCCGAAACGGCAATGTATCGGGCGAAGGAGCGCGGTCCGGGGTCTCATCAGTACTTGGCCCTTGAAATGAGCAGAGCCGAGCAAGGACGTGTGAGCCTGCACCAGGCGCTCAGGAATGCCTTGGACCGAGAGGAGTTCCAGTTGCACTGCCAACCCCAAGTCAGTACCAGCAGCGGGGCGGTCATCGGGGTCGAGGCTCTTCTGCGGTGGCAACGGCCCGATCACGGTGAAGCCTTTCCCGGGCCGTTTCTGCCAGTCCTCGAAGAGACCGGGCTCATCGTGCCCGTGGGCACATGGGTGCTACGCCATGCCTGTATGGCGTACAGGGAATTAAGGAATGCCGGCATGCCGTTACCGAACATCGCCGTTAACGTCTCCGCGAAGCAACTACAGCAGGTCGACTTCTTCGACTGCGTGATGTCCGTCATTTCTGAAGCCGGAATCGACGCCAGCGCCCTGGAGTTGGAGATTACCGAGAGCACCTTCAGGAACCGCGTCGACCGCGGCCATTCACTGGTGAGGTAGTGCACGGCCTTGCCGATGACGGTCTTCGGTGGCGCTTCGCCGAGTGCCCTCTAGCCGGGTGTGAAGCGCGTCGATCAGCGGCCGGCTGTGCGTGGCACTAAGGGTGGATCAGAACATTCCGCTTTGGGGCAGCCTTTCTGGCCGTCGAATAAAGGAGCGGCAGCGTCCCGGAGGACGCCGCCGTGGAGGCACTTACTCGCAAGAATTTCGTGATCACGGTGTGTCTCGTAATCACAGTGTCCCGTTTAGCGCGGGCGGCGGCGCACGGCCGCGATACCGAGCAAACCAAGGCCCAGCAAGCCAAGCATGCCCGGTTCAGGGACTGGCGTGACTGGCGTGCCTGGCGTGACGGGTTCGGAAGGACGGAAGTCGACGACGTCGATACCGTCATCACCTGTGGTAACGTCCAGACCGCCACTCAAGCCCTCGGTACCGGCGTACGGACCTTGGCAAGTGCCGGCCAGGCTGTTCTGGTCCAGCGTCACAGCCCCGTTCTCAGCGAGGGCCCGGCCACAAAAATCTGTTGCCGACGTGTTGAAGGTAATGCTCTGACTTGCAAGGATATTACCCAGAAGAGCCGTATTGACATCGATGGTTGCGGAGCTGCCCACATTCCAGAACAGCCCGGCACCGTCCCCGGTGTTGATGACATCGACAACCGAGTTGGGCGACGTTATAAACGTACTCGGCATCTGGAAGATCCAGGCCGCGTTGGCATCGCCCTCGCCGTCGAGGGTAACCGAACCCGACAGGTTAGTCGTTCCGGCGGGGACGGTATAAATGCCAGGCATCAAAGTTAGTCCGGTCAGATCCGACGCCAGCAGGGTGCCCGGGCCTAATGATGAAAGATTAAGCCTCGCCGTGGTCAATTGACCCTGCGCCGATTCAGCTTCAGCCGTGCCGGCATGAACCAGCCCACCCGTCACCTGTGGATCGGAAACCGCAACGCCTGGGCTAGAATCAAAGCCCGTGATTGCGTTTGCACCACCGCTGGACCACACACCGACATTGCCGACGATGGTACTCGTCGGAACGTTGGTGACCGTCGAGGCGCCCAAGACTGTGAAGCTCGCCAGATCAGCTCCTAGTATGGGCGCCCCGTGTACCGGGGCCACGACCGCCAGCGCGCCAAATAGCGCAGCTGACACGAGCGAATTACGTCCTAACGTTTTCATGATACATCCTGAACCGCCCCGGGAATGCCGGAGACTCTTTCCTGTGAGAGGATTGAGTCATGAAACAGC
>SLLM01000270.1 GCA_007134055.1 Ectothiorhodospiraceae bacterium | reverse complement strand
GTGGGGATTCGGCGGCAACCACCTCGCAGACGATTTCCTCGATCTCCCCGCCGCTCCCATCGCCCGCCCCGGCACCGTTTCTTCCCTGCCATGACCGACGGGCCATTTCCATCGCCCTGTCGCCCGACTCCGCCTCCAGAATCTCCGTCTGATGGTGAATGGTACCGTCTTCCAGACGATACTCGACGGTACAGCGAAATCTGTTCATGACACTCCTCGCTCTGCCCTGGACACACTTCCCCGCAGGCGGGCGCCCGGCCGTGGAAACACATCCGGGTGGCCACCTGCAGGAAGTGTAGCTGCGAACGGTGCCGGATTCCCGTTATGGATTTTTCCCCGGAACCGGCCTAGCATTAACGTTGCAGCGCCGCTCTTGATAGTTCTGCCGGCAGTACCTTCCTTCTTGGCAAGTCACTCCCGCGATTGTTCTTCAGGTCGACCTGCAAACAACCCCTACGATACGCATGAGGATAGTTACCATGATGACTGGTACCGTGAAGTGGTTCGACGACGCCAAGGGCTTCGGCTTCATCACTCCCGAAGACGGTAGCAAGGACGTTTTCGTACACCACTCCGCCATCCAGGGTACGGGCTTCAAGAGCCTGGCAGAAGGCCAACGGGTCCAGTTCGAGACCCAGAATACGCCCAAGGGCGTGGCGGCCGCGAACGTCACACCACTCTAAGAGGCTGCGAGGGCGCACATCCGCCCGGCAAGGCGGATGTGCGGCGGACGCCCCGCGTCACGGGGCGTCCCTGCCCGGTTACCGGTCCAGCCGACTGCACCACCTACTTCAGGGCGTGAAAGCCTTCACCGCTGCCACCTCCCTGGAACCAGTGCAGTCGCTCACGCAGCCGCACCACCGTCCCGATGATGACAAGTGTCGGAGCCCGGGCCCTCTCTCGTTCGGCGATGGCAGGCAGGGTCGTGATCGTCCCGACGAGCACACGTTGCTGATCGGTCGTCCCCTGCTCCACGAGAGCCGCAGGCATGTCCGCCGCCATCCCCTGGCGGTGCAGCCCCTGGCACAATTCCTCGAGACCGAGCAATCCCATGTAGACCACGACGGTCTGCTTCGGCCGCACCAGCGGCAGATAATCCAGCTGCAGACGGCCGTTGCGCCGATGTCCCGCCACGAACACACAGGAAGAGGCATGATCCCGGTGGGTCAGCGGGATGCCGGCGTAGGCGGAGCAGCCGGTCGCGGCAGTGATCCCCGGGACCACCTGGAACGGTACGCCTGCCTCCATCAGGGTTTCGATCTCTTCGCCTCCCCGCCCGAACATGAACGGGTCGCCTCCCTTCAATCGCACCACCCGCCGGCCGAGCCGGGCATGCGCAATCAGGAGGGCATTGATCCTTTCCTGGGGCACGGGGTGCCGATTACGGCTCTTGCCAACGAACACCCGCTCCGCTCCCGGTCCGGCCAGCGCCAGGACATCCTGGGTCACCAGGCGATCGTGGAGCACCACGTCGGCCGTCTCCAGCAAACGGGCCGCACGCAGGGTCAGCAGGTCCGGCGCCCCCGGTCCCGCGCCGATCAGGTAGACCTCGCCCATGCTGGCCTCTGATCCGGACCCGGTCGCCGGAACGTGCGGACTGTCTTCCGGCTTGACGGTCATTCACTATCCTCCCGTTTCCGCGCCGCCATGGATCATCCCGGGCGGGATTGCCGGCGATGCACGCTCCCTGGCAGATATGCCGAATTCCAGGCATATATTCCAATTCGTTATAGAAAGTGCAAAAATACGGATCATAGAGAATGTATCACGTCACGCCGGCAGCGGTAACGACCCACGTGAGGCGACCGATCAGCAATGAAACTGAACCAGTTGCGCTACATCTGTGAAGTCGCTCGACGGAACCTGAACGTCTCCGCGGCGGCGGACGCCCTCTACACCTCCCAGCCCGGCGTCAGCAAACAGATCCGGATGCTGGAATCGGAGCTCGGCGTGCAGGTCTTCGAACGCAGCGGCAAGCACCTCTCGCGCATCACCCCTGCCGGGGAACAGATTCTCGAGGCGGCCAACCGGGTGCTGGAAGATGTACGCAACATCAAGGCAATCGCCGACGAACACCGGGATGACAGTCGCGGCAGCCTGTCCATCGCGACGACCCAGACCCAGGCGCGCCACGCCCTCCCAGAGGTCGTTCGCAGCTTCCGGGAGCAGTACCCCCGGGTGAGCCTGCACATGCATCAGGGTACGCCGATGCAGATCGCCGACGAGGCCGCCCGCGGGGCCGTGGACTTCGCCATCGCCACCGAGGCACTGGAACTGTTCGAGGACCTGGTGATGCTTCCCTGCTACCGCTGGAATCGCAGCGTGGTAGTGCCCGCGGACCATCCGCTACTGGAGCGGTCACCGCTTACGCTGGAGGATATTGCCGACTACCCGCTGGTTACGTATGTCTTCGGCTTCACCGGTCGTTCCAAACTGGATCAGGCCTTTCAGCGCCAAGGTCTGGAACCCGAGGTGGTGTTCACCGCAACGGACGCGGAAGTCATCAAGACGTACGTGGGGCTGGGTCTCGGGGTGGGAATCATCGCCACAATGGCCTTCGACAGCGTGCGGGACCATGAACTACGTGCGATTGACGCCAGCCATCTGTTCGAACCCAGCGTTACCAGCATCGCCTTCCGCCGCGGCACCTATCTGCGGGGCTACATGTACGATTTCATCCGGGAATTCGCCCCGCACCTGACGCCCGACGTCATCCATCGTGCCATTGAAACCCGTGCTCCGGAAGAGCACGAGGCGCTGTTCCGGGAACTGTACCGGCACCTGCGGGAAACCTGATAGGCAGCTGCGGTCCACTTCACCCAGGTTCACCAGAGGTAGGTCTGCCCACCCATGTAGGCGCGTAGCGCCTCCGGGATCCGCACTCGACCATCCGCTTCCTGGTAGTTCTCAAGTATCGCCACCAGGCAGCGGCCGACAGCCAGCCCGGACCCGTTCAGGGTGTGCAGAAGCTCAGGCTTTCCCGTCTCCGGATTGCGCCACCGGGCGCGCATGCGGCGCGCCTGGAAGTCGCGGAAATTGCTGCACGACGAAATCTCCCGGTAGCACTCCTGGGCCGGCAGCCAGACTTCCAGGTCGTAGGTCCGGGCAGCGGAGAAGCCCATGTCGCCCGTGCACAGCAGCATCACCCGGTACGGCAACTCCAGCAGTCGCAGAACACGTTCGGCGTGTCCGGTCAGCCCTTCGAGGGCGGCGTCGGACTCTTCCGGACACACAAGTTGCACCAGCTCCACCTTCTCGAACTGGTGCTGACGGATCATCCCGCGGGTATCCTTGCCGTAGTTGCCGGCCTCGGAGCGAAAGCACGGGCTGTGGCAAACGTAGCGCAGCGGCAGTGCATCCGCCTCTGCAATGCGTTCCCGGGCCAGATTGGTGACCGGGACCTCGGCAGTGGGAATCAGATAGTAGCCGTGATCACCGGCAACCGCGAACAGATCCGATTCGAACTTCGGCAACTGCCCTGTACCCCGCAGTGAATCGGCGTTCACCATGTACGGGACGTTCACCTCCGTATACCCGTGCTCTGCGGTATGAAGGTCCAGCATGAACTGGATGAGCGCCCGGTGCAGCCGGGCCACCGGCCCGCGCATCACCACGAAGCGTGAGCCGGTCAGGCGGGCACCTGCCTCGAAATCCAGGGCATCATCCCGCGCCCCGAGGTCAACGTGATCCCGGGGCCGGAAGTCGAATGCCGGCGGATCGCCCCAGAGTCGCACCAGGCGGTTGGCCTCCTCGTCCTCACCGGAAGGCACTTCCTCATCAGGCAGATTCGGCATTTCCATCTGCCAGTCATGCAGTTGCCGGAGGATCCCGTCGAGTTCTGCCTGTGCTTCCCTGAGCCGGTCACCCAGGCCAGACGTTTCCGCGAGTAGCGGCTGTATGTCCTCACCTGCGGCCTTGGCCTTGCCGATTGCCCTGGCACTGAGGTTCCTGGAGTGCTGCAGCTCCTCCACCCGAACCTGCAACGACCGCCGCAATTCCTCCAGCTCCTGGTAACGGCGGACGTCCAGTCGATAGCCGCGCCGCTCCAGGGCGCTGGCCACATCCTCCGGCCGGCTGCGTAATGCTTTCGGATCAAGCATGAATCTTTCCTGGTTGGATTGGGCAGCGCCGGATTGTACTACGTACTCTGCCGTCCAGACACTCCGCCCCTCCGCCTCCGGGGCAGCGACCCGTCAGCGGCGCCGACGGCGGGATGGCGGCACACGCGCATCCAGATCCCGCAGATGGTTCAGCCGTTCGCCGATCCGGGTTTCCAGGCCCCGGGGCGCCGGATGATAGTAGCGGCGAGGCTCCATCGCTTCCGGGAAATAGTCCTCCCCGGCCGAATAGGCGTCCGGCTCATCATGGGAGTACCGGTACTCCCGCCCGTACCCCAGTTCCTTCATCAATCCCGTGGGGGCATTGCGCAGATGCAGCGGCACCTCCAGTGAGCCCAGCTCCCGGGCATCGCGCCGGGCCTGCTGATAGGCCGTGTACACGGCATTGCTCTTGGGAACGGAGGCCAGGTAGACCAACGCCTGACCAATCGCCAGTTCGCCTTCCGGGCTGCCCAGGCGCTCCTGGGTGTCCCAGGCGGCAAGGGCGATCTGCAGCGCCCGGGGATCGGCATTGCCGATATCCTCGGACGCCATGCGGACGGCTCGCCGGGCGATATAGAGGGGATCGCAGCCGCCATCGACCATGCGGCAGAACCAGTACAAGGCAGCGTCCGGGTGTGAGCCCCGTACCGCCTTGTGCAACGCCGAGATCTGGTCGTAGAAGGCCTCGCCCCCCTTGTCGAAACGGCGCACCCCGCCCGCCCCCGCCTCGGCAACGGCTTCGGCATCGATCCGGCTTTCAACCAGATCCGATGCGACTTCCAGGAGATTCAGCCCCCGGCGGGCATCCCCGTCGGCGGTGTCGATCAGCAGCGAGAGCGCATCGTCGTCGATGACAAGCCCCCGCACGCCGAGACCGCGTCCGGTATCGTTCAGCGCCGCTTGCAGGAGTTCCCGCAGTTCGTCGCCATTCAGGGGTCGAAGAACATAGGTCCGCACGCGGGACAGCAACGCGTTATTGAGTTCGAAGGAGGGGTTCTCGGTGGTCGCGCCAATGAAGGTGATGGTGCCATCCTCGACGAATGGTAGGAACGCGTCCTGCTGACTCTTGTTGAAACGGTGCGCCTCGTCCACGAACAGGACGGTGGCCCGGCCCTGTTCCGCGGCCGCCCGGGCCCGGTCCACGGCCGCGCGTATATCCTTGACTCCGCTCATAACGGCGGAAAGCGTGAGGAACTGCGCCCCACTCGCCTCCGCGATCAGGCGCGCGAGGGTCGTCTTGCCTGTGCCGGGCGGGCCCCAGAACACCATCGAGTGGGGATGGCGGGTGTCAATACAGCGCCGCAACGCCTTGCCGGGGCCGATGAGATGGCGCTGACCGGCGAACTCGTCCAGGCTGCGGGGCCGCATTCGATCGGCCAGCGGACGAGCTGACCGACTGTCTACCATTCCTGCCCGTCCGCGCCAATGACATCGGCCTCCGGGGGGGGCTCGAAGCGGAAACGCGTGTCATCGATGGACTCATTGACCGCCAGCTCGTCCATCCGCAGGCGGGTGGTCTGCCCCAGGCCGTCCAGAATGACCACTTCCACCGGCACACCATCCCGGAACCGCAGCCGTGCTTCCTCCATCTCCCAGCCCCCGTTTCCGGGTTCCAGCACCAGCCAGTCATCCTCTTCCCGGACACGGAACAGCTCCTGCAGCGTATCCAGCTCACCACTGAGCAGCAATGCCGGACCACTTCCGAGTACTTCGTCCAGGGGGCGCACGCTCACCTGGAGCAGGTCCACGTCGTAGACCCATATGCGTTCGCCGTCGGCCACGATCTGCTGCTCGTACGGTCGATCGTAACGCCAGTGGAAACGGTTCGGGCGGGCGAGCCACATGTACCCCTCGCTCTCCTCGAGCAAACGTCCGTCCTCGTCATGTGTCTCCTGGGAGAATTCGCCGTGCAGAGTGCGCACGTCACTGAAATATCGCTCCAGGTCATTGGCTGCGGCAAGCGCCGACAGGGAAGCGGTCAGGAGCGTCAGTCCGGCCACGAGGCCGATCAGTCGAATTCGAATCATGCTGTGAATCCTCCATGCAGCCATCGGTGGCGGACCGCAAAGCGGCAGCGCGGTTCAATCCTTCGGCGGAGGGGGAGCGATCACCTCGCGGCTGCCGTTGGCCTGCAACGGTCCGACGATTCCTGCGCTCTCCATGTCCTCCACCAGCCGCGCGGCGCGGTTGTACCCGATCTTCAATCGTCGCTGCACGCCGGAGATGGAGGCACGGCGGGTCTCGGTAACCACCCGTACCGCCTGGTCGTACAGCGGGTCCGATTCCCCATCGCCACTGCCGCCCTCACCCGGGATTCCGGGAATGGACACGCTATCCGCACTCTCCTCCAGAAGCCCGTCGATGTACTCGGGTTCCCCCTGCTCCTTGAGGTGGGCGACCACCTTGTGAACCTCGGCATCGGAGACGAACGCACCATGCACCCGGACCGGCAGGCCGCTGCCCGGTGGCAGGTAGAGCATGTCCCCGTGGCCCAGCAGGGCCTCGGCTCCCTGCTGATCGAGAATCGTGCGGGAGTCCACCTTCGATGACACCTGAAATGCCATCCGCGTGGGAATGTTTGCCTTGATCAGCCCGGTGATCACATCCACCGACGGCCGCTGGGTCGCCAGGATCAGATGGATCCCCGCCGCCCGCGCCTTCTGCGCCAGCCGGGCGATCAGCTCCTCCACCTTCTTGCCCACCATCATCATCATGTCGGCGAACTCGTCGACGACGATCACGATGTAGGGCAGGTTCTCCAGCTCCGGAGCCTGTGAATCGGGATCCGCCTCCGCCGGGCGCCAGAGCGGATCCCGGATCGGCTCGCCCCGCTCCCGCGCTTCACGCACCTTGCGGTTGTAGCCGCCGATGTTGCGCACCCCCAACGCCGCCATGAGCCGATAGCGCCGCTCCATCTCCCCCACGGACCAGCGCAGCGCGTTGGCCGCTTCCTTCATATCGGTGACGACAGGAGCCAGCAGGTGCGGGATCCCGTCATACACCGAGAGCTCCAGCATCTTGGGGTCGATCATGATCACCCGGACGTCGTCGGGACGGTTCTTGTACAGCAGGCTGAGGATCATCGCATTGATGCCCACCGACTTTCCGGAACCGGTGGTGCCGGCAACCAGCAGGTGGGGCATCCTGGCCAGGTCAACCACCATCGGCACGCCGCCGATATCCTTGCCCAGGGCAAGAGAGAGCGGCTGTCCGCTACCCTCCCAGGCTTCCGATCCGATGATCTCGCTGAAAGCGATCACCTGACGCTGCTCGTTGGGGATCTCCAGTCCGATGACGGACTTGCCCGGAATCACCTCCACCACCCGAACGCTGATCACGGACAGCGCCCGGGCCAGATCCTTGGCGAGATTGCTGATCTGACTGACCTTGACCCCCGGCGCGGGCTGGGCCTCGAACCGGGTGATCACCGGGCCGGGCTGCACGGCCACCACCTGGATCTCCACGCCGAAGTCGGCAAGCTTCATTTCCAGCTGGCGCGACATGGCATCCAGTGCCTCGCGGGAATAGCCGTTCTGCTGGGCCCTGGGACGGTCAAGGAGCGCCAGCGAGGGCATGTCCCCACCGGAGGAGTCGCCCCGGAAGAGAGGCATCTGCGGTGCCCGTGCGGCCTCCTTGCCGGGTTTCGGGGGAGGTTCGAGCACCCCGATACGGGGCGGTTCGCGGTGTTTCGCCTTCTCCTTCCTCACCCCCACCGCGCGCTGCCGCTCCAGCCGGGCGCGACGGCCCGCCCAGAGGTCGCGCAGTGCCGCCAGGCGCCGGGCGAACCAAGCAAGCAACGCAAGGCAGAGCCTGCCCACCAGGTCCATCAGGCTGAGCCAGGACAAACCCGTAAACAACGTGACACTGGCAAGGAAAACCGCAAGCAGCAGAAGCGTGGCTCCAAGGAAGCTGAAGAGCTGTTCCAGTCCCTGTCCCACCAGATCACCGACAATGCCGCCGGCATGCAGGGGCACGGATCCCGGCCAGGCCTCCACGTGCAGCATGGCCAGCCCTGCACCGGAGATCAGTGTCAGGACGAATCCCAGGGAACGCAGCCCGAACACTCCCCAGTGAAACTGGCCGTCGCGCCTTTGCCAGCACCACGCCAGCCAGCCGGAAAACGCGACCATCACCGGAAACAGGTAGGCGAGATAGCCGAACAGGTAGAGGAAAACGTCGGCAAACCAGGCGCCGGCCACACCACCTGCATTCTGGACCGGCTGGCCCGATCCGCTGAAGCTCCAGCCCGGATCATTGGTGTCATAGGTAATCAGTGCCGCAACCAGGTAGATCGACACGGCAAGCAGGAGGAACAGCAGCCCTTCACGGAGTCCGCGGCTGACATGATGCCCCACCAGGGACGGTTGCTTGTTCTCGGATTGGGAGCGGGCCACGCGCAGTCCAGGTTCCAGAATTGATGTCAAGTAATCTTCGTAAATTACTATCAAACAGTATATTTAGCAAAGGACAACGTCGTGACTGGACGACATCGAATCCTCGGGAAAGGGGTTGCCGGGACTGCCTCGCGGCGGATACGCGGCAACAGCCGGTAATGTACCATGAGCGCCATGGCGGTTTCTCCGTTCATGGACTCCAACAGGGAACGCCCCACCACTGGCGAATGAGGGGGTACACGGCGTGCAGGAAGAGGCGATCCGGCTCCAGGTCAGGACGGTCACCGGACTGGAAGAGATACCCCGGAACAGCTGGAACGCCCTGAAGGGTACCACCAACCCGTTCCTGCGCCACGAGTTCCTCGCAGCCCTCGAACGGCACGGCGCGGCGGTACCGGCCAACGGCTGGCAACCGATGCACCTCCTGCTGGAGGAGGCGGACGGTGCGCTGCTGGCCGCTGCACCGGCGTACGTGAAGGCAAACTCCTGGGGCGAGTTCGTCTTCGACTGGAGCTGGGCCAGCGCCTACCGGCAGGCGGGTCTGGAGTACTATCCCAAGCTGGTTCTGGCAGTCCCCTTCTCCCCCGTTCCCGGACCCAGGGTACTGACCGGCCCGCGGGTGAATCCCGGAGATGCATGCCGTATCCTGGCGTCGGCTGCAGAGCAACTCTGCCGCCAACAGGACTGGTCAGGAGTCCATTGCCTGTTCCCCGACGATCAGCAGATGCGGACACTGGGAGATACCGGGTGGCTGTACCGCATGGGCTGCCAGTTTCACTGGGAGAATCGCGGATACACGGATTTCAACGCGTTCCTCGAGTCCCTGAGCAGCAGGAAGCGCAAGAATATCAAGCGTGAACGGCGGATTGCTGCGGAAAGTGGCCTGGAGTTCGCCATCGTCCCCGGACACCGGGTCACCGCCGATGACTGGCACGCTTTCCATTCCTTCTATGCCCGAACCTTCGACGAGCACGGCAACCTGCCCGTACTCACTCCCGACTTCTTCCGGGAGATTGGTGCCGGTCTCGGCAACGCGGTCCAGATGGTTCAGGCACGGCTCGCGGGAAATATGGTTGGCGCCGCCCTCCTCCTGCGCAGCGACGATACCCTCTACGGGCGCTACTGGGGCTGCAGGACGGAGCTCCCGGGCATGCACTTCGAGACATGCTATTACCAGGGAATCGATTACTGTATTCGCGAAGGCCTGGTCCGCTTCGAACCGGGAGCCCAGGGTGAGCACAAGGTTCCGAGGGGGTTCCTCCCCCGCAGTACCCACTCGCTCCACTGGATTTCCGAGCCGGGGTTTCACGAGGCAATTGCCAGGTTTCTCGATCGCGAGAAGGTGATGCTACGGTCGTACATGGACGAGATGAACGCACACAGCCCGTACCGCAATGCCCGCAATTGAGGGCGCCGCGGGCCCATTTGCCGCAACGGCCCCGGCCATGGCGGGATGCATTGCGACAGCGGGCACCGCAGGGGAGCGTGGACGATCCCGGAGACCGCACCGACACCATGAACGACAAACCGATACGCTGGCTCGACGATGAGGGAGAGGTGGAATTCCCTCCGGCCCATGCGGCACTGGGGCAGCCCAACGGCCTGCTTGCCGTGGGCGGGCAGCTGAATCCGCAGCGCCTGGAGGATGCGTATCGGCGCGGGATATTCCCCTGGTTCGAGGATGGCCAGCCGGTTCTCTGGTGGTCCCCGGACCCTCGCACACTGCTGTATCCGTCGCAACTGCACATCTCCCGAAGTCTGCGTCGACGCCTGCACAAGCAGGACTACCGGGTAACCATGGACACCGCATTCGACAGCGTGATCCGCGCCTGCGCCGCCCCACGCCCCGGCCAGCGCGGCACCTGGATCACCCCGGCAATGCAGAAGGCGTATGGGCTCCTGCGACGACGCGGCCTGGCGCATTCGGTCGAAGTCTGGCAGCAGGGGCGCCTGGCCGGCGGGCTGTATGGAGTCTCCATCGGCAGGGGCTTTTTCGGGGAATCCATGTTCAGTGCCCTGCGGGATGCCTCCAAGGTCGCCCTGGTATGGCTGACACGGCAGCTCCAGATCTGGGATTTTCCTTTCGTGGACTGCCAGGTCGGTTCCTCCCACCTGTATGCGCTCGGCGCCATCGACGTGCCGCGAACCCGCTTCCTGGGGGAACTCGAAGGCGCGCTTGCACAGGGCGGACCGGTGGGCCCAGACTGGGCGTTCGATCCGGACTTCCACCCACTGGAACTGGCCGCATGATTGATGCGCACCGGGATAACCAGCTCTGGCTGTACTCGACGGGGGAGCACCCCTGTTCCTACGTCGATGGGCGGGTGGCCCGAACGGTTTTCGTCGACCCCGCCTTTCCGATCGGCAACGCCCACTACAGTCAGCTCATCCGCCACGGAATGCGACGCAGTGGCGGATACATCTACCAGCCGAAGTGCCCGGATTGCACAAGCTGCAAATCCCTGCGGGTTCCGGTGCAACATTTTCGACCCAATCGGAGCCAGCGCCGGTGCTGGCGCCGCAACCACGACCTCAGGATCATTCAACGTCCTCCGGCGTTCGTGGAGGATCACTTCCGGCTCTACCGCCTCTACATGAGCCGGCGCCACCCGGGCAGCGGCATGGATGATCATGATCCGGACCGATACATGGAGTTCCTGGTCTGCCCCTGGTCGGACACGGTGTTCCTGGAAATCCGCCATGGGCGGGAATTGCTCGGGGTGGCTGTCAGCGACCGCGTTGCCGACGGCCTCAGCGCCGTGTATACATTCTTCCATCCGGACGTCCCGGCCCGAAGCATCGGCACCTTCGCCATCCTCTGCCAGATCGAGCATGCCCGCATGAATGCAATGGAATACGTATACCTGGGCTACTGGATCGCGGAATGCGCCAAAATGCGGTACAAGGCGGATTTCCGCCCGTGTGAGGTCTACGACGGGGGCGGCTGGACCGCCCTGCCCTGACGGGCACCTGGCACGCGGCATGGGCCGGGAACTGGTCCATGAATGATAATCTGTTAGACTCTTGACTTTTTTTCGGGACGCTCCAAACTCTCGTCGCGTCCTGCTGGGCAAGTTTTGGGAGCAAGTGCTGAATGGCTCGTGAAGATCACATTAAAATGCAGGGGAAAGTCGTTGAAACCCTGCCCAATACCATGTTTCGGGTGGAGTTGGAGAATGGTCACGTGGTGACCGCGCATATCTCCGGAAAAATGCGCAAGCACTACATCCGCATACTGACCGGCGACACGGTGACCGTGGAACTGACGCCGTACGACCTCTCAAAGGGACGGATCACCTACCGCGCCCGCTGAGCCATCTGCCCCGGTACAGACCCCACTCCACGGCCGGATCACCCGCGCTGCGACGCATTGCGTCACTGCGGGGATACATCTGGCCTCATACCGTCTTCGGTAACGACTCGACAATATCCCCTTGACGGGTGTGCGCAGGCATTCCCCCAGGACAGACCGCCAGGCGGCCGCAGCCGCCTGGCGGCGTTGCGTCGACCCACATCGACGGACGGGGCGGGTGTGCGGACCGTGCTGCGCGTGTCCTCATCCGCGACACGTCGCCACAGGCCGGCGCTCACCGCCCGTCTGGAACGCTAGGCGACCGGCTCCGGCTCCGTGGAATAGTGGAAGCTCAGGCTACCCCCTTCCTCCCGGACAACCACTTCGCCACCGCCTGCGAGACGCCCGAACAACAGCTCCTCGGCCAGCGGCTTGCGGATGGACTCCTGTATCAGCCGCCCCATGGGTCGCGCTCCCATCGTGGGGTCGTAGCCATGCTCGGCCAGCCAGTTGCGGGCTTCTTCGTCCACCTTGAGCACCACCTGCTTTGCCTTGAGCTGCTGCGCAAGCTCGGTCACGAACTTGTCCACCACACGCCGCACCGTGGCGGAATCAAGCCCGTTGAACTGGATCACGGAGTCCAGGCGGTTGCGGAACTCCGGCGTGAACAGCCGCTTGATCGCCTCCATGCCGTCGGTGCTGTTGTCCTGGGGAGCGAACCCGATCGACCGCCGGCTCATCTGCTCGGCGCCCGCGTTGGTGGTCATGACGAGGACCACATTGCGGAAGTCCGCCTTGCGGCCGTTATTGTCAGTAAGGGTGCCGTGATCCATGACCTGCAGCAGCAGGTTGAAGACATCCGGATGCGCCTTCTCGATCTCGTCGAGAAGCACCACCGAGTACGGGTGCTTGATCACTTCCTCCGTCAGCAGTCCGCCCTGGTCGTAGCCGACGTAACCCGGGGGCGCCCCGATCAGCCGGGAGACAGTGTGACGCTCCATGTATTCGGACATGTCGAACCGGATCAGTTCCACGCCAAGCTGTCCTGCGAGCTGGCGTGTCACCTCCGTCTTGCCGACGCCGGTGGGGCCGGCAAACAGGAACGTCCCGGTGGGCTTCTCCGGGGCAGCGAGCCCGGCGCGGGACATCTTGATCGTTGCCGCCAGGGTCTCGATCGCCTGATCCTGTCCGAAAATGGTGTCCTTGAGATCCCGCTCCAGGAATTCGAGGGTTCTCATGTCGGAGCTGGAAACCCGCTTCGGCGGGATCCGCGCCATGCTGGCGACAACGGCCTCGATGTCGGCGACATTGATATTCGTCTTCTGTCGGGACGGCGGCAGCAACTTGAGCCGTGCGCCCGCCTCGTCGATGACGTCGATGGCCTTGTCCGGGAGACGACGGTCGTTGATGTGCTTGCCGGCGAGTTCGGCGGCCACACGCAGGGCCTTGTCCGCGTAGCGCACGCCGTGATGCTCCTCAAAGCGGCTCTTCAGCCCCTTGAGGATCCTGTAGGTATCTTCGACGCTGGGCTCGGATACATCGATCTTCTGGAACCGACGAGCCAGCGCCCGATCCTTCTCGAAGATCCCGCGGTACTCCTGATATGTGGTCGACCCGATGCACTTGAGCTCGCCGCTGGCAAGAACCGGCTTGATCAGGTTGCTGGCATCCATCACCCCGCCGGAGGCCGACCCGGCACCGATGATGGTGTGGATCTCGTCGATGAAAAGCACCGCACCGGGGGTACGCTGGAGCTGTTTGATCAGGCCCTTGAGGCGCTTTTCGAAATCCCCCCGGTACTTGGTGCCCGCCACCAGTGCACCGAGGTCCAGCGCGTAGATGGTGGACTTCTTGAGGACGTCGGGGACCTCCCCCTCCACGATGAGCTTGGCCAGCCCCTCGGCGATGGCGGTCTTGCCCACGCCGGCCTCACCGACATACAGGGGATTGTTCTTGCGGCGGCGACAGAGCACCTGGATGGTCCGGTCCACCTCCTGCTGGCGACCGATCAGGGGGTCGATAAACCCACGGCGGGCACGCTCGTTGAGGTTCGTGGAAAAACTCTCCAGGGGCGACTTGCCGGCGTTTCCCTCGCTGCCGGACTCCTCGTCGTTCTCGCCGCTGACCGGCTGCGACGGCGTTTCCGGCGTTGCATCACCCTCATCGGAAACCTTGGATATTCCGTGTGAGACATAATTGACCACATCCAGCCGGGTAATGCTCTGCTTGTGGAGAAAGTAGACGCTCTGGGACTCCTGCTCGCTGAAGATAGCCACCAGTACGTTGGCCCCGGTCACTTCCTTGATGCCGGCGGACTGCACGTGCAGGATCGCCCGCTGCAACACCCGCTGAAAGCCCAGGGTCGGCTGGGTTTCGCGGCTGTCGTTGGGCGGCAGCAGGGGCGTGGTCTCGTCGAGGAAGCTCTCGAGTTCCTGTTTCAGCCGCGGCAGATCCGCACCACAGGCCCTGAGCACGCCGACCGCCGTCGGGTTGTCGGTCAGCGCAAGCAGAAGATGCTCGACGGTGAGGAACTCGTGCCGCTTCTCGCGGGCCTCCTTGAAGGCCAGATTCAGCGTGAACTCCAGCTCTTTACTCAGCATGCGTTCTCACCTCGATAATGCTCAGTGGTGCGAATGGCGGATGGTTACCTGCTTTGGGACAGGCCGCCGGCGTGCCGGTTCCACCAATCCGGTCACGCTTCCTCCATGGTACACATCAGCGGATGCTGGTGCTGCCGCGCGTAGTCGTTGACCTGTTCCACCTTGGTTTCCGCCACGTCCCGGCTGAACACGCCGCAGACCCCGCTACCCCGGGTATGGACCTGCAGCATGACCTGTGTAGCCTTGGACCGATCCATGGCGAAAAAGGTCTGCAGAATTTCCACCACGAACTCCATCGGCGTGTAATCATCGTTGAGCAACAACACCTTGAACAGCGGCGGTCGCTTCAGCCGCGGCTTCGCCTCCTGAACCACCAGGCCGTCATCCGAGTTCCCGTTGCCCCTGCGCTCGTTACCCATGATTGCGAACTTCCGGTTCCCGCTGGATGAAGTGCGTCGCCTCGGTTCGGCGCCCTCCGGCGCCCCGCTGTCCACGGTGCATTCCGCGCATCGCCGGGGGCAGCACCCAATGGAGGCACGCTCCTCCTAGTTTATGCAACTGGCCGGGGTCCTCCAATCTCTGCGTCCCGGGTTGTGAGCCAGGTCTCACGGTTCCGCCACCCGGACCCCGGACGACAATGGGCCCGGACGTCGAGGACGTCCGGGCCCGTCCAATGCAGCACGTCGGGTGACGGCTTCAGAACTGTTCCTCTTCCGTCGAGCCGCTCATTGCCGTCACCGAGGAGGCGCCCCCCTGGATGGTGTTGGTGAGCGCGTCGAAATAACCGGCACCAACCTCACGCTGATGACGGGTAGCAGTGTATCCGTCCGGCTCGGAGTCGAATTCCGCCTGTTGCAGTTCCGCGTAGGCCGTCATCTGCCGATCCCGGTAGCCGCTGGCCAGTGTGAACATGGAATGGTTCAGGGCGTGGAATCCCGCCAGTGTGATGAACTGGTACTTGTACCCCATGGCACCGAGCTCCCGCTGGTACCTGGCGATGGTGGCATCGTCCAGGTTCTTCTTCCAGTTGAAGGAGGGAGAACAGTTGTAGGCGAGCATCCTGTCCGGGAACTCCCGCCGGATCGCCTCCGCATACCTGCGGGCAAAATCCAGGTCCGGCTTGCCGGTCTCGCACCAGATCAGGTCCGCAAACGGAGCATACGCCAGCCCCCGGGCGATTGCCTGCTCCTCGCCGGCATGGGTCCGGAAGAATCCCTCGGCGGTACGCTCTCCGGTGAGAAAGGCCCGATCCCGTTCGTCAATGTCGGACGTCAGCAGATCTGCCGCCAGGGCGTCGGTTCGCGCCACCAGTATGGTCGGCACGCCCATGGTGTCGGCAGCCAGGCGGGCCGCGATCAGCTTCTCCACCGCTTCCTGCGTGGGAACCAGCACCTTGCCGCCCATGTGCCCGCACTTCTTCACGGCCGCGAGTTGGTCCTCGAAGTGGACGCCGGCGGCACCCGCACGGATCATGCTCTTCATCAGCTCGTAGGCGTTGAGCACGCCGCCGAAGCCCGCCTCGGCATCGGCGACGATCGGCGCCATCCAGTCGATGCTGTGGTCATCCTCGGCGTGATGTATCTGGTCCGCCCGCAGCAGCGTGTTGTTGATCCGCTCGACCACGTTCGGCACCGAGTTCACCGGGTAGAGGGACTGGTCGGGGTACATCGTGCCGGCGAGATTGGCGTCCGCCGCCACCTGCCAGCCCGACAGGTAGATCGCCTTGAGTCCGGCCCTGACCTGCTGCATGGCCTGGTTGCCCGTCATGGCGCCCAGCGCATTGACGAACGGCTCGTCCTGCATCAAGCGCCACAGCTTCTCCGCTCCATTGCGGGCCAGCGTGTATTCGATACGGACGCTACCGCCGAGCCGCACCACGTCCTCCGCGCCGTATCCCCGTTCCACGCCCTTCCAGCGGGGATTCTCGGCCCAGTCCTTCTGCAACTGCTCTATCGCGGCCTGCTTCATGTTCATTTCCATTTCTCCTCTTGCGGGCGCTTGGCCCACCGTGGTCAGGAACCTGTCAGTTCCGGACATCCGGCGATGTCCGGATACGCGCTCCTGGCCGACCCCCGCTGTTGCCGAAGGCCGCCGGGGCACCCGTGCGACCGTCTCTTTCATTCGCACGTCCTGCACCGGCGAATCGGGTTCCGTGCCGGCACTCACAGAGGCGTCCGTCATGTCGGGAGAGAGACTCCCAAGCAGAACCAATGATCCAGGGGATACCCCGGGTCCAGCACTGCCGTCAGCTCAACTGTCGGGTCTTGCCTTCAGGCACTACCCACTGCGACACACGCTACCTCTGCTCCTTGCCCCGTCGGGATTCTACGGCGGCATTTCGCATAGAGAAATTACGTTTCACATCCATGCAGGGGTAGCTTATTGCAGCGCAACACGGTTGACAATGCCGGCGGGTCAATCTTGAATATTGATTTTCTCAATACATTGGCAGGCGCGATGGAAACCAACGACAAGCCACCAGGCCGTCTCTACTACAAGAACAACCGTATCAAGCAACTACGCGCCTTCTGCCTGACCGCACAGGCGGGCAGTATTTCGAGGGCGGCCGAACGCCTGTTCCTCAGCCAGCCGTCGGTCTCGCTTCAGATTCAGGCGCTGGAACGAGAGATGGGCATCACGGTCTTCGAACGCCGTGGCCCCCGGATCAGTCTGACGCCGGACGGCAAGACCCTGTATGAACTCGCACTGCCCCTGCTGGAGGGCATCGACGCACTCCCCGCCCGCTTTGCCGCCCGCAGCCAGTCCATGGAAAGCGGCCGCCTGGATATTGCCGCCGGGGAATCCAGCACGCTCTATCTCATCCCCGACTTGTTGCGCGACTTCATGGACCGGTACCCGGAAAGCCAGGTGAAGCTGCACAACCTCATCGGCGCTGACATGCTGAACGCCCTGCGCAACAACGAGGTGGACTTCGCGATCGGTTCGATGCTGGACCTTCCCGACGACATCAACTACCGTCCGGTCTATTCCTTCGCCACGTCCCTGATCACCCCCCTCGGACATCCGCTGGCCGGGCGCACCGAGGTCACCCTGGACGATCTCGCCTCGGATGCCCTGATTCTTCCGCCGCGCCACCTGACCACCTGGCGCCTGGTCAACCTGGTACTCCAGCAGCACGACATCCCCTACCATGTACGCCTGGAAGTCGGGGGCTGGGAGATCATGAAGGCCTACGTGGAACGGGGTTTCGGCATCGGTATCGCCAGCAACATCTGCCTGACGGGGCGTGAACAGCTCGCCGTACTGCCGCTACCGGACGTCTTCCCCAGGCGGACCTATGGAGTCATGTGGCGCCGCGGCAAGTTTCTCTCCCAGCCGGCCCGGCGGTTCATCGAGCTGATGGACCCGAGCTTCTTCACCGCCGGCCCCGACCCCCTGTTCGAAGTGAATCACGAACCCAGTGGCAACCAGGTATTCGTTGCCGCCAACGGCGGATCGCCGGAAGAAGGTGGTTCACGGAATCTCGACAGGCGCGAATCGCGCACGTAGGCTGCCGCCGATGATCCGCAAACCCCGTATAACGGTCGCCGCGGTTGTCGAACAGGAGGGATCCTTCCTGCTGGTCGAGGAGCGCGTGGACGGCCGCCTGGTACTGAACCAGCCGGCGGGGCACCTGGAGCCCGACGAAAGCCTCCTGGCCGCAGTCGTGCGGGAATGCCGCGAGGAGACGGCACACCGGTTCCTGCCGACGGCCCTGGTCGGAATCTATCGCTGGCAGAGCCCGGGGCACGGGGACGCGTTCCTGCGGTTCTGCTTCGCGGGCACGGCGGAGTCACGGATCCCCGATCAGCCACTGGACAAGGACATCGAACGTACACTTTGGCTATCCCACGAGGAACTGATGGAGCAACAGCACGGACTGCGCAGTCCACTGGTGCTCTGCGGCGTTGAGGACTACATAGCCGGGCGACGCTACCCGCTTGATATTCTGGTGGATCTCCCCAGCCCCGGGGGAAAGGCAGAGCAAGGTGAACAGCGATGAAGCCATCCCCCGGTCAGCAACGGGTGATCGTTGGCCTCTCCGGGGGCGTTGATTCTGCCGTTGCGGCACTGCGCCTGCAGCAAGCCGGTTACCAGGTGCACGGCCTGTTCATGAAAAACTGGGAGGACGATGACACCGCCACCCACTGCACCGCCGAGGAGGACCTGGCAGACGCCCGCCAGGTGGCCGCAGAGCTGGGGATTCCCCTGCATCAGGTGAATTTCGCGGCCGATTACCGGCGGGATGTCTTCGATCACTGCCTTCAGGAGTTCCGCGCTGGCCGAACCCCCAATCCCGACGTGCTCTGCAACCGGGAGATCAAGTTCAGGCGCTTCGTGGAGCATGCGCGCCGCCTGGGCGGGGACCTGGTGGCCACCGGCCACTACGCCCGGGTGGATCCGGGTCCCCGCGGGCCGAGGCTGCTACGGGGGCGGGACCCAGGCAAGGACCAGAGTTACTTCCTGTATATGGTACCCCCCCGGGCACTGGCCCGGACCCTCTTCCCTCTCGGGGAGCTGCACAAGGCCGAAGTACGCCGGATGGCCGAGAAGGCCGGCTTCGACAATTTCGAGAAGAAGGACAGCACCGGGATCTGCTTCATCGGCGAGCGCAACTTCCGTAGCTTCCTCGCCCGGTACCTGCGCGGCGAACCCGGCCTCATCGTGACCACCGACGGAGTGGCGATCGGCGAACACGCCGGCCTGCCCTTCTACACCCTTGGCCAGCGGCAGGGGCTGGCAATCGGAGGTGTGCCGGGGCACCGCGGCCCCTGGTTCGTTGCTGACAAGGACCTGCAGCGGAATCGGCTGATCGTCGCCGAAGGCGCGGATCATCCGGCATTGCTGAGCACCGGACTGATCGCCGACGACCTCCACTGGATATCGGGCACACCACCACAACGGGTGCTGGAGGCGACCGCCAAGACCCGCTACCGGCAGGCCGATCAGACATGCAGGGTGCGTATCCTCGACACCGGACACTGCGAGGTGCTCTTCGACTCCCCCCAGCGGGCGGTGACGCCCGGCCAGTCGGTTGTCCTGTACCACGGCGAGGTCTGTCTGGGCGGCGGCGTCATTCGCGAGCGACTCCCCCTGGAGAACCACGTCGCGGCCTCTCCGGAGTGGACCTGACGATGGGAAACACGGATCAGGCACAGGTGCTGGCGCTGGCCGCACTCTACCAGGCGTTGGACCAGGTGCGGCTGGTCGCTACCGAGGGCAGGAGCGAGACCCCGGCGCTGGAGACCTGCCTGAGGGGCCTGCTTCTCGAGTACGATGGCAGTATCACGGAGTTATACGGCGGCCAGGGAGCCCTGGAGGCCGGCCTGCGGCGGCTCCAGTCGCAGCTCGCCAACCCCCAGGACATGGAGCTGACCCGCTATGCAGTGGTAATACTGCACCTGGAGCGCAAGCTGGCGAAGCACCCGCACATGCTCGATGACCTGGGACGCGGACTCGCCCAGGCCCGCCAGCAAGCGGAATTCTTTTCCCCCACCCACGAGAATGTGATTGGCCGTCTTGCCGACCTGTACACCGACACCATCAGCCACCTGAAACCCAGGGTCATGGTTCAAGGCAAACGGGAATGGCTGGACGACCCGGCACGCGCCACCCTCGTCCGCGCCCTGCTGCTGTCGGCGGTACGTGCCGCCTCGTTCTGGCGGCAGGCGGGAGGCGGGCGATTGCGGCTGATTTTCGGCCGCGCCCGCCTGCAGCAGGCCATCCGGCAACTCCTCGAAGGCTTGCCGAGCTGAACGCATCCCCCGCAGCCGACGCGTGCGCGCCGGGGCGGCGCGGACCCGGGGCCGCCTGCTGCATGGCCGCAAAGTGGCCTGCATTCGTGTATGATTACCGCGCCGGAATTCACGGTTCCAGCCGCCTGCGGCGTCACGAGACACCCGCCTTACCGCCAGTCAGGAGACCCGGGTTGACGCTGGAACCGAACGTCGACGGAATCGGGAGGTACGATGAACGACAGTTTCAAGACACGCACCACGCTGGACGTGGATGGAAAGGCCTACCAGATCTTCCGTCTCGATCCCCTGCGCGAGAGCCACGACGTGGATCGCCTGCCCTTCTCCCTGAAGGTCCTGCTGGAAAACCTCCTGCGCACGGAAGACGGCGTCAACGTCACCGACGCACACATCAAGGCACTCCTCGCCTGGGATCCCAGGTCAAGACCGAGCGCCGAGATCGCCTTCACCCCGGCACGCGTCGTCATGCAGGACTTCACCGGCGTGCCGGCGGTCGTGGACCTGGCGGCGATGCGCGACGCAATGCAGCGACTGGGCGGAGATCCGAAGCGCATCAACCCCCTGGAACCGGCGGACCTGGTGATCGACCATTCCGTCATGGTGGATCACTTCGGCACCAGCAACGCCCTTGATCTGAATACCAAGCTGGAGTACCACCGCAACCGCGAACGCTACAAGTTCCTCCGCTGGGGACAGACGGCCTTCTCCAACTTCCGCGTGGTACCGCCGGGTACCGGCATCGTGCACCAGGTCAACCTTGAATACCTGGCAAAGGTGGTGTTCACCAAGGAAGCAGACGGCGCAACCCTTGCCTACCCTGACACCCTGGTAGGCACCGATTCCCACACCACCATGATCAATGGCCTCGGCGTGCTCGGCTGGGGCGTGGGCGGCATCGAGGCAGAGGCCGCCATGCTCGGGCAGCCGATCTCCATGCTGATTCCGGAGGTGATCGGCTTCCGTCTCTCTGGACAGTTGCCGGAGGGCACCACCGCCACCGATCTTGTCCTCACCGTCACCCAGATGCTCCGGGCAAAGGGCGTGGTGGGCAAGTTCGTCGAATTCTTCGGCGACGGCCTCTCCAACATGCCGCTTGCCGATCGCGCCACCATCGCCAACATGGCTCCGGAGTACGGTGCAACCTGCGGCATCTTCCCCATCGACCAGGAAACCATTCGCTACCTGGAGCTCACCGGCCGCTCGCGGGAGGAACTGGCCCTGGTGGAAGCCTACGCCCGGGCCCAGGGCATGTGGCGGGAAGACGGTGCCCGGGAGGCGGAGTACAGCGACGTGCTGGAACTGGACATGGGCACCGTGGAGCCCAGCCTCGCCGGACCCAAGCGCCCCCAGGACCGGGTCGCGCTGCAGAATGCCAGGGAAACCTTCCGCAGCAACCTGGACGCGTTCCTGGACGAGCACAAGAGTCCCGAGGAGACGCGCTTCGAAGGGGAGGGCGGTGATACGGCCGTCGGCGGCCAGATCGACTACGACCGCGGCGCGGTGGAAATCGAGCTCAACGGCCGTCGGGAACTGCTCTCCCACGGGGCCGTGGTCATTGCCGCCATCACCAGTTGCACCAACACCTCCAATCCGGACGTCCTGGTCGCGGCCGGCCTGGTGGCGAAGAAGGCCCACGAACTCGGGCTCCAGGTGAAGCCCTGGGTGAAGACCTCCTTTGCCCCCGGCTCCCAGGTGGTTCCCGCCTATCTGGACAAGGCGGGGCTCAGCGGGCACCTGGATGCCCTCGGCTTCAACCTGGCCGGATTCGGCTGCACCACCTGCATCGGCAACTCCGGCCCACTGCCCGAGGCGGTGTCCCAGGGCATTCGCGAAGGCAATCTGATGGTCGCCTCGGTGCTTTCCGGCAATCGCAACTTCGAGGGGCGCGTCCACCCCGAGGTGCGCACCAACTGGCTGGCCTCGCCGCCCCTCGTGGTGGCCTACGCCCTGGCCGGCAATATGCAGATCGACATCACCCGCGAGCCGCTGGGCAAGGACCGCGATGGCAACGATGTCCACCTCAAGGACATCTGGCCAAGCCAGAAGGAAGTGGCCGATGTAGTGAGCGGCAACCTCGACCGCGCCATGTTCCAGGAGCGCTACGCCGACGTCTTCGCCGGAGATCGCAACTGGCAGGGCATCGAAATCTCCGAGAGCGAGAATTACGACTGGGCGCCGAGCACCTACATCGCCAACCCGCCCTACTTCGAGGGCATGGACATGCGCGAACCCGGCGTGCCCAGCATCAGGGATGCCCGCGTGCTGGTGTTCGTGGGTGACTCCATCACCACCGACCACATCTCCCCCGCTGGCGCCATCAAACCCAACAGCCCCGCCGGCGAATACCTCCAGGCCCAGGGCGTGGAGCCCAAGGAGTTCAACTCCTACGGCTCCCGCCGCGGCAACCATGAGGTGATGATGCGCGGCACCTTCGCCAACGTGCGCCTGCGCAACAGGATGGCCCCCGGCACCGAAGGTGGCTGGACCACCCACGTGCCTAGCGGCGAGGTCATGAGCATTTTCGACGCCGCCCAGAAATACAAGGCTGACAACACCCCGCTGGTGGTGCTGGCCGGCAAGGAGTATGGCACCGGCTCGAGCCGCGACTGGGCCGCGAAAGGCACCAACCTGCTGGGCGTGAAGGCCGTGATCGCCGAGAGCTTCGAACGCATCCACCGCTCCAACCTGGTGGGCTTCGGAGTACTGCCGCTGCAGTTCCGGGACGGGGACAGCGTCGAAAGCCTCGGCCTCACCGGCAACGAGTCCTTCACCTTCAGCTCCCTGGAAGACGAGCCCGGTACGCTGCAGGTCACGGCCCGCGGCGATGACGGCAGCGAGACCACCTTCGAGGCCCAGGTCCGGATCGACACACCCAAGGAATGGGAGTACTTCCGCAATGGCGGAATCCTCCACTACGTGCTGAGGAACCTGGCAGGCTCGGCGGAGACTGCCTGAAGCGCCAGGTCAGGACCGTTGCCCCCGGTCCTGACCGTCTCTTCGTGGCTTCGATGGGTCAAGTCCGCGGCCGTGGGGCCGATACGTGTGGATACATCCGTATCGGACCCTGGCCATGGCATCCACAGCCCGACACCTGGTCGCACTGCTGTTGCTTGCAGTCCCGCTGGCATCCCTCGGCGGTGACCGCGACCGGCATTACGAGGCATCCCTGGCGGAGGCCGAGTGGACCGTGGAAAGCGGGGAACTGGACTGTCACCTGATCCATCCCGTCCCCCGCCATGGACTCGCCGTATTCTCCCGTACGTCGGAGCTCGAGCACGCCTTCCGCCTGTATACCCACCGCCCACCCGGGGAGGCCGGTCAGGCGCGGATCCAGGTGCAGGAACCCTCCTGGCAGGGTCATCGCCGCTATCCGCTTGGCCACACGGACCTCAGGGACCAGCAGGAAACCGTGCGGCTCGGGCACCGCCTGGCAAACCGGCTCCTGCAGGAGCTGGAGCGGGGACGACGGGTCCTGATCCGCAGCGATGACTGGCACGGTGCTTCCGAACAAGTCGTTGCCGCCCTCTCCCAGACCGGCTTCCGGCAAGCGTACGGGGAATACCTGGCCTGCAGCTCGCAGTTTCACCAGCGCCGGCTGGAACGGCGTCAGTCGGGCCAGGATGAGGAATACCCGGGCATGGGAGCCGGACCCGGCTCTATGGCACCGCTGCTGTCCCGGCACGGTGTGCCGGTGATCGAGGAAAGCCGGGAGGAACCCGCGCTGGTCTATTTCACCTTCGACGGCAGTGAGCTGACGTGGAGCGAACGCGACCGGCTGCGCGGACTCGCCGCCGAGCTGTTGTCCGACCCGCGGGAACCGTCGCTGATCGTGACCGGACACACGGATAGCGTAGGCACGGCCGAATACAACCAGGAACTGGGACTGCAGCGCGCCCGCGCGGCGCGAAGCTACCTGGTGGAGCAGGTCGGGTTCCCCCCGGCCCGGCTCACGGTGGAAAGCCTCGGCCTGGCAGCACCCGCCGCCCCCAACGCCGAAGACGACGGCCAGGCGCGCAACCGCCGTGTCGAACTGCAACCCCGGTTCCCCGCTGACAGGTGATTGCCACCCACAGCCGATCAGCGCACCTGCCCCGGGGCCGGCATCGATACCTCCTGCATGTCGTGGGTCGTCTCCTGCTCCATCGAAGGGCACACGACGCCACCCAACAACGCGGCAGCCTGCATTGTGTTCTGTGAGGCCTGTCCAGGCGGCCCGGAGATGCCCGCCCCCGGCCGCGAGCAGCTTGGCCACGGATGCCGATCAGAAATCCGTGGCCATGGAGATGTAGAGCCGGTGCGACTCGTGGATATTGTTGTAGACATTGCTGAATGCCGTAGTGTCCGGCTTGCTGCGCAACGGGCAGGAACGGTAGTCGTTGAAATCCTTGTCGAAGACGTTCTTGCGTTCCAGATCTTCCCGGTTGTTCACGGTCACACTCGCGGGTGCGTTCTCCGTGTCCGGGGCCGTCCCGCCCGCGGTGACCACAAGTGGCTGGACATCCCGCTCCTGGGCAGACGCAATTGCGGCACCGCCGAAGCCGCCGCCTGCAAGGGCGGACCATACCGCAAGACGCACGGCCAACTGCACCTGACACACCATGCTTTTCCCCCTTCCAATGAACATGGATGCCACTGGCATGCGAACGTCGAAAAAAGGCAACCCAGTGATCAAGCGCTTTCTCAATACGCATCATCCGAACTGTCAGTATTTTTATTCCTGTACAACATCCCCACTGGGTGCAGTGCCTTCAAGTCGGTAGACTGTGCGTTTCCCGGGGCAATGACCCCGCGGATCAGGCCGACGGACAGGGAGAGGCATGAAGCAGCAACAGTTCGACAGCGTGGTGATCGGCACCGGTCCCGGCGGCGAGGGGGCGGCACTCAAGCTGGCGAAGAGCGGGCAACGCGTGCTGGTGGTGGAAAGCCACCAGGAAGTGGGCGGTGGCTGTACCCACTGGGGTACCATCCCTTCCAAGGCATTGCGCCATAACGTGCGGCGCATGATGGAATACAACAGCAACCCGCTGTTCCGTGACGCGGACGACCAGAAGCGACTCTCGTTCCCGCGGGTACTGAAGTTCGCGGAACAGGTCATCAACAAGCAGGTTGCCCTGCGGGGCAGCTTCTACGGCCGCAACGACATCCCGGTGATGCACGGCCGCGCCGCCTTCGCCGACGCCCATACGCTGGAGGTGCGCACCGGCGACGGCAAGGTCAACCGCGTCCACGCCGGGCACTTCGTGATCGCGACCGGGTCCCGGCCATACCGTCCCGACGACGTCCCGTTCAATCACCCGCGCGTCTTCGACAGCGACCAGATCCTGTCGCTGGACCACACCCCGCGCAGCGTGACGATCTACGGTGCCGGAGTAATCGGGTCGGAGTACGCGTCAATCTTCCGCGGACTGGGAATGAAGGTGGACCTGATCGATTCCCGGGAAAGACTGCTCACGTTTCTGGACAACGAGATCAGCGATGCACTGAGCTATCATCTGCGGGAACTTGGAGTCCTGATCCGTCACGGCGAGACCTACGCCCGGGTGGATGCCAGCGATGACCAGGTGGTGCTCCACACCGAGTCGGGCAAGCGCATTCGCAGCGACATCCTGATGTGGGCCCAGGGCCGTACCGGCAACACCCGGGAGATGGGGCTCGAGG
>SLLM01000370.1 GCA_007134055.1 Ectothiorhodospiraceae bacterium | reverse complement strand
GGAAGTGTCCTACGGCGAACGGCAGAAAGATCCTGGCGAGTCGGTTGACCTGCGCGTTGTGGAAGGCGCTCTGCTCGGCAGCCACGGAATTCTCCTCGGAGGGTACGGATTGGCGTGGGGTTCGGGACGTCCGTGTCATTGTACTGCGTTCCCGTTGGCATTTTTCCGCACCGTGCCCCATTACACTGGCCGGATTGGCTGAGGGTGCCGGCAAGGTGAGTGGAGATGCGGGATACGCGGCAGACCGCGGTACTGGGCCTCGGTCAGGAGGCGCTGACGGACCTTCCCCTGAGCGAACTACAGCACCGTGCAGTGTCCCTGATCCGGGACCTTTTCGGCTTCGATGTGGTGGCCCTGGTGGAGCACCTCCCCGAGGAGGGCCGGGGACGACCGGTGGTGGCCGCCGGGTGGTCCGATGATGGCCTGTTGCCGGAACGCGTCGCGCTGGGGGCGAATACCCCTGCTGGGCAGGTGTTGCGGGGCGGGGGATCCGTGGTCGTCCGCGATACCGGGGCTTACGATTGCGTCGAACACTGTCCTCTGCCGGGCTGCGGCGCAGTCGGCGGCGTCGTCTGCATCGAGATTCCCGGAGACTCGGAGCCGTGGGGCGTGATGCAATGCTGTCGCCGGGCTGCGCTGAAGCTCGAGCGGCACGATCTGGATCTGCTTCAGGGAGCAATCGCGATCCTGGCTGCCGCCATGCACCGCGCCCGCGACCGTAGCAGACTGCAGGAAGCCGAGGCACTGCGGGTCATGGCGGGACGTGTGGCGCATTTCGGCGGCTGGATCGTGGAACTGGAGCCGCAGCGCCTGATCTTCTCCGATGAGGTCTGCGCCATACACGAGCTGCCTCCGGGGACGTCGCCCACCCTGGACGAGGCCATCAGCCATTACACGGCCGAATGCCGGCAGCGCATTCGCAGGGCATTCCAGGTCTGCGCCGCCACCGGAACCCCGTTCGACGAAGAGCTGGAACTGGTCACCGCGCGGGGCAATCATCGCTGGGTTCGCAGCATCGGCGAGGCGGTTCGCGACGAACACGGAATCATTCACCGTGTCCAGGGTGCCTTCCAGGACATCACCCGACAGAAGAATGCGGAGCATTCCCTGGCACAGAGCCAGAAGCAGTTCTGGCAGCTGGCGGACTCGATGCCCGGCATTGTCTGGACGGCGACCCCGGACGGAGCCGTGGACTACGCTAACCGTGCCTTTCTCGACTACGCCGGCATCGGTAACGACGAGCTGCCCGGGGATGGCTGGTTACAGGCTGTGCACACGGATGACCGTGACGCCTGCCTGGAGCACTGGGGAAGAGCGGTTGCGGGCGGTACGCCCTACCAGACCGAGTTCCGCCTGCGTAATCGGCACGATGGCTTGTATCGCTGGCACCTGGTGCGAGCCGTGCCTATACGGGACGAGTCCGGCGCCATTCGCAAGTGGTACGGAAGTGCACTGGATATCCATGATCGCAAGGATCTCGAGGACGAGCTGGCACGGGTGGCCGACCGGCTCACTGCAACGCTTGAGAGCATCACGGATGCGTTCCTCACCCTGGATACGCAATGGCGATTCACCTACGTCAACGGCGAAGCGGAGCGACTGACCCGGTGTTCGCGGGAGGAACTGCTGGGGCGCACGCTCTGGGAGGCGTTTCCCGCCGTTCCGGGAACGCGGATGGAGCAGGAGTACCGGCGCGCGGTCAGCGAAGGAGTGTCGGTCAGTCTGGAGGAGTTCTTCGCGCCGCTGGACACGTGGTTCGAGATCAATGCCTATCCCTCGGAGGAGGGGCTGGCCGTCTATTTCCGTGACGTCTCCCAGCGCAAGCGGACGGAGGCGGAAATCGAGTTCCTGGCCTACTTCGACCCCCTCACGGAACTGCCCAATCGCCGGTTACTGATCGACCGCCTGGGGCAGGCCATCGTTGCCGCTGAGCGCGACGTGCGGAAAAGCGCCCTGGTGTTCGTGGATCTGGACAATTTCAAGGCGCTCAATGACACCCTG
The DNA here is from genome assembly GCA_007134055.1 of Ectothiorhodospiraceae bacterium. Classification (GTDB taxonomy): domain Bacteria; phylum Pseudomonadota; class Gammaproteobacteria; order Nitrococcales; family Aquisalimonadaceae; genus Natronocella. The sequence continues at coordinate 6,384 of SLLM01000370.1, read as the reverse complement.
GGGCACGGTCACGGAGACTTGCTGCTCGGGCAGGTGGCCCGGCGCCTGGTGGAAACCATTCGCGTGGGGGACACCGTTGCGCGTTTCGGGGGTGACGAGTTCGCGGTCGTGCTCCCCGGCCTGAGTGCTGACGTCTCCGTGGCGGCTGGCCAGGCCGGGGCTATCGCCGAGAAGATTCGTGACGCGCTGAATGCCCCCTACTTTCTGGAAGGCCTGGAGCATTATGGCACGTCCAGTATCGGCGTTACGCTGCTGCGCGGCCCGGAGGATACCGTCGATGAACTCATGAAGCGCGCCGACATCGCCCTCTATCAGGCCAAGGCGACTGGCCGCAATACCGTTCGCCTGTTCGATCCCCAGCTGCAGGCGGCGGTGAACCAGCGGGCGACCCTGGAGGCGGACATGCGGACTGGCCTCCAGGCCGGGCAGTTCATTCCCTATTTCCAGCCCCAGGTGGACGCGAACGGTAACATTATCGGTGCCGAAGCGCTGGTCCGTTGGCGCCATCCCGGGGGCCGGCTGGTCAGTCCGGCAGATTTCATCCCCCTGGCCGAGGATACCGGGCTGATCCGCCCGCTGGGCGCACAGGTTCTGGCGGAGGTGTGCCGCCACATGGCCGACTGGTCGAACGTCCCGGGCATGGCTGAACTCAACGTCTGTGTGAACGTCAGCGCCCGGGAGTTGCACCACCCCGATTTCGTCTCCGAGGTGCTGGCCACAGTACGGAGCGCTGGCGCCAATCCGGCGCGATTGACCCTGGAGCTGACGGAATCCTCCCTGCACGACGACATGGACGATACCCTCGCCAAGATGATGGCACTGCGGGAAGCGGGGCTGAGCTTTTCCCTGGACGACTTCGGGACCGGGTATTCGTCCCTGTATTACCTCAAGCATCTGCCGCTGGAGTGGCTCAAGATCGACCAGGGATTCGTTCGCGACGTCCTGACGGACAGCAACGATGCCGCCATCGTGAAGACCATCATCGCCCTGGCGCACAGCCTGGGACAGTCCGTGGTTGCCGAGGGCGTGGAAACCCTGGAGGTACGGGATTTCCTCGCTGAACTGGGTTGCGGGTACTTCCAGGGCTATCTGTACAGCCGCCCGTTGCCGGTCGACGAATTCCGGGCCCTGGTCCCGGGCTGGCGAATTGCCCGCCCCGCCGGGTGTCTGTGAGACGCGGACGGAGAGGGGAAGTCGTCGGGGTGCCGTGACGGCGGGGCATCCTGCCTGCCGTCGTCACGGTGTTCCGGGGGTATGGCGTCGCCCTGCTAGCCGTTGCCGGTTGCCGCGCGTCGACAGGTCAGCAGCCCGAGCATTCCCAGGGCGAGCAGGCCGAGGCTTGCCGGGGCAGGAACCGGTGACGGTTCGAACGTGGTCTCGGCATCACCGCCGATTACCACGGGGGAGCGTTCACCGGTGCCGGTGTCGGACACCCCTTCGACGAGTGGCTCCAGTCCGCCCAGGTCACCCGTAAACCAGGTGTGCCACGGGGTAGCATTGGAGATGATGTCGTCCGTGAGGTTCGGGAACGCGGCTTTGCCCTCATCCGTCAGGAACAGCTCGTTATCGTCGCAAGCCGCGATTCTGAAGCAGTTGTGGTGAGTCTCGAGGCCGGGAAGCAGGGTTTCCAGCCAGCCCCAGCCATCTTCGATGAAATTCTGGGACTGGGACTGGGCGAACAGCCCGCCTCCCTCGTCCGGGACACCGGCACCACCGACGAAGTTGTCGAGTTCAGCGGCGTAGTCGTTGACGACGGCGACCTGGTCGTCGCTGATGCCGCCGCTCACCTCGCCTTCGGCGGAAGGCATGTAGACGATTCCGGTCTGGTCAAGGTTGATGGTGCTACTGGCATTCTCGAAAAAGCTGGCAATGTCACCCGTGTCAGTCAGTGAGTGCCGGTCCCAGTCGCTGATGTCCGAGTCGTCCACGGCGGTATTGAAACTGCCGAGAGCATCGGTGCCGAAGGCCTCATCACAGCCGACGCAGACAACGGATTCATTGTTGTTGCCCACGTCCGGCGCAAGATTGTTGAACGCCTCCGCCATGAAATCCGTTCCCGGGTTCGGGTGATTGTCCGCGTCGGTTCCCGCGATGATGGTGGGACCGGATATCGCAGTTCCGGGAACTGCAAGTGCCAGCAGGAAAAGGATGCAACCTGAATAAAGCGGTTTCATTCGTGATGCCTCCCCATACGTCAAGAGAGTCATTCGCAATCCGATCTCCGGCAGGGAATGAACCCGTGTCGGAGAACCGAATTGCACCGGGCCGTTACCGGGATGCGTCGAAGCAGCCGCGGTAATGGCCCTCGATAACTGGAAGGGCAATGATCATGCCGAGAGTTGTGCCATGCTCGAATCAGGGAGTTGGCATACTGGCGAACGGGAACCGTCAAATGGCTCGACACCGGAATCGGGCAACGCCGATGTGGGTGAGAGCCAGGTTCTATCGCGCAGGCCTGCGTTATCATTTTCTTCCGTTGGTCTTCCGCAAATGGGATTCTGCTTGATGATTCGGTACCGCGGCGCAATCGCGTCGTGGGGACGTCTCCCCCACCTTGCCACGCGTCGGGAATGGCCGTCGGGCATTCCCGGGCCGGCAGTCAGCGGAGACAGCGGGAACCGTTAACGGAGCCGACGGCGGCTCCGGTGGCAGTCGGACATGCGTATGGGCCGAGGCTTCAGGCACCATGCCTTCGCGGCGCTTCCCCGTGAGTTCTACGGGAGTTGCTCGTCGGCGACCCGCCGTGCTTCCCCGAAAGCCTTCCGGATCGACTGGCGCCGGGTGCCCGTGGCGTCTTCGGCGAGGCCGTCCGCCAGCACGAACCCGAGCTGGCAGAACACCCGCAACCAGCCCAGTTCCCAGGCCATCCGGAAGGAATCCCGGTCCACTGCCGACCCCCGCGCCGATTCCAGGCGATCCAGATAGGCATCCCGCAGCCAGAGCCGGTCCGCCGGAAGGCGGCCATCGTTCGGCGGATAGGCCCAGTAGTGGAGGAACCAGTGCCAGGCCAGGTCCGCCGCTGCCGCACCCCGTGCGGCCAGCTCCCAGTCGAACAGCACCACCCGTCCATCCACGAAGGCAACGTTGGCACGGCGCAGATCTCCGTGCAGGAGCGTGGGTGGATGGTCCTCAAGGGCAGAGACGATGTCCGGCCAGCGCCCCAGCAGTGCGAGGTAGAAGTCGGCGTTGTCCGGGCCGGCGGCTTCCAGGAATTCTGGAAGCAGCATCCGCGGCACCTGGAACGCCTCGGCGCTGCGCGCCGCCCATTCCGCGCTCGAGCGCCCCGTGGCTGCGTAGAGTGCGATTTCCACGAGCAGTGCGGTGGTGGCGGCGAGATTCCCGATCCCGGGTCCGGGCGCATCGCGGGTTCCCCAGTGCGCGGCGTGCAGGCCTGCCATGGCCTCGAACAGCCGACGGCTGTGTGCTTCCGTCCAGGCGCTGCGGGATACGATGCCGGACGAGACGTCTTCCATGAGAAGCCACCATTCCGCCCGCTCCGGGTGCGGGCTCGCGTCCAGGGTGGGGTTGGCAAGCGGCGGCGGCAGGGTGGATGTCGTCCCTGCCAGCCACGCTGCCGCCTCGCCGTCGTGGCCGAGTGCTTCCCTGAAGGGGCGGTCGCGGGGGATGACCTTGAGCACCAGGCGTGAACCATCCGCACAGGTCAGCCGGGTCACCCGGGCGCCGGTGCGCCCCCCCTCGAGGAACTGTTCCCGGACCGGAGCGGCCAGAGTCCGGGACCGTCCTGCGCGTCCCAGTGCCTGCGCCAGGTGATGGGTGTCCGACGCAGCCAGGGCGCGTGTCGATTCCGTGTCTGTGATCATTGTGCTCCTCCCGGCAGCAAGGCTCTCCCGGTCGTGCCAGGCTGTCTGCGCGGCCCTTCCGGGGCCACGCAGACGTTCGCTGCCTGTTTGTCTGCGTGGGCGTGGTGTCATTCTCCTGCCAGCATGGCATCGATCTCCTGGCGGAACCGATCCATGTCGTACTGGTGGCCATTCAGCATCGTGCTCCACTTGCGGATCAGCGCACCGGTTGCCAGGGCTTCCCTGATCTCGGCGTCGGTCGCGCCGTGCGCTTCGGCGGCCCGGGTGTGGGAGTAGATGCAGTAGTCGCAGGGAATCTGCGCCGAGACGGCAAGGGCGATGAGCTCCTTCGTCTTGCCGTCGAGGGCCGTCTCCGGGTCCATGAACACGGATCTGATGCTCTCCCAGGCCGCATCCACTCCCTGTTCCGGGAACGTGTCCTGGACGAATTCGGGCGCCTCGTTGCCATGCGCCGGCGCAGCGAACCCGGTGGTGAGTGCCAGCGCCAGTGCTGCTGCGGTTGTGATGATCAGGGATTTCATTGTTGCCTCCCATGAAACGCGTTGCTTGAGTTCGATTCGGCGTGTGGGTCGATCCAGCTCGCCGGCCATCGAAGGCCGTCTCCAACGCCCGATCACGGGTCTGCAGCCGACCTGGTGCGTGCACCTGCGCCGTGAACTGGACAGGGTCAGCAGACCACGGGGGCGTTGGGACGCGCGTTGGAAAGGGCGTTGGAGGAGGGGCATCCCTGTCAGCGGGTCGGGTCGTGGAACGCGGCGGCCTTGGCAGCGTCGGCGGCGCGCCGGGCGCGCGCGGACAGACACTGGTTCGTGTCGCCATCAAGGTGTTCCAGGTGAGCCAGGGCCGTCGCCCGGTCATCCGCGGCCAGTGCGGCCCGGGCCAGTAGGGCGTGCGCCAGAATCGCCTCGTCCGCCTGGCCCACCTTGCCGGCGGCGGCCAGCGCGTCCCCGGCCCGCTCCGTGGCAGCCCCGCGCCGCCCGGCCTGCCAGTCGTTCCAGGCCGCCAGGTTCTGTACGTAGGCAATCATCCACTGGCTGTCCGCGGCGCGCAGCTCTGCCACGGCGGCATCCACGGCTGCCGCGGCGTGGCATTCCCCGCGCTGGAGCCTGGCCAGGGCCTCGAGTGCCTGCGCGAAGGGGGCCTCGGCGCCCGCTCCCAGCGTGCCGGCCACGGTCTGCAGGGCGTGGCACCACTGGAGTGCCGCGTCGGGTTCGCGGCGCTCGAGTTCGATCATGGGCAGGCGGGAGAGGCAGTAGTACTCCCACCAGGGAGTCCGGTCGCGCCTGGCGAGGGCGAGCGCGTGCTGGAGCTGTGCTTGTGCTTCCTGCAGCCGACCACGGTGGTGCTCCACGAGGGCGATGGCCAGTGGAAACTCGCAGCCGAACTGCCGCACCGCAAGCTCCCTGGCCAGGTCCTGTGCCTCCTCGGCGAGTTGCGCCGCGCGGTCCATGTCCCGGCCGAGCATGCCCAGGCACCGGGCTGTATCGGCCACGGCCTGGACCACGGTCGCCGGTTCGGCGGTGCGCCCGGCGCGTTCCGCGCGGATCGTGAAGTCCAGGGCGTCGCTGTATCGTCCACGCAGGTAGAGCAGCACGCCGATCAGGTAGAGCCCGTCGTGTACCTCGGTGCTCGTTCCTGCCGCCCGTGCTTCCACAACCAGTCCACGCAGGCGCTGCTCCAGATCCGGGGGCTGGTGCGGCTCCATGCCCGGGTGGATGTACAGTTCCAGCAGCTCGAACGAGAGCTGCAGCCTCGTCTCATCGGGCAGTTGTCGCAGGTGGGCCTGCCCCCGCCGCGCCAGAGTCGCTGCCTCCTCGTAGGCATACAGGCGCAGTGCGTGCCGGCCTGCCAGTGCGCAGGCACGTGCAGCAAGCACATGATCGCCACCCAGGTCCGCGTGGTAGGCCACCTCGCCCGCGGACGATTCCTCGACGTGGCGATTGCCCGTCGGGTCGCCATTGACCGGCAGATGCAGGGTGTTCTTGCGGCCCCACAACCGCGACTGCCGGACACCGCGAGCCAGGCTGCGTGCGAGCTGCAGATGGATGAGGCGCCGGCGCGGTTCCGAGAGGGAGTGGTAGGCCGCACGACGGATCAGATCATGCGCGAACTCGTATCGACCCCCCTCCGCAGCCCGCAGGATGGCTCGCCGTTCCAGGTCCGCCAGGGCCTGGAGCAGCGTGGTACATGGCAGGTTCATCACTGCCGCCAGCCTGTCCGGATGCAGACGGCGCCCGAGTGCCGCGGCCCATGGGAGGATGTCCGCAGCCTCCCTGCCGACGCTCGCCAGACGGCCGGCAATCAGGCTGCCGAGCGTGTCGCCCAGCAACGGCTTGCCGCTCTCGTGGGAGCGTGTGAGCTCCAGGGCGAACAACGGGTTACCCTCCGACTCGCGAAAGATGCGTTCGGCGTCCACTTCCGGCGCAACGCTGTGCGCGATGGCGGCGGTATCGGTTGCCGATAGCGGCTCCACCGCCAGCATTCGCAGAGCGAGATCCCGGTGCAACGCATGAACCACGCGCTGCGCGGCTGCATTGCATTCCAGCTCGCCCCGCCGCGCCGC
>SLLM01000386.1 GCA_007134055.1 Ectothiorhodospiraceae bacterium | reverse complement strand
TGCCCCGGCTTGCCCGGGCCACGTCCGCGAACACCGGACCGAGACGTCGTCGTGGCGACTCATCGGCATCCCCCTGCACCGTGCACCGCGGGCAGTTCCGCCGTACCAGACGCTGAGCGATGATGCCTTCCAGCGCGTAGGCGAGCACGAAGGGTTTGAGGCCCAGATCCAGCAACCGCGCAACGGTGGCAATGGCGGAATTGGTGTGCAGCGTGGAATAGACCAGGTGTCCGGTCATGGCGGCCTGGAACGCCACCTCCGCCGTGTCTCGGTCACGGATCTCGCCAAGCAGGATCACGTCCGGATCCTGACGCAGGGTCGCCCGCATGACCGTGGGGAAATCCAGTCCGATACGGTCGCGGATCAGCACCTGGCCGGCGGTATCCAGATAATACTCCACCGGGTCCTCGATGGTGACGTAGTTCTTCTCGGGCGTCGCGGAATGCTGCAACAGCGAGTACAGCGTGGTGGTCTTGCCGGAGCCCGTGGGGCCGGTGGCGAGCACGATACCCTGGGGCAGATCCGCCAGGTGACGGATGCGATTCCCGGCCGCACCGGTGAGACCGAGATCATCCAGGGTGTGCACCGAGGCGTTGCGGTCCAGCACCCGCATCACCACCTTCTCGCCGTTGATGGTGGGCAGCGTGGAAATACGCAGATCGACGATGCGCATGGCCGTCTTCACCGTGATGCGCCCATCCAGCGGCCGGCGCCGCTCGGTGATGTCCAGTTCCGCCATCACCTTGATTCGGGAGACCAGCGGCATGTGCAGGCTCAATGGCACCTGGATCTTGTCCAGCAGAATGCCGTCCAGCCGGTAACGGACCACGATGTGCTTGGTGCGCGGCTGCACGTGGATGTCACTGGCTCCGAGACGGATCGCCTCCAGGATGATCGCGTTTACCAGCTTGACCGCCGGCGGTTCGCCGCTGCCTTCTAGAAGGCTCTCCAGCGATACATCTTCATCCTCGTCCAGCAGAATCTCGATGCTCTCGTAGGGATCCGTGCTGACCAGGGTTTCCAGTTCCTCGAAGTTCACCTCGTCGTCGCCGTGAAAGCGCCGCAGGGCATGCAGGATGGCCTCGCAGTCGGCCATTACCGGTTCGATGCGCAGGCCGAGGTTGAACTGGAGGTCGTTGATCAGCCCTTCGTCCAGCGGGTCCGCCATGATCAGCGTGAGCTGCTTGCTGGTCTGCCGCATGGGCAGCACCATCTGGCGCTCGCAGACCTTGCGCGGCAGCAGCGCCATCGTTGCCTCGTCCAGCCGGATCTCGTCGAGGCTCACCTCCTCGATCATGAACTCCCGCCGCAGGATTTCCCGGATCCGCGACTCCGGCACCCAGTCCCGGTTCAGGATCTCGCGGATCACCGGCCCGCCCCGTGCCTGCTGCACCTTGTAGAGGCTCTGCACCTGTTTCTCGTTGAGGTGGCCACGCTTGTGCAGGGTCAGTGCCAGCTGGCTGCGATTGGAGATCACCACCTTGGCGAGCTGCTGGATCTGCCGGGACTTGCTCTGGTTCTGCTCTTCCAGATCGCGGTTTCGTTCCCGCAGGTCGTACTGCTCCAGCGCCAGTGCCACGGTCACCCGCAGGTCGTCATCGTTCCAGGGCTTGAGTATGAACTTGTAGACCGCCCCGTCCCGCACTGCCGCCATCACGGCATTGGTGTCCGCCTGCCCGGTGAGCAGGATACGTATGACGGCGGGATGCTGCTCCCGGATGCGGCGCAGGAACTCGGCGCCGTTCATGCCCGGCATGGCGTAGTCGGTAATCACCAGCTGAATCGGGGTGCTGGCAAGCTGCGCCAGCCCCTCCTCCGCGGTTGCCGCGGTAACGACACGATAGTTCTCTTCGCGGAACACACGCTGCAGTGCCGAAAGCACGTGGGGTTCGTCATCCACGAACAGGATGGTGTAGGGCGCCCGCTGCCGGCTGGCGGGTGACTGCGCTGCCGGGACCTCGTGATCCTTCTCCGCCAGGAACAGGGAGGAAAAGCGGCTCATGCCCGATCCGCCCCGGTCCCGGTGCTCTCCGCCGCCAGCGGGAGGCGCATCACCACCGTAGTGCCGTTGCCGGGTTCGGTATCGATGCGGATGTCTCCGCCGTGGGCGATGACCACCTCCCGCGCCACGGTCAGGCCCAGTCCCGTTCCGGTACCGACCGGCCGCGTGGTAAAGAACGGGTCGAAGGCATGCTCCCGTGTAGTCGCGTCCATCCCTTCGCCGTAATCACGCACAGAAAGTTCCAGCATGTTCTCCCCGCAGGGGGCAGCCCTCAGCTGCAGCCGCGGATCCGGGTACCGGGCCATCGCCTGAGCGCCATTCAGGAGGATCTGTCCCAGGGTTTCCGCCAGCAGGTTCGATTTGGCGTGAAGCCGGATGCCTGCCGGAATGTCGCGGATCAAGGCCACGCTACGCACGCCCCTGGCGGGCAGGCAGGCCTCGGCCTGATCCAGTACCCCCTCCAGGGCTACGGTCTCCCGGTCATCACCGCCGATTTCCGTGAGCCCCTTGAGAGAACTGACGATGTTGTTGATCCTGCCGGCCCCTTCCCGGCTCTCGGCGATCAGCTGCAGGAAGTCCTCCAGGACGAAATCCAGATCCCGGTGCCGCCACTCTCCCCGCAGTGCATCCAGCGTTTCGGCGTCAACGAGCCGATCGCGAAAGGCGGCGAAGTCCTCCAGGTAGCGGTGCGCGGCAGACAGGTTGGCCGTGACGAAGCCCAGGGGATTGTTGATTTCGTGGGCAACCCCGGCGGCCAGGTGTCCCACGGACGCGAGCCGTCTGGCCTCCCCAAGCCGCCGTTCCGATTCACGCAGTTCACCGAGCTGTTCTTCCACCCGACGTTCGAGCTGCGTGGCCAGATCCCGGTAGCGGCGCTCGGAGGCCTGCAACGCCTGATGCTTTTCCTGCAACAGTTCAAAGTCGCTCTCGATGGTGCTGTGGTGGAGGTCCGAGACCAGACGCACCTGCCAGGCGGACACCAGAACCCGTTCCAGCAGCGTGGATGCAGCCTTCCTGCGGGCGACGTCCGCTTCACCACAGGCAAGGTAGCCGATGACTTCCCATTCCACCTCGAGCGGTTGCCGATGCGGTCCCGGCGTACCCGCCAGTACACGCTCCGAGGCATCGACGATTGCAACGGGCCCGGGGACGAGCGTCGCCAGGGATTCCACCACCTGCTTGGCACCGGCCCCGGAGAGCGCATCCACCAGATTGAACTCACGGTCCGCGGGGCCGGCCGTGACGCCGCCATTGTCAGCCGTGTGCATGATTGCCCGCCCTACCCAGTATCGCGGCGGACAGCCCTTCCGGACTGCAGCCGTGTTCCTCCCGGAGCCGATAGCGCCGGTCCGCGCCAAGACAGACGGATTCCAGCAACCGCCCCAGGGTCTCCTCCACGCCCCGCCCCTCCAGCGCCGAGGCCATCACCAGCGGCCAGGGTGCCTGTGACCACCGTTGCCGCAGTTCCTCTTCCGAAGTGACATCGGGCAGATCACGCTTGTTGAACTGGATAACGATAGGCAGGCGTTCGAGATCCAGACCGACCCGCATCGCGTTCTCCTCCAGGTTGCGGAAGGATTCGGCGTTGTTGATCGACTGGCTGCTTCGGGAGTCGGCCACGAAACACACACCATCGGCCCGGGACAGCACGGCCTTGCGGGTGCTGTCATGGGCAACCTGGCCAGGTACCGTGTAGACCTTGAACTTGATCAGCAAGCCCGACGGTGCCCGCCAGCCGATCGGCAACAGGTCGAAGAACAGGGTCCGGTCCTCCCTGGTGTCGAACATCATGATCTCCCCGCGGCGGGACGGCACCAGGCGATCATGCAGGCTGATCAGATTGGTGGTCTTGCCGCTCAGGGCCGGACCGTAATAGACGAGCTTGAAAACCAGCCGGTTGCTTGTTCGGTCGAGTTCCGCCATGCCACACGCCCACCCCCGAGTTGACCGGATCTACCTGCTGCCGAGTTCGCGCTGGTACTCGTTCACCATGGCACTCTGGGACAGTATCCGCTGGCGTTCCTCGAACGCGGCCTCCAGCGCCTCGTTGAGCTCTTCCTCGCCCCAGGGCTTGCTCACGAAACGGAAAATGCGGGCCTGGTTGATGGCATCCACCAGGGCCTCCTTGTCCGCGTAGCCGCTCAGGATCAACCGCACGCTGCGCGGCTGCAGCTCCCGTGCCTGTGCCAGGAACTCGACACCCGTCATGGCCGGCATGCGGTAATCGGAGATGATGAGGTCGAAATTCTTGACCTGAAGACGGCGCAAGGCCTCTTCCGGCTCGGAGAATGCCTCCAGGGAAATCCCGGGTCGGCGCCCCACCGTTCGCCGCAGACTGTTCAGTACCAGCTGCTCGTCATCGACGACCATCAGTTCGTGCATGCCAGCTTCCTCGTTCAGTTTCCATTGCCGTCTGTCCGGACGGTGCCGATCGGCTCTGCCAGGGGCAGCCAGATCCGGAACAGCGTCCCCTCGCCCGGCTCACTGTGCACCTCGATGCGGCCGCCGTGGTCAGCGACGATTTCCCATGCCAGCGACATTCCAAGCCCGGTACCCTTGCCCGCATCCTTGGTGGTGAAGAACGGTTCGAACAGTCGCTGCCGGACCTCCGGCGACATCCCGCAGCCGTTGTCTTCCACCTCGATCCAGGCCCACTGGTCATCATTCCCCGTCGCCAGGCGAATCCGGCCTGATTCGCCGATCGCATGGCTCGCGTTCACCAGCAGATTCAGCACCACCTGGGCAAGGCGGGAGGCATCACAGGGTACCGGTTGCAGGCAATCGAGCTGCTGTTTCATGCTCGCCCGGTACTTGATTTCGTTGTAGGCGATGCGCGCCGTGTTGGCGGCGATCGCGTTCAGATCCCGGGGCTTGACCTGCGCGTCCGGGCTACGGGCGAAATCCCGCAACGCCAGGGAGATATCCCGTATGATGCCGACGCCCTGCTGGCTCTCGACGACAAGCTGCTGCAGGTCCTCCAGCAGGAAATCCACGTCCATTTCCTGCCGCAATGCCCGTAGCTCCCCGAGGCGGTCCGGCTGTTCAGGCCCCTCCACGACCCGGTCATAGGCTGCCAGCAGCCGCAGCAGATCCCCCACGTAGCCCTGCAGGGTCTGCAGGTTGGAATGGACATAACCCACTGGATTGTTGATCTCGTGGGCAACACCGGCCGCCAGCTGGCCGATCGCTGCCAACCGTTCCGATTCGAATAGCTGACGCTTCAGCGCCTCGATACCGGGCGCCGTGAAATCCGGCGAGGTAGCCTCGTCGTGCATGACCGAATACCTCCTGAAACCCGGGCGTGTGGCGGGGCCCCGCAAGCGGGCGGGTAACCGTCTGCGTCGCAATGGATGTGGCGCGTGACGTCCGGCCCGGCCCGTGCACGCGGACTTGCATGCAGCCTAATCCCCGCCAGTTCATGAAACTGTGACGCCTTTCAAAGTGTCCGTAGGCTCTGGCAGCGCCTAATGTGCCGTGCAGGTTTGCAGCCGCGACGGGGAGTACCATGGCGGAGACTGAATCGCCCAACGATCACGCCACCGGCAGGCAATCCGCACGCCGCACCGCCACCCTACTCTGCGTCGACGACGAACCCCAGATCCTCAATGCCCTGCGCCGCCTGTTCCGCAGCGACGGGCACGAGCTGCTGCTGGCACCAGGTGGCGAGGAAGCGCTGGAGCTGCTCGAGAAGAATCGGGTCGACCTGATACTCTCCGACATGCGCATGCCGGGCATGAGCGGGGCAGAACTCCTCTCGGAGGTTTCCCGCCGCTGGCCGGCGGTGCCACGGATCCTGCTTACCGGATACTCCGATCTCCAGTCCACGATCACCGCCGTCAACCAGGGCAGAATCTACGGTTACGTGGCCAAGCCGTGGGAAGACGAGGACCTGCGGCTGCAGGTGCGCAATGCCCTGGCGGAAAAGCGCCTGCGTGAGGACAAGAACCGGCTGCTTGCCCTCACCCGCCGGCGCAACGCAGAGCTGCGGGAACTGAACCGGACCCTGGATGAGAAGGTGGAAGCCAGGACCGCCGAACTGCGGGAGCTGGCGGACATGTATGAACTGGCCTACCGGGACGCGCAGGATGCCTATCTACAGGCAATTCCGGTATTCGCCCATCTCATGAGTCTTCAGGACAGCACCAACCCCGAACAGGCCGGCAAAGTGGCGGATCTCGCCCGGGGACTGGCCAATCGCACTCCGGAACTGGACGAAGACCGCGCCCTGGCGGTCTATCATGCGGGCCTTCTGCACGGGATCGGCATGATCGGCCTGCCGGACCGGGTGGCCGGCCAGCCCTACTTCGCCCTGGGCAAGGCGGACCGGGCCATCTACCGCCAGCATCCCGTCCGGGCTGAAGGCGTGCTGCTCGCTCTGCCTCCCCTGGCAGAGGCCGCCCGTTACATCCGCCATCACCAGGAGCACTGGGACGGCGGCGGATATCCTGACGGACTCGCCGGCGAGAGCATTCCGCTGGGAGCACGCCTCATCGGTATCTGCCGAGACTACGTGGACCTCTCCGCAGGCCGCCTCATTGAAGGTGTGTTCGACGAGGCGGAGTCGCGGGACTACCTCCGACGCCAGAGCGGACGTCGCCATGACCCGGCAATCGTCGACACCTTCCTCGAACTGCTCGACGAACTACCCACCGGCAACCGTGGCAGCCAGGAAGTGCGCCTGCCCCTGCAGGCGATTCGCCCGGGCATGAGGCTGACCAGGGACCTGATAACCAACGAGGGTCTGCTGCTGTTGACCACCGGACGCGAACTCACGGAAGCATTGATCGATCGCCTCAGGATGCTCGAGAAGGATCTGGATCGCCCGCTCATCGCTTACGTGACAGGCGGGGAAGCCAGATCCTGAGCAGGCCGGGCGGCACAGCGGCGCCGGCGACGCCTACACCAGCAGCACGGTGGCGCCGCTGGTCCGGCGTCCTTCCAGAAGGCGGTGCGCTTCCGCCACCTGATCCAGGCGAAAGCGGTGACCGATCTCCACCCGCAGCTCGCCGCTGGCCAGCAACGGAAACAGCCGGGCGGTGATCGAGCGCACAGCGTCGCCGGAACCCGCGTAATGGACGAAGTTGGGCCGGCTGACAGTGGCCGATTTGTTTGCGTAGCCGGCGATGTCGATGGGTTCGATATGCCCGGATGCCTGCCCGAAGCTCACCAGGTGACCGCGGGTGGCGAGTGCCTCGTAGGAGCGGGCGAATGTCGCCTGCCCCACGGCGTCGTAGACCACGTCGGCGCCGTGTCCTCCCGAGATTTCGCGGACCCGCTCGACGAAGTTCTCCTCCGTGTAGACGATCACATGGCGGAGACCGTGACGCCGGGCGACGTCGGCCTTCTCCCGGGACCCCACCGTACCGATGACGGTGGCACCCTTGATCGCCGCCCACTGGCACAGCAGCAGGCCGACACCGCCGGCCGCCGCGTGGATGAGCACCGTCTCGCCGGCGCGCACGTCATGCACCCGGTGCAGCAGGAATTCCGCGGACATCCCCTTGAGCATGGAGGCCGCGGCAACGTCATCCGGAACCGCGTCCGGCAGCGGCACCACCAGAGCAGCGTCCATGGTGCGCACCTCGCAGTAGGCACCCGGCGGCGCACAGGCGTACGCCACCCGATCACCGGGGTGCAGATGCTCCACGCCGCGGCCGGTGTCCACCACCACGCCGGCAGCTTCCATGCCGAGGATCGCCGGTGGCTCCGCAAGCCTGAAGTACCCGGAACGACAGTAGATATCGATGAAGTTGAGCCCGACGGCGGTCTGCCTGATCCTTACCTGGCCGTCTTCCGGCGACGGCGCCGTGCTCTCCCGGGCGGCGAAGACATCCGGCCCACCGTAAGCGGTGGCAACCATCGCCCGGCCTTGCAGTGCTTCCCCGGCCGCGGGAAGCGGCCCTGTCGGCACCGGCGTGCGCTGCAGGGCCGCCTCCGCCGGAACTGCCGGGTCCCGTTCGCGGGGCGGCTGTGGCGGTGCCGAGGGCTGTGGTGATATCGCAACGGCGGCGCTCACAGGCCGCTCCAGGCGCTCGCGAATGGCCTCGAATCCGGCCTCGTAGATCTGTTGGCCGACGATCTCCGCCAGTTCCCGGGCCCGCCCGGCCGGGGGCTCGAACCGGCCCTCCCAGCGCCAGAAGGTTCGGCCACCGTCGGTTACCGAGCGCAGCTGCACCGTCGCCACGTAGTTGACCAGCGGCAATGGCGCCTCGAGGATGCAGTAGGTGAAACGGTAGTCCCGATCGGAAAGGCTCAGCAGCTGCTCGCGGATCGCGCCGCCATCCGCCAGGCGAAAATCCCGGACGCAGCCGACGATATCCGGCTCCAGCCCATCCTCGATCCGGCTTTCCGTGACCGCCGGATGCCAGCGGTCGTGGCCGTTGAAGTCCCGGAGCAGTTCCCAGACGACATCGACAGGCGCATCGATGACGGTGC
>SLLM01000266.1 GCA_007134055.1 Ectothiorhodospiraceae bacterium | reverse complement strand
GCCTTGCCGCCGCTTGACGAGGCCTCCGGTGAGGATGCCGAGCCAGCCGAACTGCCCGAGATGCCGTTGGCTGAGGCCGCGCGTCCTGGGGAGCCCGCGCGCATTGCGCTCATAACCGAACGCCCCCTGTTCCGTGAGTCTCGCCGCCCGCCGGAGCCCGAACCGGAGCCAGAGTCGGAGTCCGAGCCAGAACCGGAGGAGGAACTCGAGCCGGACCCTCCGGACCCACTGAAGGCCACTCTTGAAGCCGTCATGGGGGGTGCGGATCGGCGTTGGATCATCCTGCGGCTTGACGACAGTGAGCGCAGGGAGCGGCTCCGCGTCGGTGACACCATTGAGGATTGGACGCTCGATCACATCGGTACGGATAGCGTCCGTTTCACCCATGGCGAAGCCACCCAGGCGCTGCGGCTGCGCGATTATCCTTGATCGCGCGGTGGCCCGTTCCATTCACCGGGAGTTTCCATGCAACGGCAACCCATTCGTAATCTGATTCTGCTGCCCCTGACCTTCGCGGTGCTTGGGGGGTGCGCCATGCTGCAACCCGATGATCGGGCGGAGGAGCGTCAGGAGCGGTCCGCCTCGGCGGTGGAGCTTGCCGAGCGCGCCATCGAAGACCCCAGTCGTCGGATTAGCGACGGCGTGCCCGTGACCGATGACGATCCGGACGCCGAGGAGGATACCCCCAGCGCTGATCTTTATCCCGGCACGGGCCGGTTGTTCGATGTGGATGCCATTGAGGACGCCCAGCGCCTTCCCGAAGGAGACATCGCCCTCAACTTCGAAGAGGCGGATGTGCGCGAGGTTGTCGCCAGCGTCATGGAGGACATTCTCGGCGAGAACTACACCATGGCCTCCAACGTCAGTGGGCGGATTACCCTGCAGACCACCCGTCCGCTGCAGGAACGGGCCGTGCTGCCCACCCTTGAGCGGGTGCTGCACATGAACGGCATAGCGCTGGTCCACGACCGGGATGCGGATCTGTGGCGGATCATGCGCGTGGAAGACGCCCAACGTGCCGGCTACCGCCTCCGGCTGGGACGCTCCGGCGCGGAGGTGCCCCCCGGCTATCAGGTGGCGGTTGTGCCGCTGGAGTTTATTGCTGCCAGCGAGATGGAGAAGCTGCTCGAGCCGCTGCTCTCGCCCGGCGCACAGGTCCGCGTGGACCGTACCCGCAACCTGCTGATGGTGACGGCTGGCGCGCGTGACATGGAGGCCGTTGAAGAGGCGGCGGCCATGTTCGACGTGGACCTGCTCGAGGGTATGTCGGTTGGGCTGTTCCCCATGGAAAACGTTGACCCGGTCGTGCTTGCCGAGGAACTCGGCGAATTGTTCGGGGCTGATGCCGAGGGCCCGATGGCCGGCATGTTCCGGTTTATCCCCATTCAGCGCCTGGGTTCGGTCATGGTCGTCACACCGCAGGCCGAGTACCTGCGCGAGGCCGAGACCTGGATCGAGCGGCTCGACCGCGCCCGTGGCGATGCGCGTGGGCGAAGCATCTACGTCTACCGCATGCAGAACGCGGACGCCGAGGTCGTGGCGGACGTGCTCAACCGGCTCTACGACATGGAGGTGGACACCGGTACCGATGCCCGGGATCGGTTGGACCGCCGCGATGAGGGGCCCGGGAGGCTTGCGCCGGGCGAGGCGCCGACAACGCTTGGTGATTCCAGCAGCGGTGATGATTCTGGCAATGGAGATGACGCCGGCTTGAGCGACCCTCCGAGTAATAGCGGCGGCCCGGATAGCTCCCCCGGTGCCTCGGCGTTCGGTGGCGGTTCGGGCAGCGGCAATGGCAACGACAGTGACAACGGCGACGAGGACGCCTTGGGCAACGTTCGCGTTGTGGCTGACACCACGAACAACGCGCTACTCATTTTCGCCTCTGCGTCGGACTACGATCGGCTGAAGAAGGTCATCGAGGAGCTGGACATCGAGCCGCTGCAGGTCCTGGTTGACGCCACCATCGTCGAGGTGACTCTGAGTGATGAGCTGCGCTTCGGCCTGCAGTGGATGTTCAGGGACGGATTCAATGGTTACAGCGGTGAGGGCGTGCTGGGGACCAGCAGCGAACTGTCCCGTCGCTTCCCGGGCTTCAACTACTCGGTGGTGGATGCCGGTGGCGATGTTCGTGGTGTGTTGAACGCGCTCGCGGAGGATGAACGCGTCAACGTACTGTCATCTCCCTCCCTTATGGTGCTCGACAACCGGACCGCCCACCTTCGAGTCGGCGACCAGGTGCCGATTCGCACCGGTGAGACCGTCAGCGCGGTCACGGATGGGGTAGTCACCAGCAGCATCTCCTTCCGGGATACGGGTGTGTTGCTCAGCGTGACACCTCGGGTTAACGCCGGCGGCATGGTGACCATGGAGGTTATCCAGGAGGTGAGCGACGTGAGCAGCACCGAAAGCTCGGATATCGACTCGCCCACCATCTCGACACGCGATATCCAGTCCACGGTAGCCGTCCAGAGCGGCGAGACTATCGTGCTGGGCGGCTTGATCCGGGAGAACCAGCGGAGCTCCGAGACGGGCGTGCCCCTGCTCAAGGACATGCCCCTGCTCGGTGGCCTGTTCCGCCAGAGCGTCGAGGAGTCGCGCCGCACGGAGCTCATTGTAATGCTCACCCCCCGGGTGGCCGGGGACCGGGAGAGCGCCCGGGCGATCACCGACGAGTTCCGGCAGCGCCTGGACGGCCTGGAGGAGAGCTTCCGCGAATGGCGGATCCCCGGTCATCAGCCCTTGCCGGAGGTGGAATGAGCGGCTTGTTGCAGTTTCGCAACGGCGGGGCCTGGCCCGTGCGGCGCAGAGGGCCGAGTATGCGGTGTGACAGCGCGGAACGAACCTTAGATAACGCGCGTTACCCCTTGACTTGTGGCCAAAGTGAACTGATACTCGGAACCAATCAACGAGAGGTGGCGACAGAGTGAGCATGTTGCGAAAAACCATCATCGGCGCAGCGGGCGTGGTCCTTCTTTTCGGTGCTGTGGGTTGCGCCCACATGCCCGACAGCCGCACCGCAGAGGAGCGTGTGGCGGATCGCGCGCTTGAGCGCCGGCAGGCCCTGATCGATGGCGATTTCGAGCAGGCCTACGCGTACCTCTCTCCCGGCTATCGCGAGAACGTATCGCTACGCGGCTATCGCGGGCGGTTCGGTGGCGCGGTGAGCTGGACAGACGCGGAAGTCCGGGACGTGGAGTGTGGCGCGGAGGATGCCTGTACGGCCACCGTGCTACTCCATTACCGGGTATCCATGCCCCGGATGGACGCCCGCGAGGGCCAGCGGCCCATTGAGGAGCAATGGGTGCGCTCGGACGGGGAGTGGTGGTTCCTGCCCCGGCGCTAGTCGGGCGGGCCACCCAGCGTGCACACAGTTGTTGATGTTTAGGCAACGAATGGTGTACAACAGTTCCGCGTGCGGGTTGCCGGTTTTTCGGGCCCACATCTTGTCAAGCGACACTAGTTGCGCAAATCAGTGCTGAAACGCAATTCAGGAGAAGTGAAATGCAGAAGAAGCTTCTAACTGCCGCGGTCGCCTCGACCCTGTCTGCCATGGGGGGCGCCCACGCCGATGTAGAGAAGTCGGAAGTCGGCGACGTCCTGCTGGTGCCTTACTACACCACCGAGTCCGGCAACGAGACCTACATCAACGTGGTTAACACCACTGATGAGTTCAAGGCGCTGAAGGTGCGTTTCCGCGAGGCTCGCGGTTCCGAGGACTCCCTGGACTTCCACGTTTACATGTCCCCGGAGGACGTGTGGACCGCTGCGCTGACCCAGGACAGCGACGGCACCCCGACGCTGGTCACCAACAACAGTTCCTGCACCTTCGGTCGTGTGGGCCGCACTGCCGACAGCAGCGGTGCCCAGGTGCGTACGACTTACGTCGACGAAATCTCTGACGAGCTGGCTGATGCGGGTGTCGACTATGAGGGCCCGGCAGCGGAAGAGCGTATCCGCGAGGGTTACGTCGAGATTATCGAGATGGCCACCTACGCTGATGAAAGCGGTGGAACCAACTCGGGCAACCTTGGCCATTGGACCAAGCACGTGGATGGCGCTCCGCGCGACTGCGGTGCCGTCGCGGCGCTGAACACGATCGCCAACGATGGTGACGGCCTGACTCCTGGGGAGGATGCCAGCAACGTGGAGTTCACCGGTCCCGATGGCGAAGAGCGCACGCTGACCGCAACAGGTTTCGGTAATCGTAGCGGCGGACTGTTTGGCAGCGCTGCCATCATCAACGTGGACGATGCCACCTACCTGCCGACTGAAGTCACCGTTCTGGATACCCTCGACAACGGCACTGCCCCCTCCATCTTCTTCTCGCAGAGCCCGAGAAGCGCTAGTGAGCTGGCTGGCTTCACGATCGATGAAGGCCTGAAGGCGGTTAAAGGTGACCTGCAGTACTGGGACCTGCCCGATCTGAGCACCACCGATGGTAGCGGAGACACCGGTCGCGTGGATGCGATCTCCGATGCGCTGGCGGCGACTCACATCGTCAACGAGTTCCTGGTTGATCCCGCCCTGGGCGCGGAAACCGACTGGGTTGTGACTCAGCCGACCAAGCGTTTCTATGTGCTTGGCGATGACTTCTTCGATGGTGATGGCATCGCTGAGGGAATCACTGGCGTAGGTGGTAGCATCTCAGATGGTGCAATCACCGGTCAGGACTACTTCACCAGCGCTTACGATTACGCGAATGCGCAGTCCTATCGCGGTGAGGTGATCCAGATCGACGCCTGGGATCGTAACGAGCGCAAGATTCAGTTTGCCTCCGAGCCGAGCGAAGGTTTCTCCCCGGGGCTGCCGGAAGCGCCGACCACGGCGGTTCTCCCCTACGAGACCACTGTGTTCAGCTTCCTGCGTAGCGAGAGCACCACCGTCAATGGGCCTACCCCGGTTCTGGGTGCTCAGGTCTCCACCTCCGGCATCGCTGTGGGTGAGGACACTCGGGACGGTTGGGCGAGCATCAACCTGACTGAAGGTGGTAACGACAACGGCCTGCCCGTTATCGGCTTTGCCGCCTGGCAGTTCTTCAACGATGGCCAGACCGCGACCGGTTCCCTGAACCAGTACGGCGGTGCCTTTAGCCATCGCTTCTTGCAGCAGCCGGAAAACGGCGAAGGCAACAACGACTAATAAGTTGCCTCGTGAACTTGGTTGCTGAACTGCCTTACGGTAGCGGTCGCCGGTCCTGATACAGGGCCGGCGCTAGCAGCCACAACGCCCAAGTCTTAGCAACGTTGGGTGCATTGAAGCCGGGTCCCCGATCAGATCAGGGGCTCGGCTTTTTCTATTTCTAAGGCGCGTCGTTAGCGCGAGAGCTCGGAGGGTTAGCGACACCCTTTGGCCACGCAGGCCTCACGGCCTGCTTGCGGCCGACCCCATTGCGCACTATAAAGACGAGGCCTGCCAGCTGGGCAGGTCTGACAACACGAACACCGCGGCCGCCATGGCCAAGGTTGATCGGGAGTGCGCTATGAACAGAAGTGTCCTGACTGCCGCCGTGGCGTCCGCCATCGTGGCTTCCGGTTATGCCCAGGCCCAAGGGCCCGTGACGCCGGCCGATACCGGGTTTTTGCTGCTCATCCCCTACTACACCACCGAGTCGGGGAACGAGACCTACATCAATGTCGTCAATACCAGCGACGACTTCAAAGCCCTGAAAGTGCGTTTCCGCGAGGCCCGGGGCTCCGAGGATTCCCTCGATTTTCACGTCTATCTATCCCCCCGGGACGTATGGGCCGCCGCCCTGACGCAAAACGCCAATGGTGTGCCAACCCTGGTGACGGCGAACCGAAGTTGTACCTGGGGGCGCGTCGGGTCTACCGCGACCACTAGTCGTGCCCGTGTCCAGACCACCTACCTTGACCAGATCATTACCCGGCTGGATGAGGACGTGTACCAAGGGGGTGATCCGAATCAACGGATCCGGGAAGGGTATGTCGAGATCATCGAGATGGCGACACTGGCGGATTACCGGTCTGCTGCCTCGGGAGATCAGCCCGATTTCCTTTCCTTCTACGCCAAACACGTGGACGGGGTGCCCCGGGACTGCAACGTGTTCCGCACGCTGAACACGGATCCGGCCACCCGGGCCCTCCGCCCGGATAATTACGGGGGCAGCTTCCAGACGAGTTGGATGGGTACCACCCGTACCATTGACGTTGCCGATCAGTTCGAGGCTCGCACCGGGGGCTTGTTCGCGAGTGCCGCCCTCATTAACGTGGAGGATGCCACCTACATACCCATGGAAGTGACCACGCTGCGGGATAATGGCGCCAACTCGGCACCCATGTTCTTCTCGCAGAGCGATCGTTCCAGTGCTGTGCTGGCAGACTACACGGCAGACCGTGGGTTGGTGTTCGTAAAGGGTGCGCTGCAATATTGGGACCTGCCCGACCTGAGTACTCGGGTGGACTCTGTTACAGACGGCTTTAGTGCGGGCGACGTGCTCGGCCAGATCGGGGCCGTTACCGACGCCTTGCTGGCCAACCGACTGACCAACGAGTTCCTGGTGGACTCGGCGCTCGGCGCAAGCACGGATTGGGTGGTGACGTTGCCGACCAAACGGTACCACGTCGCTGGTGCGTTCGGTTCGGCGGACGGAGTGGTGACCGAACCGGTGATTCCTCCCTTCACTCAGCCCTACAATTACGCTGATGCCCTGTCCTGTGAGCGCATCGGGGTTGCGGTGTACGACCGTGAGGAGCGGCCATTTTCACCGCCTACCACGCCGAGCAGCGGTTTCTCGCCGGGGATTCCCGACGCGCCGGAGGCCACGTCGCTATGCTGGGAGGCGAACGTGTTCGCCGTCTCGCCCGGTCTGGGTGGAGAGCCCGCCGGCGCGTCCGCAGTGTTGGGCGCCACGCAAACCCTTGGGGTACTGCCGGTTGGAGATTTCAGCGCTGGGTGGATTCAACTCACGCTGGATGAACAGGGCCGCGACGGGTTGCCGGTAATCGGGTTCGCCGCCTGGCAGTTCATAAACGATGGTCAGACCGCCACCGGTTCTCTGAACCAGTATGGCGGAGGGTTCCGCCACCGCTTGAGCGCGCCGGTACTCGACTAACGCATTGACCAGCCGCCAGTTGCCTCCAGAGCCCCCGAACCTGTTCCGGGTCCGGGGGCTCTGTCTGTTTGCAAAACGGTCTGCTCCCTTCTAGCCTTGCGGAGGTTAAACAGTTCCACGTTATTTTGCTGTTTGGAGGGGGAATGAGCAAAAAAGTTGGCACGATGCTGGGGATTGGGGCGGCAATGTTGGCGGGGCAGCCGGCATTCGCTGAGCCGTTGCCGTTTCCTGAGGGGCCGGAAGGGACGGTTGCTTTGGCTGAGACGGGCGACGTCCTGCTGGTGCCTTATTACACTACCGAGTCCGGCAACGAGACCTACATCAACGTGGTGAACACCACCGATCAGTTCAAGGCGCTGAAGGTGCGTTTCCGGGAGGCCCGCGGTTCCGAGGACTCGCTGGACTTCCATGTTTACATGTCTCCAGAAGATGCCTGGACCGCCGCCCTGACCCAGGATCGCGACGGCGTGCCTACCCTGGTTACCGGAAATTCCACGTGCACGTTTGGTCGGGTGGGGGCCAATGCGGATAGTAGCGCGGCCAAGGTGCGTACCACCTACATCGACGAGGTGATTGCCGAACTTGCCGAGTATGACCTTGAGTACGCCGGCCCCGCCCCGGCAGACCGGGTTCGCGAGGGTTATGTGGAGATTATCGAGATGGCGACGCTGGTTGGCGATGTCGATCAGGAGGGCTCGCTTATTCACTACATAAAGCACGAAGAAGGGGAACCGCGGGATTGCCGCGCGGTTGCTGAACTGAATCGACAGAATCCCGAGCTTTCTGCCCTTGAGCCGGGCGATGGCGAGGGGACCCACGCCAGCCTGACGATCAGTGACTTGAATGACGGCGACCCCATTCAGACACGGTTTGGTAACCGGAACGGTGGGTTGTTCGGTAGCGCGGCGCTCATCAACGTCGAGAGTGCGACTTACATTCCCATGCATATGGCGGTGCTCGATACGAGCGGCTTCGGGGATAGTCCGTTGTTCTTTGCTCAGAGTGCTGCGCGAGAGGAATCATTGGCTGCATTCACTGCGGACCGTGGTCTGGTGCTCAATAAGGACGGAGGGCTTCAGTACTGGGACTTGCCTGATCTCAGCACTACCAGCCCAATCTTCATGGGGCCCGAGGGGGCGGGGGATGCTCCAGACGTGAAGGCTGACGCGGTGAGTCTGGCCCTGCGTGCAGCTCAGTTGGCCAACGAATTCCTTGTTGATCCGGCCTTAAACGCGGCCACTGATTGGGTGGTGACGCTGCCGACAAAGCGCTTTTACGTGACCGGGGAGGGGCTGGACGAAGAGGGCGTTGCCAGTTCCAACAGTGAGGGCACCGGCGCGCCCCGTGTATCGAATGGTGCGCCGTTCTTCACCGAGCCTTTCGACTATGTGAGCGCTCAGGC
>SLLM01000031.1 GCA_007134055.1 Ectothiorhodospiraceae bacterium | reverse complement strand
TCTGCGGCCCAGTGGTTGTCCTGGACGTAATCGGGTCAGGTTTATGTGATGAAACTCGCCGCCAGCGTCCCCATCACCAGTGACCAGCCATCCACCAGCACGAACAGCATGATCTTGAACGGCAGGGAGATGATCATCGGCGAGAGCATCAGCATCCCCATGGACATGAGCGTGCTGGAAACCACCAGGTCGATGACGAGAAACGGCAGGAAGAGAATGAATCCGATCTGGAAGGCGGTCTTCAGTTCACTGGTGACGAATGCCGGCACCAGCACGGCAAACGGTACGTCCTCGATCCCCTCCACCGGACCATTGCCGGCGATGCGCATGAACATGGCCAGGTCCTCCTGGCGCGTCTGCGCCGCCATGAAGTCACGGAACGGCTGCATGGCCGCGGGGACCGCCTCGTCCGCGCTCACCTCCTCTGCCAGGTAGGGTTGTACTGCATCCCCGTACACCTGCTCGAAGACCGGCCACATGATGAACAGCGTGAGGAAGAATGCCAGGCCCACCAGAACCTGGTTGGACGGGGTCTGGGCGGTACCGATGGCGTTGCGCAGGATCCCCAGCACGACGATGATCCGGGTGAAAGCCGTCATCATGAGCATGGCGGCCGGCAGCAGCGTCAGCACCGTCATCAGCGCCAGTACCTGCAGGCTCACGCTGTAGGCGGTGCCGCCTTCCGACTCGGTGACGGTGACCGCCTCCAGGCCACCGACCTGGGCTGCGCCAAGTGCCGGCCAGACCAGCAGGGCGGGCACCAGCAGGTACACCACCCCTCGTAGAAACGCCGAATTCCTCTGGTATCGCATCAAACCCCAACCCGTTCTGCCCGAATCGCGAACCGGGACGGGCGGGGTGGGGGGAGGTCAGGAGGTAGGATCCCTGCGCGCGCGCCCTCCCTGGGACATCAGCTGCTGCAGACGGGAGGAGAAACCCTGCTCGCCACCTCCGCCACCTGTTCCGGGTGTGCCCCCGGCCACGTCCAGCGGTTTGTCGAGCACATGCAAGGTCTGTACCCGCCCAGGAGCAACACCGATAAGTAGTTGTTCTTCACCGACCTGGAGCAGGACGACCCGCTCCCGGTTACCGACCGAAACGCCTCCCAGGACTCGCAGGCGGCCCGATGCCGAGCCGGTCACCGCGCCCATGCGACGCATCGCCCAGCCCAGGCCGACAATCACCGCGAGAACCAGCGCCAGGCCAAGCGTGACGCGTACCAGGGCGGATGTGTCGAGGCCCGGTGAGGGAGCTGCGTTCTCGGCCAGCGCCAGCGCCGGCGCCAGAAAGTTGGCGCCGGCGATGCAGCAGATGACGAAACACCGGCGGCTCCATCCGCCATACCCGGACAAGGGAACCATTACCGCAGCTTCTTCACGCGTTCCGCGGGGCTGATCACATCCGTCAGGCGGATGCCGAAGCGGTCGTTGACCACCACCACCTCGCCATGGGCAATCAGCGTCCCGTTGACCAGCACATCCAGAGGCTCGCCGGCCAGCCGGTCAAGCTCCACCACCGATCCCTGATTCAGCTGCAGCAGGTTGCGGATGCTGATCCGGGTACGGCCGATCTCCATGGCCAGAGTCACGGGGATATCGAGGATGACATCCAGATTGCGGTCCTCGTCCCCGCCGGCCGTCCCCGTTCCGTCATCCTCCAGTGCTTCCAGTTGCGCCCGACTGATGGCGGCACCGCCCTCGGCGCCCTTCTCCGCTGCGGACTGTTCCGCGAGCGCCTCCGCCCAGTCATCGGCACCGGCCTGCTGCTCGTCGTCCGGCCTGTCCTGTTCGCTCATTTTCTCTTGCTCCCCATCATCAGGGAATGGTCCTGATCCACCTGTACCCGGTTGGTGACCTTGATCGCCACATGGCCGTCGGACTGGCCGAAGCGGCCGCGGAAGATTGGAATGCCCTCCGCTTCCAGCGTCACCGTGTCCGGCAGGTCACAGGGAATCACGTCACCCGCCTTCAGGCGGCGCAGGTCCCGCAGACTGATCTGGATCCGGGTCAGCGTGCTCGAAAGCTCCACGTCGGCGGTCTTCATCTCTTCCCGCAGCGACCGGGTCCAGCGCTCATCGACCTCGTTGCGATCACTCTGCACGCCGGCGTTGAGCTGCTCCCGGATCGGTTCGATATTGGTATAGGGGATGGTGACGTGAAACTCCCCGCCGCCGCCGTCGAGTTCCACCTGGAAGCGACAGATCACCACCACCTCCGAGGGGCTGACGATATTGGCGAACTGGGGATTCACCTCCGAGTTCAGGTATTCGAACTCCACCGGCATGACCGGTGCCCAGGCCTCCTGCAGATCGCTGAAGGCCTGGTCCAGAACCATGCGCACCACGCGCAGCTCCGTGGACGTGAATTCCCGCCCCTCGATCTTGGTGTAGAAGCGCCCGTCACCGCCGAAGAAGTTGTCCACGAGAACAAACACCAGCTTCGGGTCGACAATGCACAGCGCGGAGCCCCGCAGGGGCTGAATGCGGATGATGTTGAGGCTGGTCGGGACGTACAGTGTGTGAACGTATTCGCCGAACTTCATCATCTCGACGCCGCTCACCGAAACTTCCGGAGTCCGCCGCAGCATGTTGAACAGACCGATCCGGAAGAGCCGGGCGAAACGCTCGTTGATCATCTCCAGGGTGGGCATGCGCCCGCGGACAATGCGCTCCTGGCTTTCGAAATCGAACGCCCGCACTTCTCCCGGCGCCGCCCCGTCCGCCTCGTCCGCCAGATCACCGCCTTCCACCCCGTGGAGCAGCGCGTCGATCTCGTCCTGACTGAGTATGTCCTCGCTTGCCATGGCTACTGCATCACGAAGCTGGTGAAGTAAAGTGCCTCGACGGGCCCCGGTGCCTGCTCCGCGTCGAGGACGGCGTTGATCTCCTCGAGCGCCTCCTGCCGCAACGCCTCCTTGCCCTCGCGGCCGCCCAGGGCCTCGTACTGCTGGTCACTGAACAGCATGATCAGGTTGTTCCGGATCACCGGCATGTGTTTCTCCACGCCGGCGATGATGTCCTCGTCCCTGGCCATGACCTGTACCCGCGCCTGCAGAATGCGGCGGGCGCCACCGCCGCCGAGGTTGACGGTAATCGCGGAATCGAACTCCAGGTACCGTGCCGGAGCGGCCGGTTCCACTTCCTCCGGCCCGGGGCCCTGATCCGCCACTTCGGCCCCGTCGTCCGTTGCCAGTACCCCGGCGAGGTAGAGAGCCGTGCCGATACCGGCGGCAAGAAGCACCACACCAAGCACCACCACGACAACGATAACCTTGACCGACCCCTGCTGTCTGCCCGCAGCCATGCACGAAT
The DNA here is from genome assembly GCA_007134055.1 of Ectothiorhodospiraceae bacterium. GTDB lineage: Bacteria > Pseudomonadota > Gammaproteobacteria > Nitrococcales > Aquisalimonadaceae > Natronocella. The sequence goes on along the minus strand of SLLM01000031.1, from coordinate 5,187 downwards.
CCACTCTTGCCAGTCCATTTGCGCCAGTCTAGCGGTTCGGGCGCGGGAAACCTGATAACTCCGTCACTCGTTGCCGGCGGCGAACCTGCAGCATGCTCAGGCGTAGTGATCCACCAGGCCACGCGGGGTCGGCACCGCTTCCCCGGCTTCACCTCCCTCGCCATCCGCGCGTCCTTCCGGCCGGGCATCCTCGTCGTCCCGGCCCGATTCCGCATCGTCCCGGGCGAGTCCGCGGCCATCGTCGCGACCGACGTTGACATCCAGATGCTCGAAGCCGTTCTCCTGCATCATCACACGCAGGCGCGGCAACTCTGCTTCCAGCGCTTCCCGCGTGACCGCGTGCTGGGCCAGGAAATGGATGCTGGTCTTGTCATCCCGGACCGAGATGTTCACTTCCACCGGCCCCAGCTCCCGCGGATTGAGCTGCAGGCGCGCCTGCTGCAACCCCTCCCGGGCCATCATCACCAGCCGTTCACCCAAGGCCTGCCCCCAGCCGGACTGATCCATCGGGGTGGCGACGGTGAAACTCGGCAACGCTGCCTGGCGCGGCGCGGACTCCAGCAACTGGCTGGTCTGCACGTAGGAGAGCGCCCCCTCGGCCTCCGTCCGCGACACCTGCTGCTGGCCGTGCTGGTCAGCGAAGCGGTGCCGTGCCTGAAGCTGGTCCAGAAGGGCCAGCCGCGCGGCCAGCTGCTGCCCCGGGTGCTGGGCAGGGGACGGCATCTCCTGCTGCGCTCCCGCACGCATGGCGACGTCGTCATCCACCAGGCCGGCAAGCGGCAGGAGTGCCTCCATATCCTCCGGAATATCGACATCCTCCGGAATATCGACCTCGACCCGGTCGTCAGCATGCACTGGGTCCTGCACTCCAGGCTGCAGGCCGGGGAGCGCAAGCGGCAAATCCTTGCCTCCCTCGCCGGCAAGCCAGTGCTCCAGGTCGGCCATCGTCAGACCGCTGTCCCGCAGCAGCTCCGTGTCCAGCAGCGCTTCCAGAAACGCCCTGTTCCCGGGGTCCTGCAGGGTTTTGAGGGTCTGTTCCGTATCAAGCTTTCCGGCAAACAGGGTCTGCAGCTGATCGAGGCCGTTCATCGCGTGCTCCGCGCCGAGTCATGGGTTCGGGGGTCATGAAGCAAGATCAGGGCCAGCATCGAAATCCGGCTGTGCGCCGTCACTGCGGTTCCCGGTCGCGGAACCGTCGCATTGCGATCTCGTCGCTACGGGATTGCTCGACGTCCGCCTCGTGACGCCGGTGGACTTCCCGGTGCCCTTCCACCACCTTCTCCATGCCGTCGGCACGGCGCCGCTGCGCCTGCCAGTGCTCCCGCACCTGTTCCGCTTCGCGCCGCACGCTGTCAACGTGCTGCTGCTGCCGCGCGATGGCCTCGTCCAGGCGAGCCACGAACGCGTTGAAGTCCCGCAACCGGAAGGCATCGATCACGTCCTGCCCGCTGCCGGCGAACTCGCGCCGGTAGTCGTCCCGGAACCGACGCAACTGCTCGAGCCGCCGGGTCTCCTCTTCCACCCGCTCGCGGCTCCTTGCAAGCGCCCGGGCAGCCTGGTCGGCACGATCTCCCAGGACGGTGTGCACCGTCTCCAGTCGCTTCAGTCGAGTCATGAATCACTCCCACTCGCCGCCGGCGACTCACGCCGCGGGGCACCTTCCTCCCGGCTGTCGGCAAACAGCGCCTCCAGCCGCGCCACGCTGTCCGCGAAACGGTCCGACTCCCGCAGATCCTGGGCCAGGAACTCCATGAGCTGCGGGCGACGGGCAATGGCCTCGTCGATGGCCGGATCGGCCCCGCGCTGGTAGGCGCCGACACTGATCAGATCCCGGTTCTGACGGTACGTACCGTACAGCTGCCGGAATCGCTGCGCCAGGACCCGGTGCCCGTCCCCAACGATGTTCATCATCGCCCGGCTGACGGACTGCTCGATGTCGATCGCGGGGTAATGCCCGGCGTCCGCGAGCTCCCGGCTCAGCACCACGTGCCCGTCGAGTATGGCGCGCGCGGCGTCGGCGATGGGATCCTGCTGATTGTCACCCTCGGCGAGCACGGTGTAGAAGGCGGTAATGGAACCACCGCCGGCGGGGCCATTGCCGGCCCGTTCCACCAGCCGCGGCAGCCGGGCGAACACCGACGGCGGATACCCCTTGGTGGTGGGTGGCTCGCCAATGGCGAGGCCGATCTCCCGCTGGGCCTGGGCGTACCGGGTCAGCGAGTCCATCAGCAGCAGCACCTGCTGCCCCTGGTCACGAAAATGCTCGGCGATGGCGGTCGCCTGCATGGCACCATGCATGCGCATCAGGGGCGAGGCATCGGCGGGCGCCGCCACCACGACTGCCCGCCTGAGACCCTCGGCGCCGAGGATGTCGTCGATGAACTCCCTGACTTCCCTGCCCCGCTCGCCGATCAGGCCGACGACCACGACATCCGCGCTTGTGTAGCGGGTCATCATCCCCAGCAGCACACTCTTGCCGACCCCGCTGCCTGCAAACAGCCCCATGCGCTGGCCCTGGCCGACGGTGAGCAAGGCGTTGATCGCGCGCACCCCGACATCCAGCGGGCGGCGGATCGGGGCCCGGCTCAGCGGATTCACACCCCGCCCCATGAGCGGCATGCGGCTGAGGCCGCGCAAGGGGCGGCCGCCGTCCAGCGGTGCACCGCCGCCATCGAGGATGCGGCCGAGGAGCGCGTCACCCACGACCGCCTCGTAAACACCTTCCTGCGGCACCACCGCCGCCCCGGGGGTCAGGCCCTGCACATCCCCGGTCGGCATCAGGTACAGGCAGTCGTCCCCGAAACCTACCACTTCCGCTTCCACTTCCGGCGCACCACGGGAGCGGATGGCGCAGCGGGCGCCGACCGGCGCCTGGCAACCCCGGGCCTCCAGGGTAAGTCCGACCATGCGGCGCAGCGTACCCTGCACCTCGATCCGGGGTGGCTGCACTTGCTCCCGCAGCCGGGCAAGCCCCTGCGCCCGGCGCTCGGCCCGGCGTGCCCGGAGATCCGTAGTCACGCGGTATCCCCTCCGGCCGGCGGCGAGCCGTCGCCTGCCGTCTCGTGTTCGTCGTCAGGCGATTCCGGCGCCGCCACCGACCGGGTAACGCTGTCGAAGTGATCCTGGTCGCGCCCGCCGCCCAGCAGCTGGCTCACCAGCTGGTGCAGTCGATGCTCGACCGTGGCGTCGATATAGGAGGCGTCGCTGCGAACGGTACACCCGCCGCGGCTGACGGCACCATCCTCGACCAATCGCCAGGCCTGTTCCCCGCCTTCGGCGCCACCACCTCCCAGGCGCTCGGAGAGAAAACGGAAATCCGCCGGGTTGACGTGAACCCGCACGTTGCGCGCCGCCATCGGCAGCGCCGCAACGGCTTCCCGCAGCACCGCCATGACTTCCCCGGGCTGGGTCTGCAGTTCCCGCCGTACCACATGCCGGGCCACCACCAGGGACAGCTCGGCAAGCTGCTCCATTACCGCGTCATCTGCCTGTTCCAGCGGCCGGGCCAGCGCCTCGAGCAGCTCCTGCAGGGCCTTGAGATGAGCCTGCTGCTCGCCCTGGGTACGCTTTGCCTGCTTGCGGGCCGCTGCCTCCCCCTGCCGCAATCCCTCGGCATAGCCTTCCTCCCGGCCCTGGGCGTGGCCCTCCTCCCGGGCCGCCAGGCGTAGCGCCTCCAGTTCCGCCGCCGTTGGCGGGCGCGCACGTTCCACCCTGGCGCCCGCATCCTGCCCCGAGGTTTCCGCCTGCCGCGGGGGGACCGGAGGCGTGGACATGTCCGGCATTTCCCAGCGGCTGACCTCCAGCCGCCGGCGCTGGTCGGCGCTCAGTGGCCGTGTCGGCCGGAAACTCACCACCACCTCCGATCAGATGTATTCATCGCCACCACCCCCGAGGGACAGCTGCCCTTCATCCGCCATCCTCTTGGCCACTGTCAGGATCTCCTTCTGCGCCTGCTCCACGTCGCTCACCCGCACCGGTCCGCGGGCGTCCAGGTCATCCTGCAGCATCTCCGCGGCACGGCGGGAGAGGTTGCGGAACATCTTGTCCTTGAGGCCCTCGTCGGCCCCCTTGAGGGCGAGCACCAGGACGTCGGAGCTGACTTCCCGCAACAGGGCCTGAATGCCCCGGTCGTCGATGTCCACCAGGTCGTTGAAGACGAACATCAGGTCCTGGATTCTCTGGCTGAGCTCGGCATCCTTCTCGTTGATCTTCTCCATGAGCGGATTTTCGACGGCGCTTTCCAGGAAGTTGAGGATGTTCGCCGCAGCCTGGACACCGCCGATCGACGACGATTTCAGCCGCTTCTTGCCGGAGAACTGCCGCTCCATGATCTCGTCGAGCTCCTGCAGAGCGGCGGGCTGCACGCCCTGCAGGGTGGCCACGCGCATGAGGATGTCGTGGCGGATACGTTCCGGCAGCGCACCCAGCACCTCGGCGGCGTGGTCCGCATCCAGGTACGAGAGGACGATGGCGATGATCTGCGGATGCTCGATGCGCAGCATCTCCGCCACGGTCTTGCCGTCCAGCCACTTGAGCTGCTCCAGCCCCCGGGTATTGCCGCCCATCATGATCCGGTCGATGATGTTGCCGGCCTTGTCTTCCCCCAGGGCCTTGACCAGCACCGAGCGGATATAGTCGGAGTTGCCGATCCCGAGCGCCGTCTGCTCGCCCACGGCATTGACGAAGTCACCCACCACGGACTCCACCTGCTCCTTGCGGATGTTCTTGAGCGACGTCATGGTGGTGCCGAGGACCTGCACCTCCTTCGGACCCAGGTGCTTCATCACGTCTGCAGCGGTGTCCTCGCCCAGGCTCATGAGGAAGACAGCGGCCTTTTCCGCCCCGGAGAGCTTCTGGCTAGTAGCGTCGTTCGTCATCTTCATTCAACCAGCTCTTGATGAGATTCGCCGCCAGGGCGGGCTCCTGTTCGATGATCTGCCGTGCGGCATCCAGCTTGGCGTGATGGTCCGCCTGGGCCAAGGCGGCGCTCTGCTCGATGCTGCCACTTTCCACGTCCGGCCCGGTGAGCCGCCGGTGATCCTCCTCACCTGCCGGCAAGTGGCCGCGGGAGGAGTCCGCCCGCCCTGCGGAGGGCGGACGACTCAGCAGGCCATTCACCAGGGGCCGCATCACCATCAGGATCAGCGCCAGGGCAACCAGGGCGGCAATCGTCCAGCGCGCCAGTTC
>SLLM01000008.1 GCA_007134055.1 Ectothiorhodospiraceae bacterium | reverse complement strand
GATGGAGCGGCGCAGAATCATGTAGACGGATGCCGCGAACAATGCCCCTATTGCGAATGCCATGATGGTTTCCATGTCATTCCTCCGCTTCGGCCAGCGCCAGGACGATGTGCATCACCGAGCCCAGCACGACCATGTAGACACCGATGTCGAAGACCAGAGGCGTCGACAGCTTGATTTCTCCAATCCCCGGGACTTCGAACGGCCACCACTGGGCCGTGAAGAAGGCCTGGTCCAGGAATATCGACGGCACGCCGCTGAGCGTGGCGGCCAGCAGCCCCAGGCCCAGCATGACCTGCGGGTTCATTGCCATGATCCGGCGTGTGCGGGCTGCGTCGAAGGCGAACAGGTACAGGGCGAAGCCGACCGCGGCCACCAGGCCGGCGATGAATCCGCCGCCTGGCTCATCGTGCCCCCGGAGGAGGACGAAGATCGAGAAGAGCAGCAGCAGCGGCAGCAGGAAGCGGGCCGCGGTGCGCAGTATCAGGGAGCCCATCGCGTTCATTTCCCCTTGTCCTCCGCGCGCAGGTTGATCATGGCGTAGATGCCGATCGCCGCCAGTCCCACCACGAAGATCTCGCCCAGCGTGTCCAGTGCCCGGAAGTCGACCAGGATGACGTTGACGATGTTGCGTCCGAAGCCTTCCGGAACGCTCCAGTGCACCAGCCGATCCGAGATCGGCTCAGCGACCTCCACCGCGTTGACAGCCAGGATCAGAATTGTCATCAGTCCACCGAGAGAGGCTGCCACCGCGGCGTCCCGGAGTCGCGAGGACGTGTCGGACAGGTTCTGGAAGCCCGGCAGCCGGAACAGCACCAGTACCAGCAGGATGACCGTAAGGGTCTCCACCATGATCTGGGTCGTGCCCACGTCGGCGGCACTGAAGAACACGTAGATCATGGCGATGCCGAAACCCACCAGGCCCAGGGTCGCGACGGCACCGAGCCGGGAGCGGGTCACCGAGGCGACGATGGCGCCGGCGACAACCAGCCCAACTACAACCAGTTCGTAGATGCGGAAGTCGATCTCGCCGAGCGGCACTCCCTGCCCGGTGTGGACGAAGAACGTCCAGGCAGTCGCCACCACCGTTGTCATGACAATCGTGATGAGGTAGTTGCGCATGTAGCCGTTCTGCAGCACCCGGGTCTGCCATTCGGCGACCCAGACCAGGGCGTCCATGATGCGCTCGTAGCCGCGTTCCGGGCCGAGCCGGTCGATGAACGGCATGCGGGCGAACAGTTCCAGCACCCGGTCCCACTTCACGAACAGCACGATGCCGGCGATCACGGCGACGACGCTGAGCATGAGTGGCAGGTTGAATCCGTGCCAGAGGTAGAGCTGCACATCCAGCGGCGTGCCGTAGACGGATGCCACGGCGCCGTTCACCAGGGCGGCAGCCGGCAGGAATCCGGCCAGGCCGAAGATCAGGCTCAGGGCGGCGAGAATCACCGGACCGATCAGCATGGACAGGGGAGCCTCGTGGGGCTTCTTCGGCGTCTCCTTCAGGTCGCCCAGGAACGGCCGCAACGCGAACACCGCCGCCATGGCAACGATCATGATGGCGGAGATGAGCGCCAGGCCGGCGGTGAACAGCGCCAGGGCGGGCGCCGTGACGGTGGCCTCGAACATCAGTTCCTTGCCGATGAAGCCGAACAGGGGCGGTAGTCCGGCCAGTGACAGGGCGGCGACGCAGGCGGTCAGGAAAGTGATCGGCATCAGGCGCCTGAGACCGCCCATCTTCAGGATGTCCTTCGTACCCGTTTCATGGTCCAGCGCTCCGGCGAGCATGAACAACGCCGCCTTGTAGAGGGCGTGTGCCAGCAGGAAGGTCATCGCGGCGATGATGGCCTCCTCGGTGCCGATGCCGATCAGCATCGTCAGGGTGCCCAGGGCCATCACGGTGGTATAGGCGAGCACCGCCTTGACCCCGGTGCTGCGCAGCGCCATGAAGGAACCCGTGAACATGGTCAGGGCACCGAAGATTCCCAGTGTGTAGAGCCACAGGTCGGTGCCGCCGAGCCCCGGATTGAGGCGCGCCATGAGGTAGACGCCGGCCTTTACCATGGTGGCGGAATGGAGGAATGCGGACACCGGCGTTGGAGCCGCCATGGCGTTCGGCAGCCAGAAATGGAACGGCACCTGTGCCGACTTGGTGAAGGTGCCCAGCAGTATCAGCACCACCATTGCCGTGTACAGGGGGTACTCCCGGAGGATTTCGCCACTGCCGAGAATCTCCGAAAGCTCGAAGCTGCCGGCGGCATTGCCCAGCATGATCAGTCCGGCCAGCAGCGCCAGACCGCCTCCGACCGTGACCACAAGCCCCTGCAGTGCGCACCAGCGGGCTTCCTTGTTCTCATGGTGGTAGCCGATCAGCAGGTAGGAGGTGATGCTGGTGAGTTCCCAGAACACGAACAGCGTGATGAGGTTGTCGGAGAGCACCACGCCGAGCATCGCTGCCATGAACGAGAACATGATGGCGAAGAATCGCGGGAGGTACTCGTCGCCGTGCAGGTAGCCGCCGGCATAGATGATGATGAACGTACCGATGCCGCTGATCAGCACCGCGAAGAGCAGGCTCAGACCATCCACCAGGAATGACAGGTTGATGTCCAGGCCGGGGATCCATGGGTAGTGGACCACCACCGCATCGCCATGCATGACGGCCGGCATCCAGGAGAGGAAATAGGCGAACAGCAGGGCCGGCAGCAGTGCCAGGACCCAACCCGCCTTGTCTCCCAGCGACCTGGTTAGCCAGGGTGCCACGGCGGCAAGCATGAATCCGGATAGGACGGCGATGAGCATGGTGTGACGAAACCCCGTGTCGTGCCCGGACCGCCGGGCTGACGGCCGCAATCAGTGCGCTGCAAAGGATCCGGTAGCTGCGGAGACGACGGGTCCGCGAGGATGCGGCGCGACCGACGGTGCTCCTTGTTGCCGGCCGTCAGGCGGAACCTTGATGACGGGCGGCGTCCCCGCGGAGCCGTTTCGTGCTGTCGAAGGCGGAAAGATAACCAAGGGGGGTTCGGTTGGCAAGGCAAACCGAACCGGAAATAGCGGATTTATTTGGGGAAATCGCTCCGATGACGACATGTACTCTTATTATATGGGGAGATCGCAGGGGGGTCGGGCACCGCGGACATCATCCGTCCGCGGTCCGCTGCCGTTTCGTCGTTCAGGCGATCGTCACCTCGTTGCTCAGGTAGACGTCCTGGATTGCGTTCAGGAGCTCCACGCCCTCGGACATCGGCTTCTGGAATGCCTTGCGCCCGGAGATCAAGCCCATGCCGCCGGCCCGCTTGTTGATCACGGCGGTGCGCACCGCCTGGGCCAGGTCGTTGTCGCCGGACCCACCGCCGGAGTTGATCAGCCCGGCCCGGCCCATGTAGCAGTTCGCCACCTGGTAACGTACCAGGTCGACGGGGTGTTCACTGGTCAGCTCCTCGTAGACTTTCCTGTGGGTCTTGCCGTACTTGAGCGCGGTATAGCCGCCGTTGTTCTCCGCCATCTTCTGCTTGACGATGTCGGCGCCGATGGTTGCGGCCAGGTGGTTCGCCTGTCCGGAGAGGTCCGCGGAAGCGTGGTAGTCGACCCCGTCCTTCTTGAAGTCCGGGTTGCGCAGGTAGGCCCAGAGCACCGTGGCCATGCCCAGTTCGTGGGCGTGGGCGAATGCTTCGGAAATCTCCTGGATCTGGCGCCGTGACTCCGGAGAGCCGTAGTAGATGGTGGCACCCACGGCAACGGCACCCAGATCGAAGGCCTGGTCCACGCTGGCGAACAGCGTCTGGTCGTGGATCTCGGGGTAAGTCAGCAGTTCGTTGTGGTTCAGCTTGACGATGAACGGAATGCGGTGCGCAAACTGCCGTGCGACGGCGGCCAGCACCCCGAGGGTGGACGCCACCGCGTTGCAACCGCCCTCGAGGCCGAGCCGGACGATGTTCTCCGGGTCGAAATAGGCCGGGTTCGGGGCAAAGGAGGCGCCGCCGGAGTGCTCCACGCCCTGGTCCACCGGAAGGATCGACAGGTAACCGGTACCCGACAAACGACCGGTATCGAACAGTGCCTGCATGCTTCGCATCACCCCCGGCGTGACCGCCTTGCGGGCCACCACCTGATCCACGTAGTTGGGTCCGGGCAGGTGCAGGCGATCGCGGCCAATGCCCCGGCAGGTGTGACCGAGCAGTGAGTCGGCTTCGGCGCCGAGCAGCGACTGGATGTCAGTCATTCCGTATCCCTCATCTGGTTGGCGTCTGGTATGGCCTCCGTAGAATGCCCGCAGGCACCCATCGGCCCGGAGTATAGAGGAATTGCCCGGATGCTGTCCCGGCTCCACGGGACCGCAACGGTGTGAACCAGTTCACAGTGGACGTGACCGTAAAATTCTATAAATTGGATGGTGGGAAACCTCCTGCGTACGATGGTGCCTCGTAGGCCGTATTGCAGGAACGTGGGGCGGCGTTCGGTCGCGCCCCGGTTACAATCGGTTCCGTCCGGCGCCAGGTGCGCGGAGTCCCTTATGACAGCTCAGGACAAGGTCGTCTATCTCGGTTCCCAGGCGTCCAGCGGGCTTCTGCAACGGTTCCGCCAGCTCGCCAATGGTCGGTTGATGTCGCTTTCCCGGCACATGCTTGACCAGGTGGACGATGCCCTCTTCGAGCGCGCTGAACGCGCCGAGAACAACGCCGTGCAGACCGCTTTCTTCGATGCCATGCGCGAGGTCCGCCTGCAGCGCCGGGAAATCGAGCGCCGCCTGGAACAGGAGCTCGCCAACCGCCATGATCATCCCGTTTCGCTGAATGCGGACGTGTCCGGAGCCAGTGGGGAGGAACTCTCCCTGGTCGACAACGAGCACCTCGAGGAACGCCTGGCGGTCGAGGGGATGGTCTCCAAGGCACGGGCCCGCTACGCACATCCACTGGGCAACCTGGCGCAGCGCCTCAACAAGGCGGTCAACCGGGAGCGCTATGACCTGGATCTGACTCCCGTGGCTCCGGCCCAGGTCGGTGACGCGTTCCAGGTGGCCAGCCAGGTACTGGAGATCGATCTCCGCGCCCGCCTGATCATCTACAAGCTGTTCGATCGCCATGTGATGACGCAGCTTGGTGGCCTGTACGACGAACTCAACCGGCTGCTGGCGGATGCCGGCGTGCTGCCCGACATCCGCCCATCGGGCAGGGTGCGGCAGACCCAGCGGCAGAGCCGCGAGCCCGCTCCCGGTTCCTCGGCGGGAGGCTATCATTCCCGCTCCGCACCGGTGCTCAGCGACGGACAGGCCGATGCCCTGTTTTCCACCCTGCAGCACCTGGTTGCCGCCCACAAGGAGGGCGGCGGCAGCGAGTGGGCCGGCACTGGCTACCAGCCCGTGGCGGGCCAGGTGGACGTGGGCGGGCTGATCGCCGCCCTGTCCGGCCTGCAGAATCAGGCGATCCAGACTGGATTCGACGATGCCGCGGCCGAGCCGGTGTGGCACCTGGATGCCGCGGCGCTCAAGCAGCAGTTGCGCTACCAGTTGCCGGGTGGCGCCGAGCAGACCCTCGGTCGGATGGAAGACGACACCATAGACATCGTCAGTCTGCTTTTCGACGCCATCCTGGACGATCCGGCGTTGCCGGACGCCATCAAGGCGCAGATCGCCCGGCTGCAGATCCCGGTGCTCAAGGTCGCGCTGATGGATCGTGCCCTGTTCAGCCAGAAAAAGCATCCCGCCCGGCGACTGATCAACGAAATGGCCCGGGCGGGCATCGGCTGGACCGATAGTGGACAAAGCGGTGGCGATCCACTCTTCCGCCGTATCGAGGATACGGTGACCTATATCCTCGAGCAGTTCAGCGACGACGTGGGCGTATTCGAGCGCTGCCTGGAGGAATTCCGCCAGTTTCTTTCCGAGGAGCGTGAGCGCACCCGGCAGATCGAGGAACGTACCCGGCAGGCGGCAGAGGGCAAGGCCAAGGTTGACGGCGCCAAGGAGCAGGTGGAACAGGAGTTGCGACGCCGTATCGGACACCGGCAGGTGCCCGCCGTGGTGGGCCGCCTGCTCGACGAGGCCTGGTCCAAGGTGCTGTTCATCACTCTGCTCAAGGAGGGGGATGACAGCGAGACCTGGCGAAATCACCTGGAGACTGCGGACCGATTGCTGTGGAGTGTGCAGCCCAAGGGCGAGCATGCCGAGCGCAAGCGTCTTGTCTCCGAGATTCCCGGCCTGCTTCACGACCTGCGGGCCGGCCTCAACGCCATCATGTTCAATCCGGTGGAGATGACACGGCTATTCAAGGAGTTGGAAAGGGAGCATATCCGGGTCCTTTCCACGCCGGCTTCGGAGAGGGCGCCGGACGAGGCGCGACCGGCGGCGGAAGAGCCCCCGGAGCAGCCGGTCGAGCGGGAGGAAGCGGCGGACCGCGGCTGGATGACTGCCGAGCTGCAGCCCTTCTGCCAGAAGCTGGATGAAGCGCGCATTGGCACCTGGTTCGAATTCCAGCAGGAAAGCGGTAAACCCATTCGCGCCAAGCTGTCGGCCCGCCTGGCTGATGGCGACCGGCTGATATTCGTCAACCGCGCCGGCTTCAAGCTGGCAGACCGGCGCCGGGAGGAGCTTGCCCATTCGCTGAAGCGGGGCCGGGTCATCCTGCTGGATGATAACCTCCTGTTTGACAAGGCTCTGGAGTCCGTCGTCGCCAATCTGCGCAGCTTGCGGGAGAGCCAGGGAGAACACTAGGGAGTCGTAACCGGCGACTCCCGGTGGCTGCGACGCCCGGAACGGGGCGTTTCCTGTAGGACCAGATACGCCCCGGTGCTTTTTCCATGTCCCCCAAGCCGCTAGACTATCCTTCCGGGCCGGCCACTATCCGGCCCGTATCCGTGCGCCACTTCAGGAATCGCCTGATGCCGTTATTGCGACGCTGCATCCGCCTGCCCTTGCTCTTCCTTCACACGTGTCTGGGGGTGGTCTGCATACTGATGGGGCTTGGCTGGGACCGCCTGCGTGGCAACGATTCCCAGGCCGGGCTGGGGCGACGCCTGCAGGCCTTCTGGTGTTGGAGCATCTGCTGGCTGTTCGGCGTCACGATGGAAGTCAGGGGCGGGGATCTCGGCGACAAGCCGGTGTTGCTGGTGGCCAATCACATTTCCTGGCTGGATATCCTGGTCATCGCTCGCTTCTGGCCCGTGCGCTTTCTCAGCAAGAGCGAGGTGCGTCGCTGGCCGGGGATCGGCACCGTCGCGACCGCACTGGGCACCATTTACATCGATCGCGGCCGTCGCAACGGTTCCTCGGAAGCGATTGCACGCATGGCCAGGCAGCTGCGCAACGGGCGACAGGTGCTGTTCTTCCCGGAAGGGACCACCAGCCCGGGAACCACCCTGCTTCCCTTTCGTCCACGACTGTTCCAGGCGGCTATCGAGGCCGGAGTTCCGGTACAGCCCCTCGCCATCCAGTATTTTGCGGGGCGTGGGCACCGGAGCGAGTACGCGCCCTTCGTGGACGACGAACGCCTGTTGCGTCATGTGGTGCGCCTGGCTGGTGAGCACAGCACCCATGCCGTGCTGACCCTGGGTGAACCGGTCAACAGTATCGGCCGTGGGCGCAACGAGCTCGCGCTGTTGAGCCGCGAACAGATGGCCGAGGCGCTCACCCCCTCCCGGCGCCATTCGGCCTGATCCCTCTCCGTCGCACTCTACCTGCAGCACCATTTTCTGCCCTTGTCGTCGAACGGTCATGTCGTCGTCACGGACACGTCATGGACCCCCCTGGAATCACCATTGTTGCCTGGCAGCAACATTGGTGTGCCCACACAACGTCGTGCTTTTCAGGGGGTGGTCGCGTACCGGCGCACCCCATTCCCGAACTTGAGTCAGCAGGAAGGGAATACAATGATGAAACGCTCTGTGCTTGCCACGGCGGTGGCTGTTGTCATCGCACCCCTGGCCGCTGTCGCCGCCGGCAATGCCCTTGCCGCCACCGTGTTCGAATCCGAGGACACCCGGGTCGACCTCCATGGCCACCAGCGCCTTGCCATCGTCAGCACGGACGGCGACAACGACTTTCGCAACCTGAGTTCACGGTTCGGGTTCCGTTTCAATCATGTGGTGGACCCGCGCCTGTCCGTCTATGCCAACACCGAATTCCGCTTCGAGGGAAGCGAAGTAAACAGTGATGCAATGACCGTTCGCAATACGTTCTTCGGCGTGAATTTCCCAGATATCGGGCGGATCACGGCCGGCAACTTCGACAGCATCGACGGGGACAGCAGGCCGTACCTGCTGGGTGCGAGCGACCGGTTCAGCCAGCCTATGTACGGTTTCGCCGAACTGTCCACTGGCAACGCCTTCGCAAGTGACGACCGCCCCCGCATAACCCTCGGTGCCCGTTACAATTTCTGACGGGCTGCCCGGTCTCCGAACCCCGTCGGCGCCACGCCGGCGGGGTTACTAACCTTTCAGGAAGTATTGTCAGGTCTCAGCGCCCTTGTGCGGCTTGCCGGCAAGGCGCGCGAGCGCAGGCGTGGTGATTCCACGTCAAGG
>SLLM01000235.1 GCA_007134055.1 Ectothiorhodospiraceae bacterium | reverse complement strand
GATTGTACTCCTCGATTTCACACAGTTCGCGGCCATCCTTCAGACGCACGCGGATCTCCCCCTTGAAGCGCTCGGGGCCGGGATATCCGGGATCCACCACGCAGCGGATCCGTGACGCGAGGTCCAGGATTGCGGGGTCGTTACGTAGCGCATCCGCGTACGAGTTCTTGCCGAGATAGCCGGTGTGCAGTGCCTCGGCGAGCGTGTACTGCATGCTCACCCTTGCGTGTGACGCCGACGCGGGACGCAGCTTTTCATCGATGGGTTCGCAGACGATGGGCACGATGTACTCGGCGACCGGCACCTCGATCGACTCGACCATCCCGGGCTCGGGGCCGTGCCGCTCCCGCAGGCGCAGGACCGCGTCAATGTAGGGATGGATCACGTGCGCGGCGGGGAAGGGTTTCAGTGAGGCGCCGCGGCTTTCCCACGTCCCGCTCAGCCCGGCCGTGGCCCGGGTGAAGTCGCAGCAGTCATCGGCGTCGCTCCCCAGGTGGGAACGCAAGAGCCCGAAACGCCCCTCGAACACCTGTTGCGGGCCGGTGGTTCCCGTCGCCGCGAGCCGCGCGGCATGAATTCCGCCATGGGCGGCCCAGCCCGGATGGAGGTACTTGGACTGCGTCCCATCCACCCAGCATTCCAGCAGGCCGGCGGCGAAGCTTCCGGCGATGCCGGCGGCGTTGGCGGTCTGCCGCGCATCAAGGCCGAGCAGGCGGGCGCTCAAGGCGGCGACTCCGAACACGGCGAACAGCCCGGTCGGGTGGAACCCCCGCTTGTGAAACTGGCGTGGTGCGATAACGCCGATCCGGCAGGAGACCTCGTTGCCCAGCGCGATCGCGGTCAACAGTTCGCGGCCGCTCAAGTCGGAACGCTCGCCGATGGCAAGTGCCGCCGCCACCGACGGACCGCTCATGTGCACGATGGACTCATTGTGGGTGTCGTCGTACTCCAGGGCCTGGGACAGGGCACCGTTGACGAGCGCGGCATCCGCGCAGTTATACGTGGTTCCCAGGCCGATCACCCGTGCGCTGCGGCCGGGTTCGTCCATGGATCGACAGACCGAGCCACCGAACGCCGTCTCCAGGCCGGCACCGGCAAGGCCGATGACATCCAGCAGCCGCTGCTTCGTCGCAAGGAGGACATCTTCGGGAACGTCGTCGAAGTTGAGCTGGCTGCTCCATGTCGCGATCTGTTCGGATACGGCATGCATTGCGGGTCTCCGGTACGTGGAATCCGGGTCCGGGTTCAGCGGTACGGCGAGGCGTTGGGAGATGGAGGAGGGCACCTCGCCGGTTCGCGCGTCTTCCGCCCGGTTGGCGGTGCAGCATGACAAGGTTCGCACGGACCGGCCCGGCGCGTGCGAACCTTCATCAAGGGAACTAGCTCTCGTATTCCTCGATCGCGGCGCGGGCGATCCGGAAGGAATCCACGGCGGCCGGAACCCCGCAGTAGATGGCGACCTGCAGCAGGACTTCCCGAATCTCCACCTTGGTGCACCCGTTTCGCAACGCACCCTTTACATGCATCTTCAGCTCGTGTTCCCGCCCGAGGGCGCCGAGCATGGCGATGTTCAGCAGGCTGCGGGTCTTGCGGGGCAGATCCTCCCGGCCCCACACGGCACCCCAGCAGTACTCGGTGACCAGTTCCTGCAGTGGTCCGTTGAACTCGTCGGCGGCATCGAAGGACTTCTCGACAAACTCCTTCCCGAGGACCGATTTGCGGATTTCCAGCCCGCGGTCAAATGTTTCCGAACTCATCGCGCTTCCTCCCGTGCGTTGTCGAACCAGGCGGTCCGGCGGCCCATCGTCGGGCAAAAAGCACCCTGGGCGCACAATGGTGTGTGCCGGAAAACGCCAGCTTGGAGCGTGGACAGACCCGTAGCCAGTGTGAGTCGTTCAGTTGGCCTTTCTCTTCATCGCAATCTCTTGCTCCAGGAGCGCGATGGCCTTTTCGCCGGCTTTGGCAACGTGGTTCCTGCTGACCTCCCGCGCCAGAACCGGGTCGCGTGCTTCGAGGGCGTCGAGTAGCGCCTGCAACTCGTTCAGGCTGTGCGTTGTTCGTCCCGGGGCCTGGAGTGACTTGGCACGAAGGACGGAAACCCGGGTATTCACCATGCGCAGCATCTCGGCGAGCGGTTCGTTTCCCGCTCCATCGAACAGGCATTCGTAGAAGGTGTTCTTGGCGTCGACCTTTGCCGTCGCGTCCGGGCTGTCGTAGGCCTCCCGGATGCCCTGGAAGGCCTCCGCCAGCGCCTTTCTCTGCTGGTCATCGGCGTTGACGGCGAACAGTTCGCTGGCGAGGCCCTCGAGTTCGGCGCGCAGCTGATAGATGCTCCTCGCCTCATCCGGAGTGATTTCCGCCACGAACGGACCACGGTGCGGGATGACTTCGATCAGCCGCTCTGACTCGAGCTGGCGCAGTGCTTCGCGAACCAGAGTGCGGCTGACCCCGGTCATTTCGCAGAGTTCCTTCTCCGGAAGCCGCTGCCCGGGGGAGAAAACACCGGAGACAATCGCATCGCGTATGCTCACGATGACCTGGTAGCGCAAGGATGTCTCGACCTTACTGACCTTGAACTTCTGATTGCTCAATGTTCGTCCTGTCCCTGTAACCTGTTGTGATGCGGAATGCGCGCAACTCTTGCAACCGGACGAGCGCGACTCCATGCGCATGAACCCATAGTACGCATACGGGTGAGACGGTGGCGGCATCTCACGGGTTTGCAGTATCACTGGAACATATCACCGCGCTTTTAATAATACAATCACATTGTATTACGATACAAATCCTAGCATTATTCCAGAACAGGCGAGGAGTAAGCCGATGGGATCGTGCGCGCTTCGATGTCCCGCAGGGCCCAGGTCTCCCGCAGGCGAAAAGCGCCACTCGGCGATAAGGGCTGCCCGGAAACCGGTCAGCACCCTGGAGTAGAACATGCAAATAGATCAGGTGGCCACTCAGCAGGAGGGGCCGGAAGCGCAGGAATCCTCGTTCCTCTTCGTCAGGCTGGTGGACTGGCTGAGCTCGCTGGTGGGTCTCGTGGCGATCGGATGCCTGCTCGTGATGACGGCGATCATCTGCTACGAGATCATCTCGCGGTACTTCTTCGGCACACCGACCTACTGGGTAACCGAGATCTCCACCTACCTGTTCATGGCGCTGACCTTCTTCGCGGTCGCTGCCGCGCACAAGGCGGGCGCGCACATCCGGGTGGAGCTCCTTATTGATCTGGTCCCGGAGTGGATCGCACACCACCTGCGGGTGAACGCGGCCTGGGTCGGGCTGTTCACCATCGCTTTCGTCGCCTGGCAGATGGTGATCTTCAACTACTGGGACTATGTGTACGACACGCGGGACTGGGGCCTGTTGTCCACGAAGCAGTGGATCGTCCAGCTGCCGTTGTCGGTCGGCCTCACCGCCCTGTCGCTATCGATACTCAGCGAGGCATACAAGCTGCAACCGGTGGCCGCCCCGTGGCGGCGATGGCTCGTGCCGGTGATCGTGGCAACGGCGGTCGCCGGGCTCTGGATGATCGGCCCCGACACTGCCCGCATCAACGGCACGACGCTGGACTGGGGAAGCGTCATCATCGCCGCGGCCGTAGCCGCCAGTATCCTGGCATGGAGCGGCTGGAAGACGCTCCTGATGGTAACGGCCCTGCTCGCCATCCTCGGCGTGGGCTTCTATCTCGCCAAGCCGTTCCCGTTCCTGTATGTGGTGTTCTTCCTGGCCGGCGCGATTCTCCTGCTGCTGGTCCTCGGAGTCCGCATCGCCTTTGCGCTGGCGGCAGTCGGCCTGTTCGGCCTCTATTTCCTGTTGCCCCAGCCACAGCTCTCCCTGCTCGCGGAGCGGAGCTGGAACAGCATCAATACCTTCACCCTTACCGCAGTGCCGATGTTCGTGTTCATGGGCTCCATCCTCCTGCGCAGCGGAATTGCCGGGGCGATGTTCGATGCCCTGACCCGGCTCTTCGGCCGCGCGCGTGGCGGCCTTGCCTACTCCAGCGTCGGCGCCTCCACGGTGTTCGCCGCTGTTTCCGGCTCCAGTCTTGCCACCGCGGCCACCATGGGTACCGTGGCCTGCCCGGAGATGGTCAAGCGCGGCTACAGCGCGCGACTGACCTATGGTGTTGTCGCGGCAGGGGCGACCCTGGGCATCCTGATTCCACCGAGCATCGCGATGATCATCTACGGCAACACCGTCGGTGCGCCGATCACGGTACTGTTCATCGCAGGCATCATACCCGGACTCACCCTGATGCTTGCCTTCATGGCCGGCGCCTTCATCTGGAGCCGGGTGCAGCCATCCGCGACTCCGGCCGGACAGCCGGTCAGCTGGCGCGAGAAGCTCTTCGGGCTGGCCGGATTCCTGCCCTTCGCCGTGATCATCTTCGCAGTTCTGGGGTCGCTGTACGGCGGTATTGCCACGCCAACGGAAGCGGGCGCGATCGGAGCGCTTTTCGCCCTGATCCTGTCGGGGGTTCAGCGCAAGCTGAGCATTCGCATGATCTACGATGCGACCTTCGAGACCGTCAAGATCACGGCATTCCTCATGCTGATCGTCGTCGGCGCCGCGATCCTGAGCTGGGTGTTTGACTACCTCAACCTGCCGCGCTTCATGGTCAATGCCATCGAAGCGGCGAATCTCGATCCCTGGGTTGTAGCGCTGTCCATCGCCATCCTCTACATCATCCTCGGCATGTTCATCGAGCCGATCTCCATGATGCTCATGACCCTGCCGGTGACGTTCCCGATCCTGACGGCAATGGGCTTTGATCCCATCTGGATCGGTATCGCACTGGTCATGGTGATCGAGGTCGGGCTGATTACCCCCCCTGTCGGCATCATCCTCTTCGTGCTTCGGGGCGTGAGCGGTGACACCGCACTCAAGGAGATCGTCTACGGCGTGATGCCATTCGTCGTGATCATCCTGGCGTTCCTGGTGTTCATCTACCTGTTCCCGGGGTACGTGGCGTGGCTGCCGGAACGATGGGGGTGAGTTCGCCATAGGGTGTCGCCGTGCATCGGATCGGCCAGGTGCAAGGCGACACCCGGACTGGGCAGTCCCTCCCTCTGCCTGCTCACGCATCCGGACCTGCGGGGCGTAGCCCGGATCCGGGCCTTGACGGATCACCGGCGGAAGCATACTTGCAGCGGTTGTGGCGCTGCTGTTGCGAAGGTTGGACAATCGTTGCAACAACGCAGCGCGGGAAATCCGTGTGTAACGCAACGGTGTGTATCCCTCAGCGTTTCCCTGGACTGTTCCACGTAGCCCTTTCGAGAGTGATGCCATGTGCGGCCGATTCGTAAGCAAGACAGACGCGGCGATGGAACGCGCCTTCAACGTCACGCCCCGGCAATGGCGGCATGACTGGGCAAGCTACAACGTTGCGCCAACCCAGTCCGTTCCGGTGATACGCCTGGAGAATGGTGGCCGGATAGGGGATATGCTGCGCTGGGGGCTGATTCCCCCCTGGGCGAAGGGAGCACCGACGAAGTACAGCACGATCAACGCCCGCGTCGAGACGGTAGACCGTGCCGCAAGCTACCGTGGCCCATGGAAGCGCGGGCAACGCTGCCTGATTCCCTCCCTGGGTTACTACGAATGGCAGGTGACGGGTGCCGGCAGGCAGCCGTACTTCATTCGCCTCTCCGGTGGGGAAGCGTTTGCCTTTGCCGGTTTGTGGGAGACATCCACGGCGGTGGATGGAACCGTTGTGGAGTCCTGTACCATCATCACGGTACCTGCCAATCCGATGGTGGCGGAGATACACGCGAAAGCCCGAATGCCGGCAATGCTGCTGGGTGACGAGTGTTCAGCCTGGCTGGAAGGGTCGGCGGCCAGCGCACGGCAGGCCCTGATGACCTTCCCGGCGGATGAAATGGATGCGTACCCGGTGAGCACTCGCGTCAACTCGCCACGCAGCAATGGTCCCGAGCTGGTGGAGCAAGTCGGGTAGCGTGTGCGTTGGAATGTTCATACGGTGTTGCCTGACACCAACAGGGAACCGCCTGGTTCCCGGCCACGGCGAACGCCGCCGGGGTCTGATGTGCGGTTCCGCACAGACACATCACCTGCTGCCTATCTAGCATCACACTTTCCCTTGCTGAGAGCTTGAAACAGACATCGTTTGCTCTGTTGGCCCCGATCACTCGCCCCCCCGGGAGTCGGGGCCATTTCTTTGAGAATTCAGTGACCCGCGAAAACTCCGGCCGGAGCCGGGGGCCGTAGTGGTTGCTCGGCCGACTTTCTTGTCGGCCTTCATGCTCCTGCCCGAGAGGCAGCACCCACTCCGCTTCGAACAGCACAGCAGCTCAAGCTGATCCAGCCCGGCAACCGGCACAGAATGCGTTCGTCGAGAGCTTCAGCGGCCGTTTTCGGAATGAATGCCTTAGAGGGTGTTTGCATACTCTCACGTTGTCAGGCGCCGGAGAAGCAATCATGCCTCCGTCAACCAGACCCAGGCCTCCGAAACTTCGGGCAGTCGGTCATGGTGCATGATCAGCCTGCGAGCCCGCTCGTTCCATGCCTGCGTGCGCTCGACCACCCAACGCCTGGCGAGCACCACCTGTCCCAAGACTGTCCCAGCAAAGAAAAAGGGCCTGCAGCTCTGCTGCAAGCCCTTGATTTTCCTGGTGGACGCGGCTGGGATTGAACCAGCGACCCCTGCCGTGTGAAGGCAGTGCTCTCCCGCTGAGCTACGCGTCCGGGTAGCGGAGAATTCTAGGGAGCCGTCCCGGGCCTGTCAACGCGGTCATGCCGATGGTAGCAGCGGCTCGACCGCGCTGCCCGGAAGGCGTTCCGCTTTGGTAGTATTGGGCGCCGTCCGCAACCCGCAAACAGGATCATCCTTCATGAGCATCAAGAGCCGCTTCGCTCCCAGCCCCACCGGCGACCTGCATATCGGCGGTGCCCGCACGGCGCTGTTTTCCTACCTGTTCGCGCGGCGGCACGGGGGCAGCTTCGTGCTGCGCATCGAGGATACGGACCTGGAGCGCTCCACCGCGGAATCCGTCAATGCCATCCTCGAGGCCATGACCTGGTTGGGGCTGGAGTACGACGAGGGGCCGTTCTACCAGACCCAGCGCTTCGATCGTTACCGGGAAGTGATCGGGACGCTGCTGGAGCAGGGCAAGGCCTACCGCTGCTACTGCAGCCGGGAGCGGCTGGATGCGTTGCGGGAGGAACAGCTCGAGAAGAAGATCAAGCCGCGCTATGACGGCCACTGTCGCGACCGCACCGCACCGCCGTCACCGGACACTCCCTATGTGGTGCGCTTCCGCAATCCGCTGGATGGCGATGTGGTGATTGATGACAAGGTGCACGGCCGGGTGGTGATCAGCAACACGGAACTGGACGATCTCGTCATTGCCCGCACCGACGGCAGCCCAACCTACAATTTCACCGTCGTCGTCGATGACATGGACATGGGCATCACCCACGTCATCCGCGGGGACGACCATCTGAACAACACGCCGCGCCAGATCAACATCCTCGAGGCTCTGGACGTCACCCCGCCGGTGTACGCCCACGTGCCCATGATCCTGGGGGAGGATGGCAAGCGGCTGTCCAAGCGGCACGGCGCCGTCGGCGTCATGAACTACCGGGATGCCGGCTATCTCCCGGAAGCGGTGCTCAACTACCTGGTGCGCCTGGGCTGGTCCCATGGCGACCAGGAGATCTTCTCCCTGGCCGAAATGGTGGCGCTGTTCGACATCGAGGATCTCAACGCCAAGGCATCGTCACTGAACGTCTCCAAGCTCGACTGGCTCAACCAGCACTACATGAAGACCCTGAGCCCCGCCCATGTGGCCCGCCATCTGAGCTGGCACATGGGGCAGCGGGGCGTGGATCCCAGCGAGGGGCCGCGCCTCGAGGACGTGGTGGAGATCCAGCGGGACCGCTACAAGACCCTGGCGGAAGTGGCCGACAACAGCGTGGCCTTCTATCGGCGCCCGGCGGAGTACGATGAGAAAGCCGCCCGCAAGAACCTCAAGGCGGCGGCCAAGGAGCCGCTGACGGAACTGCGCAGGGATCTCACGGCGGTGGAGGACTGGCGCCGCGAGCAGCTCCACCTGGTGGTGCAGGCCGTGGCCGAGCGGCTCGAGCTCAAGCTCGGCAAGGTGGCGCAGCCGCTGCGGGTCGCCCTGGTGGGCGGGCCGGTGTCGCCGACCATCGATTCCACCCTGGAACTGCTCGGCCAGGAGGAAGCCCTGGTCCGTATCGATGCGGCGCTCGCCTGGATCGAGGCCAACGCCGGCGATGCGTAGGGGTGGTGCAGGGCGTGCGCGGATGCGCCTGCCCGCCGCATTGCCGTTGCCGGTCCGGAGCGGGTTTCAGCCCCCCGGGATCGGATTGGCACGGAGTTGACAACCCTCCGGGGCGTGCTTAGTATACCGGCTCTTTCGGGGCCATAGCTCAGCTGGGAGAGCGCCTGCATGGCATGCAGGAGGTCGGCGGTTCGATCCCGCCTGGCTCCACCAGAATCAAGGACCTGAACGCCCCCGTCACGGGGGCGTTTTCCGTTCCGGGGTATAGTGGTCCAGAATCTGAACGGCTTGCCCCCGAGTCTCTCT
>SLLM01000119.1 GCA_007134055.1 Ectothiorhodospiraceae bacterium | reverse complement strand
CGTTCCGCCGCGACTGGCGCCTTGACGGCAAGTTGCTGCTGATCACCAACACCACCGACACCACGGCAGAGGAGGTCGTCGCGCGCTACAAGTCTCTTGCCGACATCGAGCGCGGATTCCGGACGCTGAAAAGCGATCTGGCGCTCGCGCCGGTGCACCACCGGCTGCCGGATCGCATCCGGGCGCACACGCTGCTCTGCTTCATGGCGCTCACCATCCAGCGGATCATGCGCCGGCGGTTGAAAGCCGCGGGCAGTAACACCTCCCCCATGCGGGCGCTGGAGAAGCTCCGCCAGATCCAGCGCCACGCGGTGCGGTTGCCCACCGGCAAGTGGCTCCGTGGCCTGGGCACGATCAACCCGGAGCAGCGGGAGTTGTTCGAGGCGCTGGAGGTCCCGACACCCACCGAGAAACGCTTCAAGGGCGCTGCGTAGCGACACTTTTGAAAGCCGCCCCTCAGCGGATCAGCCACTTACAGACCAAAGTGTTTAACCTCGGGGGCCAGAGTTATGCGTCAATAATCCAGCCCTTGTGTCCGTAATTCAGAGTTATGTGTCCGTTGCCACGGGGCGCTCATGGCGATCCTTCCGCATGATCAGGCAACGTCTCGCAGCCTCGCATGTATACATATGACACGTCCCCCGATAGTCATATTTTTCCATAAGCCTGAAATAAAAGGAAAACCAAATTCTGTTTGCAAAAACTCTCATCAGGAACTAGCTTTATTGTATACATGCGTGGAGCGTTACCCGGCGACTGCACCCGGGATCGCGCATGGGGTTTCCAGTCCTGCCGGCCGGCGTCCTGGGGCAGGAACGGCTGATAGCCAGACCCTGGAGCGTAGGCATCCATAACAACGTCACACCGGAGGATCCGTCCATGACTGGGAAGATACGCAATTGCAATCGTCTGCTGTCCCTCTCCCTCGGCCCGTTGCTGTCGATCGCTTTCGTGGCGGCGGCACCGGCGGAGGAGTTTCCCGACGTCGATATCGTGGTGGCGGGAAACCTCGGCATCACGTCCCAGTCGCAGGAGCTGGAACGGCCCTTCTGGACGAGCACCATTCCGGAGAAGACCAACGGCCGGTTCAACGTTCGATTCCGGCCATGGAACGAGATGGGGCTGGACGGCAGCGAGGTGATACGAATGGTCCGTCGCGGAACCCTGCAGGCAGGGACTACGCAGATGGGCTTCGGCGCCGGTGATTCCCCGCTGGTGGATGGCACCGATCTCGCCGGGCTGTCTCCGGATATCGACACCTTCTCCCGGGTGACGGAAGCGTTCACCCCGGTCCTGCACGAACACTACGAGCACCACGAGGACGTAAAGGTTCTCGGCTTGTGGTCGTTCCAGGCGCAGGTGCTCTTCTGCCGGGAAGCGATGGACAGCCTGGAGGATCTGCAGGGTCGCCGGGTGCGCGTCTCGGGTGCCTCGCAGGCGGATTTCGTCGAGCATTTCGGCGGTTCCGGCGCCTCCATGGCCTGGGGCGAGGTTCAGCAGGCGCTGCAGCTTGGCGTTCTGGACTGCGCCATCACGGGATCGGTCGGTGGATACACGGGGAACTGGCATGAAGCCGCTACCCATATCCATCCGCTGCCGATCAACTGGGGCAGTTCCGTGATGGTGGTCAACAAGGATTTCTGGGAATCCCTGCCGGAGCACGCACAGGAGTTTCTGCAGGCGGAAGTTGACGCGCTCTCGGAAGACATCTGGCAGCTCAACCGGGAGGAGAACGAGTGGGGCATTGCCTGCAACACCGACGGTCCCTGCCCGGCCGGCGACCCCGCGGGTCTCCAGCTGGTGGAGATCACCGAGCGGGAGCTCGAGCTCAGGCGCGAGGCCCTGAACGAGACGGTGCTGCCCAACTGGGCAGACCGGTGCGGTCCGGAATGCGCGGAAGCCTGGAACGAGACCGTCGGCGACATCGTCGAGCTACGCGTTCCGGTCAATCAGTGATCAGTCTCCGGGGAGGTACCGCGGCATGACCGAGCAACAGAGATGGGATGCTCCCGCCGAGTATCCGCTGACACGGGAGAATCTGGTGGCATTGCTGGATAACCGCATCCCCGCCATCCGGATCCCGGGGTTCGCCCGGGCCGAAGAGTGCGCTGCATTCAGGAAGGCGATGGAGACGGCGAACGTCAAGCACTACCACATTGCCAACCCGGTGCAGTACATCGGCATGGCGCAGGTGGAGTATCGCTGGGGCGGATCCAAGGAGGAGTACTTCCGCGATGTCAGGCAGGCCTACGAGGATCAGGCATATGTCTTCCGCAACTCCTTCGACCCGGTCCGGCGCCTGATCGATCTGCTCGGTGAGCTTTGGCCGCACCCGGTGGAGATCGCCAGCGAACCCGGGTACGGGGAGTATTTCGCCGGAATCATCCGTATCGCCTCGAAGGGGATCGACCTGCACGCGGACTATGCCCCCTTCAATACGCCGGGTTACACCATCGAGCATGTGAACGCGCAACTCGGATGGAATCTCTTCGTCGAGGCGCCGGGCGCCGGCGGGATCACGTCGGTCCACAACGCCCCCTGGTCCCCGGTGATGGACGGGGACAAGCCGCCGCAGAGCTACGGCCTGGCGCGCGGGATCGTCGCCGGGGCGCAGGTGTTCCGCTATGCCCCCGCCCAGGGTGAGGTGGTGCTGTTCAACAGCCGGAATCCCCACGAGGTCTCGGCTGGCGAAGGGGAGGAGGCCGGGGGCAGGCTGCAGGTGGGTTCATTCATCGGGCGGATGCCGGATGAACGCCTTGTCCTGTGGGCGTAGGGGAGAAGGACGCGATGGATGCCCTGGGTTACCGGAAGAAGTTCGCGGTGTTGGTCCCTTCCACCAATACCACCGTGCAGGCGGAGTTCGACGACATGCGGGTTCCGGGGGTGACAAACCACCTCACACGGATCGCCATCCCGAATATTCCCCTGCACAACGATGACGATTTCAACCGGCTCATCGAGTTGATCGAGGCCGCGCAGGCGGATGCCATCGAGCGGGTGATGTCGTGCGAACCGGACTACTTCGTGATGGGGATTTCCGCCGAGACGTTCTGGAACGGCCTGGAGGCCAGCCGGGAGCTCAAGAAACAGGTGATGCAACAGACCGGTATCGACGTGGCGATGGGTTCGGAGGCCTGTGATGCCGCCCTGGGCATCCATTCCGCCCGGCGTCTGGCGGTGATCACGCCATACCAACCCGTCGGGGACCGCAATGTGCGGCGCTTCTTCGAGGAGTCCGGCTACGAGGTGGTGCGGGTGCGCGGGCTGCGTTGCGAGAGCCCGGTGAAGATCGCCCACGTGCAGCCGCAGACGCTGATCCGGGAGCTCAAGGCCATCGATGGCGATGATATCGATGCCATCGTCCAGGTGGGGACCAACCTCTCCATGGCGCGTCTCGCCGGGCAAGCCGAATGCTGGCTGGAGAAGCCGGTTATCGCCATCAACACGGCCATCTACTGGCATGCGCTGCGGCAGAACGGGATCAATGACCGGTTCCCCGGTTTCGGCTCGCTGCTGGCGCGGCACTAGCCCGCACACGAAATGAGGAGCGGTATTCGGATGAGTGGCCTCTCGCGATTCAAGCTGCTGGACCTGACGCACATGCTCTCCGGGCCCTTCGGCGCGATGATCCTCTCCGATCTGGGGATGGACACCATCAAGATCGAACCGCCCGGCAGGGGCGAGGGTACCCGGCGGCTGCTTGCCGATAGCCCGGAGTATTCGTCCCACGGCATGGGGGCGTATTTCCTGACCCTGAACCGGGACAAGAAGAGCGTGTGCCTGGACCTCAAGTCCGCCGACGGCTACCGGCTGTTTCTCGAGCTGGTGAAGAGCGCCGACGTGGTGCTGGACAACTTCAGTCCTGGGGTTACCCGCAAGCTGGGCATCCACCGCGATGACCTCAAGGAGCACAATCCGCGGATTGTCACCTGCTCCATCACGGGTTTCGGCTCCGAGGGACCGTACCGGAACCGGACCGCCTTCGACCTGGTGGCCCAGGGCATGGGCGGGGGAATGTCCATTACCGGACACAAGGATGGTGAGCCGGTACGGTCCGGAATCCCGATCGGTGATCTCGGCGGTGGCGTCTTCGGCGTTGTCGGGGTTCTGGCCGCCCTGCATGAGCGGGAGGAAACTGGCGTCGGCCGGCACGTGGATATCTCCATGCTGGACTGCCAGCTGGCGATGCTGAACTACATGGGCACCATGCACTTCCTCTCCGGGAAGAATCCCGGCCCCGAGGGCAATGGCCACTTCGTCCATGTGCCGTACAACACCTTCGCGACGCGGACGCGACATATCATCCTGGCCGTCATCTACGACAGCTTCTGGGAGTCCCTGGTGAACCTGCTGGATGACCCCGAGCTGCGCGCCGAGGCGTTCCGGCATCAGCCGGGGCGCCTGGCCAGCAAGGAGTTCATCGAGGAGCGCGTCCAGCGGGTGCTGCATACCCGCAGCTGCGAGGAATGGGTGGAGCTCTTCGAGGAACACCGTATTCCCTGCGCACCGGTCAACGACTTCGAGCATGCCTTCAACAACCCACAGGTGGCCGCCCGCCGGATGGTGACGGAAATCGTTCATCCGGACGGCACGCGGGTCCGCATGCCGGCAAACCCCGTGAAGATGGACGGTTTCGAGGCGACGGAAGAGGTGCATGCCTGGCCCCCGGAGCTGGGCCAGCACACGGACGAGGTGCTGCGGGACATGCTCGGGCTTTCATCCGCCGAACTGGATCGGCTGCGGCATGCGGGAGCGATCGGGTGAGTGCGGCGATGGATTCCCGGTACGTGCACATCTGCGACGTCGGGCTGCGGGACGGGCTACAGAACCAGCCGGAGCGGGTGTCCACCGGCGACAAGCTCGCGATCCTGGAGGCGCTGAAACGTGCCGGGCTGCGGGAATTCGAGATCGGCAGTTTCGTGCGCCCGGATCGCGTCCCGCAGATGTCCGATACCGATCAGCTGTTTGGCGAGGTGTCCGCGGACGGCGATCACCAGTACATGGGGCTGGTGCCGAACATGGCGGGCTACCGCCGGGCCGCGGCGGTGGGTGCCGGCAAGATCGCGCTGGTGCTGGCGGCGACCGACACGCTCAATGAACGCAACATCGGCATGGATACCGCCCGGGCGCTGGAGGTGGCGCGGGAGGTCATCGCGGCGGCGAAGGCTGACGGTGTCATCGTGCGGGCCTATGTGGCCGCGGCCTGCGGGTGCCCCTACGAGGGCGACGTGGCCGCCGGCCGCGTGCGGGATCTGACGGGAAGACTGCTGGCCGACGGCGCCGACGAGGTCTGCATCGCCGATACCATCGGCGCCGGCAACCCGGCGGACGCCGGCGAGCTGTTCCGGAGCCTGGTGGAGGCGTACGGCGGCGGGCAGCTGGTCGTTCACCTGCACGATACCCGGGCTCTTGGCCTGGCCCTGGCCTGGACCGCCGTCCAGACGGGGTTGCGGCGTTTCGACAGCTCCATCGCGGGGCTCGGCGGCTGTCCCTTCGCGCCCGGCGCGTCGGGCAATCTCGCCACGGAAGACCTGGTGCTGATGCTGCACCAGTGCGGCTACGAAACCGGGGTCAACCAGGACGCGCTGGTGGAAGCCGTCGACCTGGTGGGCAGGATCCTCGGGCGGTCGGTCGGAGGGCGGATGCTGCCCTGGTGGCGTTCGCGGAAGGCGTTGCAGAAGAACGGAGGTACACCGTGTCCCGCATGATGGAGAAGACCCCAGGTTATCATTCCCATTCCCGTGATGTGACCCCGGAGAAGCTGGCATCCGTCGAGGGTGTCGCCCCCCGGGGCGAGGTCGAGGTGCGGGTGATGCACGTCACCGACGCGCTTCTGATCCTGGAGGTGAAGCGCAAGGCGGGGCTCGTGGATCCCCTTCACCGGCACGACGACCACGAATCGGCGGGGTACCTGATCAGTGGACGGATGCGGGTGATCATCGGCGACGAGGAGTTCATCGCCGAGCCGGGCACCTCCTGGATCCACCCTGTCGGCGTTGACCATTACAGCGAGGCGCTGGAGGACTGTGTTCAGATCGAGATCAAGTCGCCGCCGCGGAAAACCTGGGAGGTCAGGCCCTGAGCGGCGAAGCGGGAGTGCATTGACACCATGCCGGAAGGGCAGGACCAGGAGATGTCTCGCGACCAGGAAGAGACGCCGACGGATCCCGGACGCAGGGTCGGGATCTGGCTCAGCTATGTCGGCGGTGGTCTTATCCTGCTGTCCGCCTTTGCCGTCTCGCTGGATGTAATCACCCGGCGGCTGTTCGGCGCTACCTACCTGGAGAGCTTCGAGCTGACCCGGTACGCCTTTGCCATCGCGGTTGCCCTGGGGTTCTCGTCCGCCGCCATGGCGCGCAGCCATATCCGCATCGACGTCCTCTACACCATGTTCCCCCGCGCATTGCGCCTGATCCTGGACATTGTCTCGATTCTGGCACTGATATGGCTGGCGGCCGTTCTGGCGTGGTACGCATGGGACCTGGCCCTGGAGAGTTTCGACCGGGGGTCGCGATCGGCTACGGGCCTGCGGCTGCCGCTTGCCGGCCCCCAGATGCTCTGGGCCTCGGGCCTGACGCTGTTCCTCTTCTCCTGTGTCTGGCTGCTGCTGCGGGCCCTGGTGGGCCTGCTGCGGGGACAGCCGCGGGAGGTGGAGCGAGCGGTCGGGATTCCCGGATCCTACGCGGTGCAGTCGCTGGAGGAGAGCCAGGCCCGGGCGGATCACCGGGGTGAGCGGCGATGATCGCCCTCGCCGCGCTGCTGGTGACGGTGCTCATCCTGTTGAGCATCCCGGTCGCCGCCACCCTGGCCATCGTCGGTCTCACGCTGTCCGAACTCTACGCGTTCTTCCCGCTCACCGATGCCCTCGGAGATGTCGCCTGGAGTGCCAGCACCCAGTTCCTGCTGGTGGCCATTCCCCTGTTCATCATGATGGGGGAGTTGCTGCTGCGCTCGGGGGTAACGGACGAGATGTACCGCGCCCTGGATCAGTGGCTGCGGCGGGTGCCCGGTGGCCTGATGCACACCAACATCGCCGCCTGCGCCATGTTCTCGGCGACATCCGGCTCCAGTGTCGCCACCACCGCAACGGTCGGCACCATTTCCGTGCCCAACATCGCGCGCTACGGATACAATCCGCGGCTGTTCCTGGGGTCCGTTGCCGCCGGTGGCACCCTGGGCATCCTGATACCGCCAAGCATCAATATGATCCTGTACGGCGTTCTGGCCGACGCCTCGGTAACGGCGCTATACCTGGCCGCCCTCATTCCCGGGCTGGTGCTGGCGAGCCTCTTCGCCCTGGTGGTGTTGCTGGCCTGCCTGGCGCGGCCCGACTGGAGCGGAGAGCGCAGGGAAACTCCACCCCTGGGGGTCCGGCTGAAGGGGCTGGTGGGGTTGCTGACTCCCATCGGTTTGTTCCTGCTGGTGGTGGGCTCGATCTATGCCGGCCTCGCGACACCGACGGAGGCCGCCTCCCTGGGGGTGCTGGGTGCCCTTGCCGCCACCGCCTGGCGGGGGGCGCTCAGTATCCGCGTGCTGCTTGAGGTCTTCCACGGGACCATGCGCACCACCTGCATGGTCATGCTGATCGTGCTGGCCGCCTATTTCCTCAACTTCGTCATCTCCAACATCGGATTGACCGATGCGCTTGTCAGCCTGGTACACGGACTGGGCTGGGAACCGATCCATGTGCTCCTTGCCATCATTGTGGTGTACTTCCTCATGGGCTGTTTCATGGAGACGATCTCCATGATGATTGCAACCACACCCATCGTGGTGCCGATCGTGGTGGCGCTGGGCTATGATCCCATCTGGTTCGGCGTCCTGTTCATGATCCTGATCGAGGCGGCGCTGATCACGCCCCCCATTGGAGTCAATCTCTTCGTGGTGCAGTCCGTGCGTCGCGGCGGCAGTTTCCGCGACGTGGTTGTCGGCGCGTTTCCCTTCCTGCTGATGATGATGGTGATGATCGGGCTGTTGATCGTCTTCCCCTCCCTGGCGCTGATGCTGCCGGAACTGGTGCGGGGCTGAACCGGAGTGGCTACCATGATACCGATCCTCTACGACGCCGAACTGAGCCCCGCCGGAAAGCGGGTGCGCATGGCTCTCTGGCTGGGTGACGTGCGCTACCAGCGTGTGCGCATCGATCTCGGTCTGCTTGACCAGAAGTCGGAAGCCTATCTGGCACTGAACCCGACCGGTGTCGTGCCGACCTACCGTGACGGGGCGGCGACGGTGTACGACTCGCACCTGATCCTCGAGTACCTGGCGGAGCAGGGCCTGCTCGTGCTTCCGGACGTCTCCTCCGGTCGCGTGGCAATCGCGGCGCGGAAATGGATGGTAGTGGAGCGGGAGCTTGCCCGGCTCATGCGGCCGGCGGTCTACGAAACCGTCGGCAGGAAGCGGCTGCGACAGCGCTTCAGTAGCTGGGATGAGGCCCTGGCGGCACTCTCCCGGCGGACCGCCAACCGCGGATACCTGAACAGCCTCCAGGCGGTCTTCGAACAACCGGAGAATACGGCATTGATCGAAACGACACGCCTGCAGCTGGAGCCGCTGTTCGCCGCAGCGGAGCGTATTCTGGACGGGCAGCCGTGGCTTGCCGGTTCAGTGATGGGAATGGCGGACCTGGCAATGGGCTCGCGCCTGGCGGTGTGCAGCAGGCTGGAACTGCTGGACCAGGAGCGGTATCCGGGCCTTGCGGCGTATCTCGGGCGCCTCCAGGACGAGCCCTGCTGGTCGGGTGCCGACGACCAGCCGTGGCATGAAGATTTCCTGAACTGAAGGCGCACGCAAGGGAGGACGGGGAGCATGGCCAGAACCACCGTGGACAGGGCCTATGCGGAACTCAAGCGGCGGATCGTCGGTGGTGACTACGCCCAGGGCACCCATCTCAAGGAGGAGGCCCTGGCGGAGGATCTCGGCGTCAGCCGGACACCGGTGCGGGAGGCGCTGCGCCGTCTGAGTGCGGAGGGTCTGGTCGTCTTTGTCCAGAACCAGGGGGTACGCGTGGCCTCCTGGGGGACCGACGATGTCGTCCAGACCTACGAGATCCGCGCGCTGCTGGAGAGCAAGGCCGCGGAACTCGCGGCAACGGAACTCTCGCTCGGGGATCTTGCCCGGCTGCGGGAACTCGACCAGGAGATGCGCCGGCAATGGCGGCTCTCGGGAAAGGATGCGATCGACCGGATCGCCGAACTCAACGGCGAGTTTCACCGTACCATCGTAGCCGCCGCCGGCAACGACAAGCTGGAACGCACCCTCGCCGGACTGGTGGAGATGCCGTTGGTGCTGCGCACGTTCAACCGGTACGCGGACGAGGACGTGCAACGCAGCATGAACCATCATTCCGAATTGATCGCCGCGTTCGGGAAGCGCGACGGGGAATGGGCCGCCGCGGTGATGAAAAGCCATGTCATTGCGGCGCGGCACGTCATCCGGGAATCCCTGAACAACGACGCCAGCCGCAGGACCGCATGACAGTGGAGGTGCACGGTGGAGGAACGTCCGCTCGGGTATGATCGCGAACTCGGTCCCGGCCGCCGCGCGGCGCTGCTGCTGGTCGATTTCGCCGAGGCCTATTTTCACCCCGACTCGCCGCTCTATGCCCGGGTGGAGAAGGAGAGGGATGTAGCCGCCCGCTTGCTGGAAGCCTGGCGCAAGTGGAACAAACCGGTGGTGTGGACCCGTGTCCACTACGGCCGCGGCGCTCCGGATGGCGGCCTGTTCATGCGCAAGCTGCCGGAACTCAAGCTCTTCGAGGAAGGCTCTGAACTGGCCTGTTTCGCCTCCGGGCTCGAGCCCCGGGAGGCGGAAACCGTGGTGGTCAAGCAGTACGCCAGCGCGTTCTTCGGCACCTCCCTGGCGTCCACCCTGCAAGCACTGGACGTGGACACGCTGCTGATCACCGGCCTGACCACCAGTGGCTGCGTGCGGGCCACCGCCGTCGACTGCCTCCAGCACGGTTTTCGTCCACTGGTGATCGAGGATGCCGTGGGAGACAGGGAACAGGCGCCCCACGAGGCCAACCTGTTCGATCTGCGCGCCAAGTACGCGGATATCTGGCGCAGCGCCGCGGTACTGGACGCCATCGAGCGTCTCTGACCCCCGGCCGGTGCACCGCGCTACGGCGGGGTTGCCGTTCCCCTGATCGTGCGCGGATCCGGCGGCCTCCTATCGCCACTGCAGATCGTTCAGCGCGATGCGGTGTTCGCCCGCGTGTTCATCCCAACGGATGCTGTAGGCCCCCGGGTAATACCCCGGTGGCTGGTAGTGTGCGGCAACCGGGACGTCGCGGGTCATCGGCTGCTTCGTCCGCAGGTATTCCGTCGTGACCATCGGTTCGAGGAAGATCAGGCGTCCATCCCAGCTTCCGTAGAGGAATGTGTACGTGAACGGCTCCGGGTGGTCGGGGTGCAGTTCCGGGGATGCGGGGTCCACCAGGTGCAGCCCCATCATCGGCACCGGGGGTGCGCCGGGATCGACGTAGCCCGCGGGGAGGTAGGCTGCGTCCGGCAGCCGCCGGGCCTTCTCCGGGAACTCCGGGTCCGTCGGGTCGATGGCCAGGCGCTCCTCGACGCTGATCACGTAGAAGTGGATGTCCAGGTGGGCGAGATCGTAGATGCCGTCCGGTTCGTGTCCGGATGGGTTCCAGTCGAGGGTCACGTGCTGGAAGGGTGTGCCGTGGCCGGCCGGCATTTCCAGCATGTACTCGAACGTGCTGCGGCCATCGGGCATGACGATGCCGTGAGGCTCGCCGTCCGCCGGCAGGGCGGAGAGAAAGGCGTCGTCGAGCGCTACGCCCAGTTCGACCGGGACCTCGTCCTCGGTGACCAGGTAGACCCGGGCCATGCCGTCCCCCAGGGCGACGGACGGGCCGTACGTTGTCTCCGCGCCGGCAAGGCAGGCGGTGAGAGCGAAGATGCTGCCGGCAAGGGTTCGGGTTCCGGTGCGTATGCAATTGGCGCTCAATCCGCGCCGCTGATCGAAGCAGGCGAACATGTCGGTTCACTCCCGGGGGCGGCCGTGGGACAACCTGCTGGCATGGCGCATGGCAGGCACTCCTGCCGCGTGGCCGCCGATCCGCCGCCGGAGCATGAATGAGCATAGTACAACCACCGGCAATGGCAACGGCGCCGGGGGATGGGCTGGCCCCTTGCAACGGGTTTCGTTCTGACCGAGAGTACGGGCAGCTTCCGGGATGGACAAGGCAACGTCGAGAGGAGTTCGCGTGGCGCGCCGGCAACTGCCTGAGGATAAACAATCCAGCGACCGTAACACGGCCGGCGCAGCGCAACGCCGCACCGAGGAGATCTACCGCTGCCTGCGCAACCGGATCTGCCTGCTGCATTACCCGCCCGG
Organism: Ectothiorhodospiraceae bacterium; assembly: GCA_007134055.1. Classification (GTDB taxonomy): domain Bacteria; phylum Pseudomonadota; class Gammaproteobacteria; order Nitrococcales; family Aquisalimonadaceae; genus Natronocella. The sequence continues at coordinate 15,028 of SLLM01000119.1, read as the reverse complement.
GACCAAGCTCAGCGAGCAGCGCCTGGCCCAGGAGTTCCGGGTCAGCAGGACCCCGATCCGCAGGGCTCTCCACCGCCTGGAGATCGAACGCCTGGCGGAGCGGCGCCAGGGCGTGCAGACGGTGGTCACCAGCTACGATTTCGACTCCGCCCGGGATGTCTACACCCTGCGCATGATCCTGGCGGAGAATATCGAACAGCTCTCCCCCATTCCCCGCTGGTGGGAGCGTGCCGGGGTGCTGCTGGATATCCGCCGCCGATTCGAGGAACTGCGCGGCGAGTACGATCTCGAGCCCTTCGGCATGCTGCATCTGGAAATGCAGGCCGAACTGGCGAACCTGATCGCCAACGACCGGGCACGCGAGATCATCATGCAACTGTACTTCCAGATCGTGCGCATCGCCCATGCGACCATCGCCTCGATGAACTGGGACGAGGAAATCGATGCCGTGGTGGGGGAGATCGACGCCCTCGTGGAAGCCATGCGGCACCGGGACATTCGCGCCCTGGGGCTCGTCCGCCGGAACGCCATCTCCATGAGTGTCGAACGCATGCGCCGGGCCATGCACGCCGAGTCCGGTCGGCCGCAATCCAGGTGCCATGAGGGCTGACGGAGACCCTGGCGGGTCGTAGCGGCAGGGAATCCTTCCTGTATCCAACCGACCAGTGCGAAACGCGCGGCAGTGGTGTCTGTCTTCTTCTTTCTTCCAGAATAATTTTCTATTTTGCCAATGGGATACCGGTCCGAAATGCGTAGACTGGCTACGCGTTCTCCGTGATCGCGTTGACAGTTCCGGAAAGCGTCTACTACGCTTGGATCCAAGTGAAAAGGGAAGTTGTAGGCCCCGGTCTGGCCGCACTTCCCGGGATCAGTCGGCGCAGCCCAACGGAGGGTACCCATGTACACGAAATCGCGTTCTTCCATGTTCATCGCCGGCACCGTCGGGTTGCTGCTGGGTGCGTCCACCGTTCAGGTGTCCGCCTCGGAGGAAGTCACCCTGCGGTTTGCCGGCCAGCACCCGGCAGACCACCAGGGAACGCGGGCGATCGAGGCTATCGCCGAGCGGATCGAGGAGGAAACCGACGGCCGGATCACGTTCCGGCTTCACCCCGCCGGACAGCTCGGCGACTACACGCTGATCTACGATGAGGTCATGCGCGGCACGGTGGATATGGCGCTGATCAGCGCTCCGGCCGAACACGACGCCCGCATCGAGGCGCAGTGGCTGCCCTACATCGCCCAGGATCATGCCGAGGCGGCCGAGGTCTTCGGTGAAGGTAGTTTCCTGTATGACCGCATGCGGGAGTTCCATGGCGAAGTGGGCGTGCGCTTCCTCGGGTTCTTCGGCGAAGGCTTTATCGGTCTGGGTTCGACGGAAATGCCGGACAATGCCTTCGAGCCCGCTGCGGACAAGGGCCAGCTGGTCCGGGTGGCGCCGTTCCGCCCGGCGGAGCTGCTGGCGGAATCACTGGGCTTCCGCCCGAACACACTGCCCTACGCCGACACCTATTCCGCCGTCCAGACCGGAGTCGTCGACGGCTGGATCGGGGGTTCGGCCAACCTGAACTACTCCGCCTTCCGCGACGTGATCGATCATTTCATTGCCTACAACATGTTCTACGAGGCAACCTCCTTCTTCATCAACGAGGACCGCTGGGAGTCCCTCTCGGAAGAAGACCGGGAGATCATCGGTGCGGCGGTTCGCGAGTACAGCGAGGGCAGTTTCGAAGCGAGTCGCGAGGAGGATGCCGAGTACCTGGAGCGGCTCAGCGACGCCGGAGTGGAGGTGACGACCCTCTCCGATGAGGAATTGCAGTTGCTGGCAGAGCATGTGCGCGGCGATGTCTGGCCACGCCTGGAAGAGCGATTCGGTAGCGACTTCATCACCGAGATCAGCGAGGAGTTCGCCCGGTAGGTGACGGGGCGCGGCTTCGGCCGTGTGCCGCGATGCGGGCGCACGGCCGTCTCCGTTCCGGCCTCGAATGTGGCGCCCGACTCGCATGGCAACCCCCACCTCTGACACCCTTGCTGTCGTCGACCGCGTACTGCGACTGGCGCAGCGTTGCATCCTGGTGCTCACCAGTCTGGTCGTGGTGGCGCTCATCTGCGCCGCGGTCTTCCTGCGCTACGTGCTCGGCATGGGGCTGTACGGCATCGAGGAGGTCGTGGTCTTTGTTGGCGTCTGGCTGTTCTTCTTCGGTGCCTCCTACGCCAGTTGCCGGGGGGAACATATCACCAGTGACGTGATCCCGCAGCACCTGAAAAGCCCGCTGGCGCGGGAAGGCCTCCGCTTCGCGACCCGGCTGATCACCCTCGCGCTCTGCCTGCTGCTGGCCTACTGGGCGTATGACTGGCTGGTCTGGGGGCTGCAGACGGGGCCGCGCTCCACTGTCCACGAAATCCCGCTGAGCGTCACCCACAGTGCGGTGCTCGCGAGTTTTCTGCTGATGTGCCTCTACGCACTGGTGGACGTGATCAACGCGGGCATGACGCTGGCCCGGCGCATGCGGCGGCAACAGGTGGAGTGAATGGATCCGCTGATCGCATTCCTGCTGATCGTGATCGGCCTGCTCACCGGCATTCCGGTGGCCTTTGCATTCCTGCTGGGCGCCGTGTTCCTGATCTGGGCCGGCGATTACGATCCCAGCTTTCTGCTCCCGTACTCGGTGGGCCAGGTCAGCTCCATCATTCTGTTGACCATCCCGCTGTTCATTCTCGCCGGCGGCCTGATGCAGCAGGGTGGCATCGCCAACCGACTGATCGATATAGCCGACACTCTGCTTGGCCGGGTGAAGGGCGGTCTCGGTGTGGTCGGCGTCGTCGGTTCGGGGCTTTTCAGTGCAATCTCCGGAAGCACCTCGGCCACCGTCTCCGCGATCGGCACCGTGCTGCTGCCGCGCCTGGACCGGGCAGGCTATCCCAGAGGGCATTCCGCCGCACTGATCGCCAATGCCGGGGTGCTGGGGATCCTGATCCCGCCCAGCGGATTGATGATTGTCTATGCCTGGCTGGGACAGGTGTCGGTCGCCGCGGCCTTCCTCGCCACGGTGGGGCCGGGGCTGGTCGTGATGGCGCTGCTGGCGCTGGTGAACATCCTCTCCCTGCGCAGCAATCCGGACATTGCCCTGAGCCAGCCGCGGGCTGGGCGCGAGACCGCCACCGCCTTCCTGCGCAGCAGCTGGAACGGATTGCCGGCGCTGCTGATGCCGGTGGTGATCCTGGGCGGCATCTACTCCGGCGTGATGACGCCGACGGAGGCGGCCGGGGTGGCGGTGCTCTATGCCATCGTGATCGGCTTCGTTGTCTACCGGGAGTTCACCGTACGCTCCTTCTTCGACACGGTGATCGGCTCCGCCATGCGTACCGGTACCATCATGATCATGCTGCTGGGCATCGCCATGCTGAGCCGCATGTTCATCATGGAGGACGTGCCGGGAACCATCCTGTCGGTGCTCGCCGAGGTGTCCACCAACCCGCTGGTGATCCTGCTGATGATCAACGCATTCATGATCATCATCGGCATGCTCATGGACGACACCAGCGCCGTACTGCTGACTACGCCCATTCTGCTGCCGGTGGTCACCCAGTTCGGCGTCGATCCCATTCACTTCGCCGCGATCATGGGAGTGAATATCGGTATGGGGAACGTGACGCCGCCGACGGCGCCGCTGCTCTACCTGGCCGGCAGCATCAACGGGGCACGGCTGGAGGAAATGCTCGTGCCCACGCTGCGCATGATCGCCTTTGCCTGGCTGCCGACCCTGGTACTTGTCACCTACGTGCCGTCGATCGCTCTCTTCCTGCCCCGGCTCCTGCTGGGTTACCCGGGATAGGCCGTCATGAACCGGTACTCGGCACTGGCACTGTTGCGGCATGGGCTGTTCCGGCGGCGCTGGCCCGAAGCGCTCCCGGACCGGGAGCCGGAGAGGGGCTACGACGCGGTGATCGTCGGCGCCGGGGGGCACGGACTGGCCACCGCCTGGTACCTGGCAAGAAACCACGGCATGACCCGGGTCGCCGTCATCGACAAGGGTTGGCTCGGTGGCGGCAACGTCGCCCGCAACACCACCATCGTGCGCTCCAACTATTTCCATCCGGCCCGCAGGGCGCTGACGGATCGCGCCCTGCACTTGTGGGAGGGGTTGAGCAGGGAGCTCAATTTCAACGTGATGTTCAGTCAGCGTGGTGTCATCAACCTGGCCCACAGCTCGGCGCAGATGGATGACCTGGCACGGCGGGGCAACGCCATGGCAGTGGACGGCGTCGACGCGGAGCTGCTTGACCGCGACCAGCTCCGGCATCGGGTTCCCCTACTCGATACCGGCACCGACACCCGCTTCCCGGTGGTCGGCGGCATGCTGCAGCGACGTGCCGGTACGGCACGGCACGATGCCGTCGCCTGGGGGTACGCCCGTGCGGCTGCGGCCCTTGGGGTGCACGTGGTACAGAACTGCGAAGTCACCGGCATCGAGACCCGGACCGGGGAAGTCGTCGGTGTGCGCACCAGCCGGGGGCGGATTGGCACCCGGCGCCTGGCCCTCGCCGCTGCGGCCGGCACCGGCGGCCTGGCCGCCATGGCGGGCCTGCGTCTGCCGCTGGAGAACCATCTGCTGCAGGCGGACGTCACCGAGCCGGTCAAGCCGGTGCTGGATACCGTGGTGACCCATGGTCAGGTGAACTTCTACATCAGCCAGACGGACAAGGGCGAACTGGTGCTTGGCGGTGACCTGGATGGCTACAACACCGCCTCCACCCGCGGTGATCCGTTTCCCGTGGAGGCGATGGCACGGGCCTGCCAGTCGCTGTTTCCGGCCTTCGGCCGGCTGGCCCTCATGCGCACCTGGGGCGGTGTGGTCGATATGTCCATGGATGGCAGTCCGATCCTGTCGAAGACCGGTATAGGGGGGCTCTACATCAATGCCGGCTGGTGCTACGGCGGCTTCAAGGCGACCCCGGCGGTGGGGGAGTCGCTGGCCCACATGATCGCCACGGACCGGGTGCCGTCGCTGGCGGCTCCTTTCGCCCTCGAGCGGTTCGCAAGCGGGCATCTGGTGGCGGAGGAAGGCCATGGCCCGCGGCCCTGGCTCTATCACTGATGACGTGTTGCAGGAGGTGAGTCTGATGTACCTATGCTGCCCCTACTGCGGCGAGCGGTCCGGCGCGGAGTTCGCCTACGGTGGCGATGCCAGCGCACCGCGCCCGGGGAATCCGGCGTCGCTGTCCGATGCGGAGTGGTACGCCTGGCTCTATGAACGGGACAATCCGGTGGGCCGTCATCAGGAGTACTGGTACCACCAGCTGGGTTGCCGGCAATGGCTGGTTGTCGTCCGGGATACGGTGAGCAACGACATCATCGCCGTGGAAGAGCCCGTCGGCTCGGGGGGAGGGCAGCCGTGACCCAGCCCTGCCGCGCCGACGATGGCTGGCTCGTGAACCCGGACGAGCCCCTGTGGTTCACTTTTGATGGCCGGCGGTTGCAGGGGTATGCCGGAGACACGCTCGCCTCCGCACTGCTGGCGAACGGAGTCCGTGTCGTGGGGCGGAGCTTCAAGTATCACCGGCCCCGCGGCATCATGTCCGCCGGCGTCGAGGAGCCGAACGCCTTGGTGGAGGTAGGACCGCCCGGAAACCACGCGCCGAATATCCGTGCCACCGAACAGCCCCTGTACGCCGGGCTGGAGGCCCGCAGTCAGAACTGCTGGCCTTCGGTCCGCTGGGACCTGGGAGCGGCAGCCGGTCTCCTGGCTCCGATGCTGGGTGCCGGCTTCTACTACAAGACTTTCATGGCACCTCGTCGGGGCTGGCCGTTCTATGAGCGCATTCTCCGGCGCATGGCGGGGTTTGGGCGCTCGCCCCGGCATGCGTGTGGGGAACGCCATGACACGCGCCATATCCACTGCGATCTGCTGATCATCGGTGCGGGCCCGGCGGGTCTTGCCGCCGCATGCGCTGCTGCCCGGAGCGGGGCACGGGTGATTCTTGCCGACGCCGGGCAGACGCCCGGTGGTTCACTGCTTGAATCCTCCGCCCGAGTGGCCGGCCTCCCGGCGTACCGCTGGGCGGAGCAGGCGGTTGCCGACCTTTCGGCCATGGAGCACGTTCGGGTACTGGCCCGCACGCGCGCCGTCGCCCGCTTCCGCCATGGCCGGTTCGATCTGCTGCGCGCCTCCACTACGGGAAGCGTGCGCTATGCCGTGCGGGCACGGCGCAGCGTGCTGGCGGCAGGAGCGGTGGAACGCCCGCTGCTCTTTGCCGACAACGACCGCCCCGGCATCATGCTGGCCGGGGCGGTGCGCCGCTACATACGGTGTTACGGCGTGGTGCCGGGCAGGCGGGCGGTGATCGTCACCAACAACGACAGTACCTGGCAGACCGTCGAGGCATTGCTGGAGGCCGGCGTCGACGTGGCGGCTGTGGCGGATGTCCGCGATGCGCCGCCGACCCGATGCCCCGGGGGCGTGCCGGTGCTGGCCGGGGCACGTATCGCCGGTGTCCGTGGGCGTCACCGGGTCCGCGGCGTGACCGTTCACACCGGCGGCGAGCGGCATCGTATCCGCTGTGATCTGCTGTGCGTGTCCGGGGGCTGGACGCCGACGATGCACCTCTACATGCACGACGGTGCGAAGGCCCGGTTCGATGCGAACCGGGGTGCGCCGGTACCGGACGGGGCGCAGGGCGCCGGAGGGCTGTACCGTGCCGGCGCCTGTAACGGCACACCTGGCCTTGCCGGCGCCCTGGAGGAAGGTGAGAGGGTCGCGGTCCAGGCACTGGAGGATACGGGTCTGGCGCCTCCCGGTGGTGACCGGGTATCCACCGTGGAACCCGCGGATGGCGGGGAAGCGGTGCATGCGCCCCGTGATTTCGACGCCGGACTCCGGGCTGGCAGGTGCTTTGTCGATCTGCAGAACGATGTCACCGTCCGCGACATCGAGCAGGCCCTGGCGGAGGGCTACCGCTCCATTGAGCACGTCAAGCGCTATACCACCCTGGGCATGGGTACGGATCAGGGGCGTACGAGCAACGTCAACGGCATGCGCCTGGTTGCCGACCGCCTGGGGCTGACCGTTGAGGAGGTCGGTCATACCACGTTCCGCCCGCCGTACACGCCGGTACCGCTGGCCGCCCTGGCGGGTCGCGAAGCGGAGGCGCGTCTGGCCCCGCTGCGGCGATCCCCGCTCCACGCCATCCACCAGCGCGATGGGGCGGAGTTCATCCCCGCCGGATTATGGCTGCGTCCGAGATACTACCGCAGCCACGGAACGGACGTGGTGGCCGCGGCGAAGGCCGAGGCGGCCAACGTGCGCGGCAATGTCGGCATGGCGGATGTCTCGACCCTGGGCAAGATCGAGGTTTCCGGGCGGGACGCCGCCGCGTTTCTCGACTGCATTTACATGAATCGCTGCAGCAGTCTGCGGGTCGGACGGGCGCGATACGGTGTCATGCTGCGGGAGGATGGCTGCGTGTTCGACGACGGCACCATCACACGCCTTGGGGAAGGCCATTTCCTGCTCTCCACCACCACGGCCAATGCCGCAGCCGTGCTCGCGCACCTGGAGTTTCAGCACCAGGTGGTGCGTCCGCAAATGATCGTCCGCATCGTGCCGGTGAGCGACCAGTGGGCAATGATTGCCCTGGCCGGGCCGCGCAGTCGTGAACTGCTCTCCGGTGTGTTTCATCCGCTGGATGTGAGCAATTCAGCGTTGCCCTTCATGGCCGTGCTGGAGACGCGGCTGGAGGGGGTGCCGGTGCGCCTGTTCCGCCTCAGTTTCTCCGGCGAGCTGGCCTACGAAATCGCCGTGCCGGCGGATCATGGTTCGGCGCTCTGGGACCGGCTGCTGCAGTCGGGTCGACCCCTGGGGATATGTTCCTACGGCCTGGAGGCCATGGATTACATGCGTATCGAGAAGGGCCATCTGCTGATCGGGCTCGAGATCGACGGTCGCGTGACGCCAATGGACCTGGGCCTGGAGCGGATGATTCGCCGGGATGGCGACTACGTGGGCGTCCGGTCGCTGGAAAGACCCGGCTTCACGGATCCGCAGCGGCCGCGGCTGGCCGGCTTTGTCGCCGTTGACGGCAGGCAACCGATTCCCGCAGGGGCACAGTTGCTGGACGGCACCGGTTCCGGCGGTCCCGGCGCAAGCTGCGGCCGGATCACATCTCCCGGGTACAGTACGGTGCTCGACCGGCATGTGGCTCTGGGGTTCATCGCCGGCGTTCCGGAGGAGGGTACTGTGCGGGCCTGTTCCCCGGTCACCGGGCAGGACGTGGCCGTGCGGGTGACCGCTCCGGTCTTTCATGATCCCAAGGGAGAGCGCATGCGTGGGTGAGGGCAGCGGTCGCGAACATGTACCGACGCGCGGTCCGGGCGGGGAACGCCGGGATGAACTATCGGCGTGGCGGCAATCGCCGTTGACTGGACGGGATCGGGACGTCCATGGGCACCAGGGTGAGCGGCTGTACGTGCCGCCGCCAGCGGAGATGACCTGGCTGGAGGGGGTGGACGAACTGCCCGCGGGGGATGTCGTGGTGACGCGGATTCCCCTGGGGCCGGGCGCGTGGCTGGTCATTGGCGATATGACGGCTGCCGGGCGCCAGCGGATCGAGACAGCACCCGGCAACGTGGATCCGCTGATCGTGGATGTCAGGGACGGCTGGTTCCGGCTGCGCCTGGAAGGGCCCGGTGCCGCCGACATCCTGCAGAGCGGTGTTGATCTCGACCTGCATCCCGCCGCCTGGCCCCCCGGCCGTGGCGCCCCGACCGCCTATCGGGAGATTCCGATCATACTGTATGCGCGGGCGGCGGACTGTTTCGAGGTCTGCACGCCCCGCAGTTACGCGCGCTGCCTGTGGGACTGGCTTGCCGACGCGGTTGCGGCACCGGGCGGCGTCTGAGTGCCGCACCGGTCCGTCCTTCCCCGGGTTCAGTGTTGACGCCGCTTTTCGATGAGATCGAGGAACCGCTCGTATTCCCCCTCCCGGACGCCGTAGCTGTGGTCGTCGTCGGGGAACGTTCCCGACTTGACGTCGTTGACGTATTGCTCGAGGCCCTTGACCGCGACCTCGGTCAGGTTGGCGAATCGCTTGGTGAACTTGGGTTTGAAGTCCGTGAACACCCCCAGCAGATCGTAGGAAAGCAGGATCTGGCCGTCGGTTCCGGCGCCGGCGCCGATACCGATCGTCGGGATTTCCAGCTGTTCGGAAATCGCCCGGGCAATGGGTGCGGGTACCGCCTCGAACTCCAGCATGAAACACCCGGCGTCCTGGATCGCCAGGGCATCCTCCAGGATCTTCATCGCCGCCTCCGCGGTGCGCCCCTGCACCTTGAAGCCGCCGAACATGGCGATGGTGTGCGGCGTCAGCCCGATGTGCGAGGCGGTGGGGATGCCCGCTTCCACCAGGGCGCGCAGGATATGCGCCTGGCTCTTGCCGCCCTGGGGCTTGACGGCGTCGCACCCGGCTTCCTGCATGAAGCGGGTTGCGTTCACCAGGGCCCGGTCCACGGTGTTGTAGGATTGGTAGGGCATGCAGCCGAGCACGAAGGTGTTGGGTGCGCCACGGCGTACAGCCAGGGCATGCATGACCATCATTTCCATGGTCGCCGGGATCGTGGACGTGTGGCCGTGGGCCACCATCGCCAGACTGTCGCCGACAACGCACACGTCGACGCCGGCCATCTCCGCCCACTTCGCGGAGGTGTAATCCGGCACCGAGGTATAGACCATCTTTTCCCCGGTCTGCTTGGATTCCCGGATCTCGCCGATGGTGCGCTTCTTCCGCTCGTTGGTCTCGGACATTGCAGGCAACTCCCGAATCAGTGGCTTTGGTCTGGAAAGCGACCCCTGAGTATAGGGAAAGTACTGTGCCGTCGGAAGGGACGCGTCCCGAGCGGACGGGGATGCCGGGGAAGCGGTCAGGTTCGCGTGGCGGGCTGGTCGATCCTCACCGGAGGCGGCCGACTATGTTCTGAAGGGCTGGTACAGCGTTTCCTGGAACCTGGACAATGGGAGAAAGCGATGAAGTATCTCTGCCTGATCTACGGCGAGGAAGACAAGCTGTTTGCCGGGAGCCATCCGGACAGTCCGGACCATTCGGAGTGCATCGCCCACGAGGCAGCGCTGCGCGAGAGCGGCGTACTGGTGGCGGGGGCGCCCCTGGCGCCGGTGGAGACCGCCACCACGGTGCGCACCCGTGATGGCCGGGTTGCCGTCACCGACGGCCCCTTCATCGAGACGAAGGAATACCTTGCCGGTTTCCTGTATATCGAGGCACGGGACCTGAACGAGGCGTTGCGGGTCGCAGCCGAGTTTCCCTCCGCCCGGGTCGGCAGCATCGAGGTACGGCCGGTCCGGGCGTGACGCTCCCTGCCGGGGCGCCGGCACCCGTGAATATCGGTTGCGGGATACAACGACGCGGATCGGGTATTGACCTCAATATTACTTGATGTCTTACCGTTGCCTGATCGCCATGCGAACCGGAGTCCGTCATGCGACAGATTCAGACCGATCTGTGGGAAACTGCACCGTACGACCCCATGCCTGGACTGACCACGCATGCCTACCTGTTCGCCGCGGACGAAGGCAACGTGCTTTTCTACAATACCGGGCATGCCGGCGAGATCGATGCGATGGCGGAACTCGGCGGCGTCCAACTGCACTATCTGAGTCACCAGGACGAACTCGGAGACACCATCCGCACGATCCGGGAACGATTCCGGGCCCGTCTGGGCGGCCACATCCGCGAGCGGGAATCCTTTGCCAGGTACTGCCTACCGGACATCCTCTTCGATGAGCGGGAGTGGCACGGGGGGCGCATCGAGGTCATCCCCACGCCCGGACACAGCCCGGGCAGCACCTGCTTCCGGGTGCGGTCGGCGACGGGGAAGACCTACCTGTTCACGGGGGATACCCTCTTTCTCGACCGGGAGGGGCGCTGGAGGGCGGGGTACATCTCCGGCTACAGCGAACGGGAACCCCTGGCGGAGAGTCTGCGCCTGCTGCGGGGGCTCGCGCCGGATCTGGTGGTCTCCAGCGCCGCGCCTTCCGGGGTCGGGTTTCAAGAGCTGACCCCGGAGTCCTGGCCAGAGCTGGTGAATCAGGCGCTGCAGCGCCTGCCGGCCTGATTTCCTCCCGGACCCGGCCTGCCTGACGGGTACACCTGAGCCCTGCGTACTCCCTTGCGTCCGGGGCTCCACCGGCATCGTGCCCGTGTCAGCACCGACACCCCCGGGAGAAGCCGGGCGGCGCCAACCGTTGCCCGGCATGCGCTTGTCCCCTGGCTGCGACAGTCGCTGACGGAACTACCGGCGATGGTGGTGCGTACTTCACATGAAGCCCGGAAACAAGGCGCGCGGGCGGGCTTCGAGGGAGAGCTTCCCGCGGGATCATTCACGTACATACGGTAACCAGGAGTTACATCATGAAACCCTTGAATCTGATTGCCCTCGGTGCCCTGACGGCACCCGTATTCGCCCTGGGTCTTGGCACCGCCGCCGCCGAGGGCCACGGCATGGGAGCCGGCGGTTATCTGTCCAGTGAACCGGCGCAGGCGATCTACGCCGACGATCTGATCGGCAACGATGTTCACAGCACGGTCGATGATGAATCCATCGGTTCGATCAGTGATCTCATTCTTGATCAGGACGGCCAGGTGGTCGGCGTTGTCATCGGTGTGGGTGGCTTCCTCGGCATTGGCGCCAAGGACGTGGCCATGGAATGGGACTCCGTGGAGCTGCAGCGTGACGAGGACGGCGACGAGTGGATCATCCGGGTCGATGCCGTCGAGGAAGCGCTGGAGGATGCGCCGGAGTACGAGCGGAACTGAGTTCCTACCTCCGGCACACGGACACCCTCCCGAATGTGGGAGGGTATACGTGTTGCCTCCCAACCGAATGCCCCCGTTCGAGGGATCGACCCGGCGTGCCACCTCGCGTGCAATGGGCCTGCGGATGATGCCGGCGTGCCCGGAGGTGCGCCGGCCTCGACCGGGCTTGATCGCAATGGAGTCGTGCTCATCGTAGTGCCCGGTGCAAAGCCGGGTCCGCAGTTCCGGGAAGGTCAAGGAGACACTGATCGATTCGCATGGGACTCTGGCTTTACAGCATGCCTGCGAACGCCTTGCCAGCGCGCTCGAAGGCTCTGCAGAGTCCCATGCGAATCGATCAGAGCCTCCTGAATCAGTCCCTCGGTCGCCCGCGGCGTAACCGCATCCCCCACAACATCCCCCGCTGCGTGTTCCAATAATCGCCGCCTGGCGATGCTGCCCTCCGCTCTGGTGCGCTACAGTCGGGTATGCACTGGAGAATCATCCGCTCGAAGACAAAGGAGAACGCCGGGTGCAAACCGCACGACAATTTCCGGTTCCGGTAAAGACCATCGAACATCTCTGGATACCGCTGCCGGACGGAACCCGACTGGCGGCGCGGGCGTGGATCCCCGAGGGCGCCGACGGTGACCCCGTGCCTGCCATCGTCGAGTACATTCCCTACCGCAAGCGGGAATTCACGCGGCTGCGGGACGATGTCATGCATGCCTGGTTTGCCGGACACGGGTACGCCTGCCTGCGGGTGGACCTTCGCGGCAGCGGTGAATCGGAGGGATTGTTGCTGGACGAGTACCTGCCACGCGAACTGGAGGACGGGGAAGCGCTGCTGCGCTGGGTGGCCGAGCAGCCGTGGTGCAATGGGCGCATCGGCATGATCGGGATCTCCTGGGGCGGTTTCAACGGGCTGCAGCTCGCCGCCAGGCAGGCGCCGCAGCTGCAGGCCATCGTTACGGCCTGTTCCACCGACGACCGGTATACCGACGACGTGCACTACATGGGTGGATGCCTGTTGGCCGACAATCTGTCCTGGGCATCCACCATGTACAGCCATACCGCCCTGCCGCCGGACCCGGGCCTGGTGGGGGACGACTGGCGGCGGATCTGGCACGAGCGCATGGAGCGCAGCGGATTCTGGCTGGAACCCTGGCTGGAGCACCAGTACCGGGACGAGTACTGGCGACACGGATCAGTCAATGAACACTACGAACGGATCCGGATCCCGGTCATGGCCGTCTCCGGCTGGGCGGACGGATATTCCAATGCCGTGTTCCGCCTGCTCGAGAACCTGGACGTGCCGCGCATGGGCCTGATTGGCCCCTGGGGGCACAAGTACCCGCACCAGGGGCAGCCGGGCCCGGCTATCGATTTTCTCTCCGAGGCGCTGCGCTGGTGGGATCGCTGGCTCAAGGACGTGGAGTCGGGCATCGAGGCGGAGCCCATGTTGCGGGTGTGGATGCAGGAGAGTGCGCCGCCCAGCACCAACCTGCGCACGCGGCCGGGTCGCTGGGTGGGGGAATCGTCCTGGCCTTCGACACGGGTGGAACTGCGGCGCCATCCATTGCGTCTGGGTCGCATCGGGCGTCCCGGCAGCGCCAGCGGGCGCAGCCGGCTGTATGTGAAATCGCCACTGTCCGTCGGTCTGTTCGCCGGTCGCTGGTGCTCGTTCACCGCGACGCCCGATCTGCCCCATGACCAGCGGGAGGAGGATGGTGGTTCCCTGGTGTTCGACAGCTCGGCGTTGCGGGCCCCGATCGAGATTCTCGGTGCCCCGGTCGTGCACCTGCGTGTTGCCAGTGACCGGCCGGTGACCATGGTGGCGGTACGTTTGTCGGACGTGGGGGAGAACGAGGAGGCGACCCGCGTCACATACGGGCTTCTGAACCTGACCCACCGCAACGGCCATGACCAGCCCATGCCTCTGGAGCCGGGCAGTTTCTACGATGTGCGCGTGCCGCTCAACGACATCGCGCAGCACGTCCCCACCGGCCACCGCTTGCGGATATCCATCTCCACCTCGTACTGGCCCGTAGCCTGGCCCGCCCCGGAGTCGCCGCACCTGACGGTGGACACCGGGGGAAGCTGGGTGGAGTTGCCGGTGCGCCAGTCCGCCATCGACGACACCACGGTCTGGCGTCCGGGGCAGCCCCAGGGGGCAGCGGAGTCTTCCACCACGCTGATCCGGCCCAGGGATTACGGCTGGACCGTGACCCGGGATCTGGCGGCGGACCGCTCGGTCCTGGAAGTGAAGAAGGATGAAGGCGCCTTTCGCATCGACGACATCGATCTGAGCATGCGGATCCGGACGGTGGAATGGTACAGCCACGTGGGCAACGACTACGGCTCGGTCCGGGGTGAAACCGAAAGTCTGCGCGGTCTCTCCCGGGATGACTGGGCAATCACGGTGCGAACCCGTACCGTACTGACGTCGGATGCGAAGTATTTCTACCTGCGGGCGGAGATGGATGGATACGAGGGTGATCGCCGGGTGCATTCACACAACATCCAGCGCGCCATACCGCGCCATCTGGTGTAGACGAACGGGAGGGGATAGACCGTGAACGGGAAGGCGGAGCTTCGCATCGCGCTATTGAGCGGGGATCCGGCGCTCCCTTACGAATACGGAGTCGACGGCCGCTTCGGCGAGGCCGATGTGGAGGCGGTGGACCGTGCGCTTGCAGCGGTGGACGGGCTCGGCGCCTACCGCGTCAACCACCTCGGCGATCACGCCGTGCTGATCGATTCCCTGCGCCGCGACCCGCCGGACCTGGTGCTGAACTTCTGCGACACCGGATTTCGCAACCGGCTGGGGCTGGAGTCGAACGTGCCGGCCCTGCTGGAACTCCTGGACGTTCCCTATACCGGGGCCGACCCGGTGTGCATGAATATCTGTAGCGACAAGGCGATGGTGCGGTTGCTGGCGGCGGCACACGGCATCCCGGTACCCAGCGAAACCTTTGTCGACCTCTGCGCCGATCCACCGGTGCTGCCGGATCTCTACCCGGCGCTGATCAAGCCCAATGCGGGGTGTGGCAGCATTGGCGTGACCCCCGACTGCGTCGTGCACACGCCCGCGGAGGCTGAGCGCTGGCTGCGGAAGCTGGCACAGGAGCTGGCGCGCCCGCAGGCGCTCATACAGGATTTCCTTACCGGCCCGGAGTACACCCTGGGGCTGGTGGGTAATCCCGGTGATGGCATGACCATCCTG
>SLLM01000278.1 GCA_007134055.1 Ectothiorhodospiraceae bacterium | reverse complement strand
TAATGGCTGGTCTCGTTGGAGGAGCCCATGGCAAACTCGTCCATGTTGGTCTTGCCCAGCGACACCATTCCGGCGGCCTGGATCCGCTCCACCACGTGGGCATCGTAGGGAGCGATGAAACTGTCCAGCATGCGCGAGCCGCAACTGGTACGGACTCCCCGGGTGCAGAAGATGTCCTTGTGCGCGATGGGAATACCGGTGAGCGGACCACCGGCGCCCGTGCCCCGGCGAACGTCGGCGGCATCGGCTGCCGCCAGTGCCTCCTCGGCGGTTACGGTGATGAAGGCGTTGAGCTCCGAGCCCCGGCCACGCACGCGGTCCAGCAGGGTTTCCACGAGCTCACGGCTGGAGTACTCCCCGGCGGCGAGACCGCGGGACAGTTCGGCAATGCCAAGGCGGTGCAAAGTCACGATTCTGCGTCCCCCGTTGTCGGCTGCGCTGCAATCACTCGATGACCCGGGGCACCAGGTAGAGGCCGTCCTCCACGGCGGGCGCCAGCGCCTGGAACAACTCCCGCTGGTTGTCCTCGGTTACCGTGTCCGGGCGCAGGCGCTGCGCCATGTCAATGGGATGGGCAAGCGGCTCCACGGAACCGGTGTCCACCGAATTCATGGTCTCGACAAATCGCAGGATGTCGGACAGATCACGGGCATAGCCGGCCAGATCCGCCTCGTCCACGCCCAGGCGGGCGAGATGGGCGATGTGCCTGACGTCGTCGTTGTCCAGGGACATGGAAGCGTCTCCGTTCGGCGGTTCGCTGGGAAGACGGGGATTTTCGATCAATCCGCCAACATTCGCAAACCCGGACCAATCCCGCCCCGAGTGAGACAGAGCGCACTGAAACCGGGGCGGAAAAGGGGGATACTCATGGCAGCATCAGGGGAAGTCGGTACCGGCGAATACGGCCACCGGCAGCGCCGGTGCGGCCGGAAGGCCCGCCACGCCGGGGTCTGCTTGCCCAACCCCCCTG
This sequence comes from Ectothiorhodospiraceae bacterium, assembly GCA_007134055.1. GTDB lineage: Bacteria > Pseudomonadota > Gammaproteobacteria > Nitrococcales > Aquisalimonadaceae > Natronocella. The sequence continues at coordinate 7,703 of SLLM01000278.1, read as the reverse complement.
CCGTTGTTAGATTAGCGCCTTCGCTGGGACAGGTAGACTTAGAATGTTCAAGGGCATACGCGGGCTTTTTTCCAACGACCTCTCCATCGACCTGGGGACGGCCAACACCCTGATCTATCTTCGCGGACAAGGCATCGTACTCAATGAACCCTCGGTGGTGGCCATCCGGCAGGACCGGGACGGCGGACCCAAGACCATCGCCGCCGTCGGCGCCGAGGCAAAGAACATGGTGGGCCGCACGCCCGGCAACATCAAGGCCATACGCCCCCTCAAGGACGGCGTGATCGCCAACTTCACCGTGACCGAGAAGATGCTGCAGCATTTCATCAAGAAGGTGCACGAGGCGCGCTTCTTCCGACCCAGTCCGCGGGTACTGGTATGCGTGCCCTGGGGCGCAACCCAGGTGGAGCGGCGCGCCATCAAGGAATCGGCGCTCGGGGCCGGCGCCCGCGAGGTGTACCTGATCGAGGAGCCCAGGGCGGCCGCCATCGGGGCGAACATGCCGGTGGACGAGGCCCGCGGCTCGATGGTGCTGGACATCGGCGGAGGCACCTCGGAAGTCGCGGTGCTCTCCCTCAACGGGATCGTCTACTCCGCCTCGGTGCGCATCGGCGGGGACCGCTTCGACGAGTCGATCATCAACTACGTGCGCCGCAACTACGGCATCCTGATCGGGGAGTCCACGGCGGAACGGGTCAAGCACGAGATCGGGACCGCGTTCCCCGGCACGGAGGTGATGGAGATCGACGTACGTGGCCGCAACCTGGCCCAGGGCGTCCCCCGGAGTTTCACACTCAACAGCAACGAGATTCTGGAGTCCCTGCAGGAGCCGCTGTCCGGAATCATCGGCGCCGTGAAGACGGCGCTGGAGCAGACCCCCCCGGAGCTGGGGGCGGATGTGGCGGAGCGCGGCATCGTACTCACCGGAGGCGGGGCACTGCTGCGCAACCTGGACCGCTTGATGATGGAGGAGACGGGTCTGCCGGTGGTGATCGCCGACGACCCGCTCACCTGTGTCGCCCGCGGCGGCGGCCGGGCGCTGGAACTGATGGATGAGCAGGGGCTTGACCTGTTCACGGTGGAATGATCGAGGCCCGGTACGCCGGGCCTGTCGCAACGCGACCGTGGCGCATGCGCCGCGGTCGCCGCAAACCCTGCAGCCGGACGCGGCGGAGACAACCGTGCGGAATTGCCTGACCGGGCCGGCTGGAGTACTCTTTCCCAACAAATTCGTCGTTTCCTCAATGTGCTAAGGTGCAGTTCTCAGCAAGTTTCTGCAAAAGCACCGCAGCATATTGCTTGAAACCGGAATGTGCGGACATCGACCCGCCGCGGCTCCTCGGGGCTGCATCTGGGCGTCCGTCCGCACAGGAAGACGGGTAGACTTGCTCTGGTAACCAACCAGTCGCGGGGACCATCATCAAACCCTTATTCGGACGCGGCCCATCCCTGACCACCCGGCTGATCCTGCTGGCGCTGATGTCGGTCGGGTTGATGACCCTCGATCATCGGCAGCATCTCTCCAGCCCGGTACAGGAAATGGCGCTGACGGTTGTCTACCCGGTGCATTTCGTCGTCAACCTGCCGTTCGAGGTGGTGGAGAGCGTTGGCGAACAGGCCAGCAGCCGGCGCGCGCTGATAGACGAGAACGCGCGCCTGCGCAACCAGCAGTTGCTCAACGAGGCCCGCCTGCAGCGCCTCGACCAGCTCGAGCGGGAGAACATCCGCCTGCAGGGATTGCTGGACTCGGCCTACGAAGTGGAACACTCGGTGCTGATCGCCGAACTGATGCGGGTGGACCTGGATCCTTACCGCCACATACTGCAGGTGGACAAGGGCCGGCGCCACGGCGTCTTCTCCGGCCAGCCCGTCATCGACGCGTACGGGGTCATGGGCCAGATCGACAACCTCGGGCGCTCCAGCGCCGTGGTCCGGCTGATCACCGACCCGAGCCATGCAATTCCGGTGCAGGTCAATCGCAACGGGCTGCGGGCCATCGCCTACGGCACCGGCCGGTTGCGGGAGCTGGACGTGCCCCACCTGCCGAACAATGCCGACATCCGGCCGGGGGATCTACTGGTCACGTCCGGGCTGGGCGGAGGCTTCCCCTCCGGCTATCCGGTAGCCAAGGTCACCGACGTGGCGCAGGAGCCGGGCCACCCGTTTGCGCGGGTCAAGGCGGAGCCGCTGGCGGAGCTGGATCGAAGCAGGGAAATGCTGCTGGTACGTACCCGGATGCGGGATCCCGGACGGGGTGACATCGATGCATCGGCAGCCTACATCATGCCGGAGGAGCCGGAGGATGGCTCGTGACGGCACCCTGGGGGCGGTCTGCCTGGGTGATCCTGTGCAGTCTGCTGGTGGCCTACGCGCTGACCATTGTACCCCTGCCGGCCTGGGCCAGCGCCGCCCGCCCCCAGTGGGTGGCGCTGGTACTGGTCTACTGGTGCATGGCAGTCCCGCACCGGGTGGGGGTGGGCGTGGCCTGGCTGGCCGGACTCGCCCAGGACGCACTGCAGGCGACCTTGCTGGGACAGCACGCCTTCAGCTATGCCATCGCCGCCTATCTGGTGCTCAAGCTGCACCAGCGCATCCGGGTCTATCCGCTGGGTCAGCAATCGATGATCGTCCTCGTGCTGCTGCTGATGATTCAACTGATCCAGGTATGGGTGAACGGATTGATCGGGCGCCCGCAGCCACCAGTCGACTACTGGCTGGCGCCACTTGTGGGAACGCTGCTGTGGCCGTGGGTATTCATTGCCATGCGCGGCATCAGGCGACGCTATGGCGTCTCCTGATGCCGGCGACGCCCGTTGCAACCGGGTAACGACGGATCCATGAAGAACAGTGACAACCAGCTCAGGGACTCCCGGGAAGAAAAGGCCCTGTTCACGCGTCGCGCAGTCGTGGCGGGGGGCGGCGTGCTGGCCCTTCTCGGCCTGCTGGGGGTGCGGATGGGACAGCTGCAGGTCAGCGGTCACCAGCGCTACATGACCATGTCGCAGGCAAACCGGGTCAAGCTGGTGCCCGTTCCACCCAACCGGGGCCTGATCCATGACCGCAATGGCGTGGTCCTGGCGGAGAACCGTCCGACGTTCCAGTTGCTGCTGACTCCGGAGCAGATCGATGACATGGGTGCGACCCTTGAGGGTCTGCGGCGCATCATTGCCATCGACGAGACGGACCTGGAACGCTTCCAGGCCCTGATGCGCCGCTCCCGCCGGTTCCAGGCACTGCCGCTGAAGCTGCGTCTGACCGAGAAGGAGGTCTCCGCCTTCGCTACCCAGCGCCACCGCTTCCCCGGCGTCGAGGTGGAGGCACGGCTGACCCGCCACTATCCTCACGGTCCCCACGCGGTGCATGCGATCGGTTACGTCGGCAGAATCAACGAGCAGGAAACCCGCAGGATCGACTCCAGCCGCTACGCCGGCACCAGCCATATCGGCAAGACCGGGGTGGAGCTGCAGTTCGAGGAGCGCCTGCACGGCTACGCCGGGCTGGAGCGGGTGGAGACCAACGCCCTGGGCCGGGTCATCCGGCCGCTGGAGCGGGTCAATCCGAACCCCGGTGAGGACGTCTACCTGACCATCGACAGCCGCATCCAGCGAGTCGCCGAAGCGGCGCTGGGCGAATACCGGGGCTCCATCGTCGTGATCGACGTGCGCAACGGCGACGTGCTGGCACTGGCCAGCACCCCCATGTACGACCCCAATCTCTTCGTTCACGGCATCGACAGCCGGACCTACCGCTCCCTGGAGCAGGATATCGACCGTCCCCTGTACAATCGTGCGCTGCGCGGGCAGTACCCACCGGGTTCCACCATCAAGCCCTTTCTCATGCTGGCCGCCCTGCAGCACGGGATCTTCCAGCCCGAGGACCGGGTATTCTGTCCGGGTTTCTACTCGCTGCCGGGCATCAACCACCGCTGGCGCTGCTGGCAGCGACGCGGCCACGGCCACATGAACATGGCCGATGCAATGGCCCAGTCCTGCGACGTGTACTTCTACGATCTGGCGTTCAAGCTGGGGATCGACCGGATGCACGAATTCCTCGCGCCCTTCGGGTTCGGTCGCCGACCCGGCCTGGGAATGCCCGGGGAACTGGCCGGCATCCTTCCCTCCCGGGACTGGAAACGCGCCCACCGCGGCGAAGGCTGGTTCCACGGCGAGACCATCATCACCGGCATCGGCCAGGGCTATTTCCTTACCACCCCACTGCAGCTCGCCCAGGCGACCGCGGTCCTCGCAAACCGCGGCACGTACCGCCCACCGCGGATCCTCAAGGCGTTGCGCCCCCTGGGGAACGGGGAGGTGAACACGTTAACGCCGCAGCCAGGGGAGCAGGCGATCCGGCTGAGCGATGAGCAGTACTGGGATACCTGTACGGAATACCTGGAGAAGGTGGTTCACGGATCCCGGGGTACCGCCCGTTCCATCGCCGCCGACCTGGACTACCGCATGGCGGGAAAGACCGGTACCGCCCAGGTCTTCACCCTGGGACAGGACGAGCAATACGACGCCGACGAGCTCGAGGAGCGGCTGCTCGACCACGCGCTGTACAACAGCTTCGCCCCCGCGGAATCTCCGCGATTCGCCGTCGCCGTGGTCGTGGAGAACGGCGGCAGCGGGGGACGGGTAGCGGCCCCGATGGCCCGGGCGGTGACCGATGCCTGCCTCCGGTACATCCCGGACGAGGCCCCGGAGCCGACGGAGGCGGAAGAGCAACATGTCTGATGTGGCGACGGCCAACCGGCTCACCTTCATGCAGCGGCATCTCCACCTGGACGGCCAGCTGCTGACCGCGCTGGCGCTGCTCGCCGGGGTCGGTCTGATCGTCCTCTTCAGCGCCTCCAATCAGAGCTTCGGGGATCTGCAGCGACAGATGATCCGGCTTGCCGTTGCCTTCGCGGTCATGCTGGCGCTGGCCCAGGTGGGTCCGGAAACGCTGCGGCGCTGGACCCCGTGGGTGTTCCTGGCAGGGCTCGTCATGCTCATCCTGGTGCTGCTCGTGGGCGTATCCGGGAAGGGCGCACAACGCTGGCTCGACCTGGGCCTGTTCCGTTTCCAGCCCGCGGAGATCATGAAACTGGCACTACCCATGATGCTCGCCTGGTACCTGTCGCGCCAGCCCCTGCCGCCGAAACTGCTCCAGGTGCTGTTCTGCCTGGTTCTGGTCGCCATCCCCACCGCGCTGATCGTGGTCCAGCCCGACCTCGGAACGTCCCTGCTGGTCTGCGCCTCGGGCCTGTTCGTGCTGTTCCTCGCCGGGCTGCGCTGGCGCCTCATGCTGTCGGCACTGGCGCTGCTGGCGTCCACCGCGCCGGTGTTCTGGTTCTTCCTGATGCACGACTACCAGAAGGCCCGGATCCTGACCCTGTTCGATCCCTCCCGGGACCCTCTGGGCAGCGGGTATCACATTATCCAGTCCACCATCGCCATCGGCTCGGGCGGGGTCTTCGGCAAGGGCTGGCTGAACGGCACCCAGTCCCAGCTCGACTTCCTCCCGGAGCGCAATACCGACTTCATCTTCGCCGTGTTCAGCGAGGAGTTCGGCCTGGTCGGCGTACTGCAACTGCTTGCCCTGTACCTGTTCATCATCGCCCGCGGCCTGTACATAGCCACCCAGGCGCAGGACACGTTCTGCCGCCTGCTGGCGGGTAGCCTGGCCCTCACCTTTTTCGTCTACGTGTTCGTGAACGTGGGCATGGTGTCGGGGCTGCTGCCGGTGGTGGGTCTGCCCTTGCCGATGATCAGCTACGGTGGCACTTCCATGGTGACCATCATGGCGGCCTTCGGTATTCTCATGTCCATTCACACCCACCGGAAACTCTGGGCGTCCTGAGGGGTCGTTATGGCATTCGTACGGCTCCACCGGATCGGCAACCACCGGACGGGGGCTTCCTCCGGACCCCGAACGCGAGAGACCCGCGGCATGCAATACTGGTTCATCCCGCTGGCCCTGCTGGCATTCCTGGCACTGGCGCCCGTCAACGCCACGGGCCTCGACACCGACGACGCGGAAGTGCGGGCGTTCATCGACGAGGTCAGCGAGCGCCATCAGCTGGATCCGGAAGTGATCTCGGGACTTCTCGCCGAGGCGCGCCACCAGCAGGACATCATCGACGCCATATCCCGCCCGGCCGAGGCCATGCCCTGGCGCCGCTACCGACCCATATTCCTGGGCGAGGACCGCATCCGCGAGGGCATCGACTGGTGGGCGGAGCACGAGACGCTGATCGACCGGACCGCCGGGGAGTACGGCGTCGACCCGGCGATCCTGGTTGCCATCGTCGGCGTCGAGACCCGGTACGGCGTCCACCGGGGCAATCACCGGGTACTGGACGCGCTCGCCACGCTTGCCTTCGACTATCCGCCCCGGGCGGATTTCTTCCGCAGCGAGCTGGAGCAGTTCCTGCTGCTGGTGGAGGAAGAGGCCATCGACCCCCTTGCCGTGCGCGGCTCGTATGCCGGCGCCATGGGCATTCCCCAGTTCATCTCCAGCAGTTACCGCCACTACGCCGTGGATGGGGACGGGGACGGCCGGCGCGACCTGGTGGGCAACGTGGCCGACGCCGTGGCCAGCATCGGCAACTACTTCAGCGAGCACGACTGGCGGCAGGGCGAGCCGGTGGTCTTTCCCGCCCGCGTCGACGAACCCCGGCGCGCCGACAGCCTGGCCAACCGTGGCCGTCAGCCCTACACCACGGTGGGTGAGCTGCGCGAGGCCGGAATCCACCCCGGTGGCGAGGTCGACGACGCTGCACGCGCGACGCTGATGGCTCTCGAGGGCGAAGCCGGGACCGAGTACTGGATCGGCCTGCACAATTTCTATGTCATCACCCGCTACAACCACAGCCCACTGTATGCCCTGGCGGTGTACCAGCTTGCGCAAGCCATTCGGGAGGGCCGGCAGTGACCGGTTGCACACGCACTCTGTTGCCATTGGCCATCGCTGCGGCCCTGGCCGCCTGCGCCACCGCACCGACCCCCGACCCGGCGCCGGAACAGACCCAGGCGGAGCCCTGGGAGGACGGTGATCCGGACTTCGGCCCGGAGACCCGCCCCGATCTCGGTGATCTGCGGGATCCGACCCCCAGGGACAAGCCACGCAGCCGCTGGGGCAATCCCGAGTCCTACGAGGTGTTCGGCGTCACCTACCGGGTGATGGACCAGGGCGAGGGGTACGTGGAGGAAGGCATCGCCTCGTGGTACGGCAAGAAGTTCCACGGGCGTCGCACATCCAGCGGCGAGCGCTACGACATGTATGCACTCACCGCCGCCCACAAGGAGCTGCCGATCCCCATATACGCACGGGTCACGAACCTGGAGAATGACCTTAGCGTCGTGGTCAAGATCAATGACCGCGGCCCGTTCGCCCGCGACCGCATCATCGATCTCTCCTACGCCGCCGCCGACCGGCTGGACATGGTCGATGCCGGCACCGCGCCGGTGCGGGTCGAAACCCTGAGCCGCAACCTGGATGCCGACGCTGAACCGGCCCCGCCACGCAACGCCGGCGGCGCACAGAACGGCATCGTCGCCGCCTCCGACCGCGGCGGCGATCGGACGCCGGAGATTCAGGCCGCGCCGCGGGTGGAATCGAGCGTCAGCACGGAGAACTGGTACCTCCAGGTCGGCGCGTTCGGGGAACGCACCAACGCCGAGCGCCTGAAGACCCGCCTGGCAGCCGAGGATGTCGGTCCC
>SLLM01000264.1 GCA_007134055.1 Ectothiorhodospiraceae bacterium | reverse complement strand
CTGATCCGCGAACTCCATGCCAAGGTGGACCGGCTGGAGAAAAGGGAACGCCACGGATCCCCGTAGCCGGTTGCCGCCCAAGCCGCGCTGGGCGCAGCCTGCGGGATCGGGACGGCGCGCGTGGAACCGCAACACCGCCCTGCCGGCCCGCAGTAAGGTAACGAACGTATGATGCACGACACTAGCGGTTGACGAGGACCTGCTCGTCACCGGGCATGCCGATGCCCCGGCGCAGGAGCAGCGTGCCGCTCTGGCGGTAGAGTTCGGTGAGGGCCTGGCGGTAACGGACCCGGGCCTCTTCTTCCTCGAGCTGCGCTTCCAGAAGATCCCTTTGGGCGAGGGCGACCGCCAGGGCAGTTGCGGTGCCAGCCCGGAAACGCGCCTGCTCGGCGCGCAGCACCTCTTCCTGCAGTTCCCGGGTCACCGCCGTGGCGCCCAGCTGCTCGCGACTGCGGTGGGATTCGATCCACGCCCGGCGAACATCCAGCTCGGCGAGCTGTTCCAGGTTGGCTATGGCCTCCATGGCCTGATCCCGTTGCAGCAGGGCGCGTTCCTGCTCGGCCCGGGCCTGCCGGCGACCCAGGGGCACCTCGAGACGCAGCCCGGCGCTGTAATCGTAGCCCGGGCCGTCGATGTCCCGCCAGGCGCGACTGAAGGAGTCGGCGAAACCACTCTGGCCCAGGGTGACGAACAGATCCAGGCGCGGCAGCAGGCCGTTGCGGGTACGGACCACTTCCAGGTCACCCTGCAGATAGCGCAGCCGCGCCTCGTTGAGTTCCGGGCGGATGCCGCGCGCGAGCCCGGCATAGTTGCCTACACCTTCCAGGGCGGGGAGTGTATCCATGTCCACGTAGGAGTCGCTGATGAGCTCCAGCCGCTGGTCCCAGGCGGCGCCCGGCGGGCTGGTGAGCTGGAGCAGCTCCAGGGTGCGCTGGTCGCGCTGGCCGCGGGCGTTGATCAGGCCCTGCCGGCGCAGCGCCACTTCCGCCCGGGCGAAGGCTTCCTCGGTTTCCGCCATCTGGCCGGCGGAAATGCGCCGGCGGGTCTCTTCGAGTTGCTGCTCGGCGACCGCCAGGGCCTCCTGGAAGATCTCCACCCGACGCTGCTCGAGGCTGGTTTCCCAGTAGGCGGTTTCGACGTCCGCCACCAGGCTTTCGGTGAATCCACGCAGTTCGTAGACGGATGCCAGCGTGTCCAGCTCCGCCTGGCGCAGCCGGGCAAGATTGGAATCCACCCGGCCCCCTTCCAGCAGCGCCTGGGTAAGGGTGATGCCGGCCCGGGCATCGTGCTGTTCACTGTCGAAACCCGACCCCCGGTCGGTATCCACGCGGCGGCTGCGCACGGAGAGTTCGAGTTCCGTGCCTGTGGGCAGGCGCTGGCGGACGCCCAGTTCGGCCTGTTCCTGCCGGCTGCGCAGCTCGAAGGGGTCCTGTTCGGTCTCCTCCGGTTGCCGCACCACCCGCTCCCGGAAAAGCCCCGCCTCGGCGAACAGCACTGGATCGAACGTGGCCTGCTCGATGGCCTCGAACGTGCCGGTGATTGGCGGTTGCAGTTGCTGCACGGCCAGGGAGCGGTTGTTGATGAGGGCGGTGACCACGGCGGCCTCGAGGCTCATCGGTACCGGTTCCGATTCCTCCGGTACCACCGTCTCCCAGTCCGGTGGCAGTCGCAGTTCCAGGGGGGAGTCCGGGGGTGGGGGCGCGCCCGGAGGCACCACCCGGTCAGGGGCCGGCGGCGGTGTGGCCGGATCCACTGGCTGCAGTTCCAGGTGACGACGGGCGCTGTCGCCGGGTTCCCCGACGCCCCAGGCCAGGGGAGTGACGAGGAACAGCAGCAGTACGAGTCGTCTCATGCGGCGAAGTCCTTGCGGTGGCGGTGGAAGAGTGTGTAGAGGACCGGGATCACGAACAGTGTAATCAATGACGCGCTCAGCAGCCCGCCGACCACCGCCCGCGCCATCGGTGCCTGGGCTTCGCCACCTTCGCCCATGCCCAGCGCCAGGGGAGTCAGTGCCAGTATGGTGGTGAGGCTGGTCATGAGGATCGGACGCAGCCGCCGCCGGCCCGCCTCGATGACGGCCTCGGCCACCGGTTGCCGTTCGCGGCGATGGAGCCGTGCGCTCTGGTCGACCAGCAGGATGGCGTTGTTCACCACGATCCCGACCAGCATGATACAGCCGATGATGGACTGGGTGTTGAGGGTGGTGCCGGTGGCCATGAGCATCAGCACCACGCCGATTGCTGCCAGCGGCACGGCGGCCATGACGATGAGCGGATCCCGCAGGGATTCGTACAGGCTGGCCAGAACCATGTACACCAGCGCCACCGCCAGCAACAGGTTCAGGCCCAGTTCCGAGAAGGCGGCTTCCTGTTCCTCGTAATCGCCGGCAAACGTTATGTCCACGTTCCGGGGCAGCAGGAGGTCGTTCAGGCTGGCGCGGGCATCGGCTACGACGGAACCGAGGTCCCGGCCGGCGATGTTCGCCGAAACCGTGTTCATCCGCTGTTGTTCCTTGCGGAAGATCTGGATCGGACCATCCTCGGCGTCGAAGGTGACCAGATTGCGCAGGGTCACGGCTTCGCCGTTCTCGCCGTGCAGCGCCAGATCGAGGATATCGTCGAGCTCCAGCAGTTCCGCGTCCCGCAGCTGGACCCAGATGCGGTGCTCGGTACCGCCGTCCCGGTACTCGCCGGCGCTGCGCCCGCCAAGCGCCGTCTCCACGGTCCGGGCCACCTGTTCAATGGTGAGCCCCAGATCGGCCGCCCGGTCCCGGTCGATCCGGAGCAACTGCTGGGGTACGCCGTCCTCCCGTCCCAGACGGACATCGGCGATGCCGTCGATCTGTTCCACGCGTTCACCGACCTGGCGTGCAACACTGTCGAGGACGTTCAGATCGAATCCCCGGATCTCCACGCTGAAACGGTCCTGGTCATCGCCACCGGCGATGCGCCGCATCACCATGCCCTGGCTCGCGTGGACTCGTACCGTGGCGCCGGCGAGGTCGGCAAGCGCGCGGCGCAACGCGGTGGCGATCGCCTCGCTGCTGCGATCACGCTCCGCGCGGGGCGCCAGTGCCATGCGGATATCGGCGCGGGCGGGGCTCGAGGCGCGGAACGTGGACGCCCCGACACTGACCACGCTGCTCTCGAGTTCCGGCACGAGCTCGGCGATGACCTCTTCCGCCCTGCGCACCTGACGGTCCAGCACCTCCAGGCGGGTGCCGGGTTCCATGTCGATGGTTACCCGCACCTCGCCCTCGTCGGTGGCCGGCATGAACTCCGTCCCCAGGCGGGGCAGCAGTCCCACGGCGGCGATGAACAACAGCAGCGCGAAGCCCAGAGTCAGGCTGCGGTTGCCGAGTGCCGCCCGCAGTCCCCGCAGGTAGGCGCGCTCCAGCGCCGCGATCATTGCGCCGCAGCCGTCCGCCAGGGCCTGTACCGGGCGCAGCGACGGCCGGGTTTCCCCGCGCTGCGCCTGGGCCATGAGCATGGGTACCAGGCTCATGGCCAGAAGCAGCGAGCAGAACAGGGCGAAGGCCACCACGAAGGCGAGCTGCCGGAACAGGACCCCGGCCAGCTCCTGGGCGAAGAACATGGGCAGGAAGATGGCCAGGGTGGTGAGGGTGCTGGCAATGATGGCAGGCGCCACCTCTGTGGTGCCGCGGATGGCGGAGCGGTCATGGTCCTCATGCAGGTCCTTGCGGCGGCGCGAGATGTTCTCGATCACCACGATGGCATTGTCCACCATCAGCCCGACGCCAAGCGCAAGGCCGCCCAGGGTCATGAGATTCAGCGTAAAGCCGCCGAAGTGGATCAGGGCGAAGGTGGCGATCACCGAGACGGGGATCGCGGTGGCGGCGACCAGGGTGGTGCGCACGTTGCGCAGGAAAAACAGCAGCACCAGCAGGGCAAGGCTACCACCGTAGAGCAGGGAGCGACTGACGTTGTTGATGGAGCGCTCGATGTAGCGGGCGTTGTCGATGGCGGCGAGCAGGTTGAGCTGGGGATAGTCCTGTCGCAGGCGATCCAGCTCCCGATGCACCGCATGCGCAACCTGTACCGTGTTGGCATCCGACTGCTTGCGCACGGCGAGGCGCACGCCCGGTTCGTCATCGATGCGAATGATGCGGGTGATGCGCTGGTGGGTATCCCGCACGGCCGCGATCTGGTGCAGGGCGATGGGCTGGCCCTCGCGCCAGGAGACAACCGTGTTCTCCAGGGTTTCCAGGGAGTCGAACTCTCCCGGTGTCCGGATGCGCACATCGTATCGCCCCTCCCGGATCTCGCCGGCGGGCAGGGACACGTTTGCCCGCATGATGGCCTGGCGGACGCCGTCGAGCTCCAGTCCCAGGGCCCGCAGCCGGTCCGCATCGACCTCGACCCGGATCTCCCGCTCCAGTCCTCCCCAGACGTCCAGGGCCGCCACCCCGGGCACCCGTTCCAGGCGCGGACGGATGCGGTCGTCGATCAGCTGTCGCATCTCGATGGGATCCAGATCCCCGGCAACACCCAGCAGCAGGATAGGGGTGGACGCGGTATCGAACTTGCGAACCCGGGGGCGGTCCGCCTCATCCGGAAGGTTGCCGATGATTCGATCCAGCCGGTCGCGCACATCGTTGGTGGCCTCGTCGAGGTTCGTTCCCCAGCCAAAGGATATGCGCACGCTGCTGCTGCCCTCGGACGACGTGGAGGTGATCTCCTCCACCCCGGGGACGGCAGCGACCGCCTCCTCAACGGGCCGCGTGATGAGCTGCTCGATCTCCTCCGGGGCGGCGTTGCCGTAGGTGGTGCTGACCGTGATGGTCGGATAGGTGATATCCGGCAGAAGGTCGATGGGCAGCCGTGTCAGGGACATGAGGCCGATGGTCACCACGATCAGGGTAACCATGATGGTGAGCACCGGCCGCCGGACGGTGAGGGCGGGGATGTTCACCGGGCAATCTCCTGGCGAACCTCCTCGGGGCTGACCCGCACCGGTGTGCCGTCGGTGAGCAGGTGCTGGCCCAGGGTGACGACGCTGACACCGGGTTCCACTCCCTCCACCTGGATCCAGTCGCCGTCCCGCGGTCCCAGAGATACCCGCTGGAAGCGGGCCACGTGGGTGCCGTCGCCGTTCCCTTCCACAACGAACACGCCCGGCCGGTCATTCCGGTCCGCAAGCGAATCCAGCGGTACCGCGGAGACCTGTTCCCGCTCGCCGACGCGGATCTCCGTGCGCACGAACATCCCCGGGCGCAGCCGGTACTCCTCGTTGGGTACCTGAATCTCCACCCGCGCCTGGCGGGATGCTTCGCGGAACACGGGAGCGACCCGGGAGACTTCGCCGACAAAGGATTCTCCCGGCCAGGCATCCGCCTGCAGGGACACGGTCTGCCCCGGACGCAGCCGACCATAGTCCCGTTCCGGCACCTGGACAACCGCCCGTAGCGGATTGATGTCCACCAGGGTCAGCAGTGGACTGTTGGCCTGGACGATACTGCCGGCGTCCACGTGGCGTTGCGCCACCAGCCGGTCGGCCGTCTCCGCGCTGCCCGCGGCATACAGGCGCGTGTACGCGAGGCGAACCTCCGTCGCCCGCAGCGCGGACTCCCGCTGCCGCACCTGGGAGCGTACCAGCTCCAGGCGCGCCTCTTCGGCAGTGACGTCGGTCTCCGCCGCGTCGAGGTCCGCCTGGGAGGCGACCCGTTGCTCCCGCAGGTTGCGGGTGCGATCCAGGTTCCGGCGCACGGCGGTCAGGGATGCCTCGGCTTCGGCGACATTGGCGCGGGCGACGGCGGCTTCGGCCTGCGCCTGGGCGCGCTCCAGCTGGAACTCCTGGTCGTCGAGCTCGGCCAGCAGGTCACCCGGGGCGACCACGTCGCCGATGTCCACGTGGAGCCGGTCCAGCCGGCCGCCAACCCGGGGAGCCACATCCACGCGGCTGGCGGCGATCAGAGAGCCGCTGAAGCGCAATCGTTCGACGATATCCCGTCGTTCGACGGTCGCCACGGCCACCGGTACGGCCCTCGCCTCCCCGCCGCCGCGGATGGGGCCGCTGCCAGTGTCATCCCACAGCCAGATGGCCGCCGTGCCCGCTGCCAGCAGTGCCAGCAACGCCCAGGAAATGCTTCTGCCCATCCGAGGTACCTGTTCTCAATTGCTACCGACCCCCGCAACCGTGGGCCGTCGTATGCGCCGGGATGGCCATAGGCCATCCTGCGAGGATCGGAGTCCTTCCGGCGGCAGCTGACGGGCCGGTCGGCACGCCTGGCCTGTTGACCGTTTCGCAGCGTCGCGGTTCGACTACAGGTATCCGGATACTACCGCGCCCCGGAGGCGATAACCGGAACGGCTAGTGGTTATTGAATTTCTTTGCCAGCTCCTCCAGTTTGTGCTGGTGCAACTCGGGAGCAGCGGGCCGCTTGGCGGGCCTGGGGGCACGCCGACCCTGCTTCTTGCGTGCCGCATGCCGGCGCTGCTGTTCCTCCCGGCGCTCCCTGGCGTAGCGACGCGCTTCCTCGGACGTTGCGCCGGCTTCACTGCCGTCCAGGTTGATCCGTGGACGGCCGGCCAGCGTGGCGTCGAGATAGGCCGGGGAGCGGGTGTAGAGGGCAAGCGCCTGACGGATCAGCCAGCCCGGGGTGTCGCGGAACGCCTCGTCTCCCGCCAGGTCCCGGCGCAGATCCTTCTGGATGCCGATCGCCAGGGGATGCATTGCGTCCCGTTCGCGCGTGAAGCAATGGGGATAATGGGCGATAAGCTGATCGAGGAATTCACGGGTACGTCGCGCGCGCTCGCGCTTCTGGGAGTCCGTCGCTGGCATGCGCCTCTTCCTGTTGCCCGGCGGGGCTGCACTGGGGCTATGCTACCGAATGCCGGGCAACCCTGGCGACCCCCCCCGGGTTGCCGATGGCTTCCGGAAGGCTCGAAACAGGCAGGTGCGGATGCACGTACTGGCAATAGCGGGACTGGTCCTGTTGGTGCTCATCTACGGCCCTTCCCTTTGGGTGCGGCGGGTGATGGCGCGGTATCATTCACCGCGCGACCGGTATCCGGGTACCGGGGCGGAGCTTGCCCGGGATCTTCTGCGCCGTCTCGATCTGGCGCATGTCCGTGTGGAGGAGACGGGTTCCGGCGGCGACCACTATGACCCCGCGGAGCGCGCCGTTCGGCTGGGGCCGGAGAACTACAGCGGCCGCTCCCTCACGGCAGTGTCCGTCGCCGCCCACGAGGTGGGCCATGCGATCCAGCATGCCGACGGCTACCAGCCCCTGCGCTGGCGTACCCGCCTGGTGCGCTTCAGCCACGCCGCCCAGCGGCTCGGGGCCGTTCTCCTGCTGGCCGCACCCGTGATGATGGTGGCGACCCGGGCGCCGGCGGCGGGGCTGCTGTTCCTGGCAGGTGGAGGCCTGACCATGGGCTCCGCCGTGGTGGTCCATCTGGTGACACTGCCCACGGAAGTCGATGCCAGCTTCCGTCGCGCGCTGCCACTGCTCGAGGCGGGCTACCTGAAGCCGGAGGATACCCCGGCCGCCCGGCGGATACTCACCGCCGCCGCGTTTACCTACGTCGCCGCGGCTCTGGCCAGTCTGCTCAATGTCTGGGTCTGGCTGCGCCTGCTGCGGCCCTAGCAGGCTGCTGCAACCGGAATTCCGGCAACCTGCCAGGTGCACATCCTCCGGGCAGGGCTGGTGCCATCTGCCGGGGATTCGTATACTCCCCTGCCCGGGCACGGTCGTCCCTGTGTCCCGCACTCCCGCAAAGGACCGTTTCCTCCCGAGCCATGACGGTATCCGTGTACAGCCTGGCCAGAACGACATCCCGGATCGTCTGTCGCTTTCTCGCGCAGCTTGGCCCCCTGCGTATTCCGCTGCTCGTTCTGGCGCTCCTGGCGATGGCTCTGGCGCCTGGCGGTGACCGGCCGACGGAGTACGAGGGGTTCGGTCTGTTCCTTACCGTCATCCTGCCCACGCTGGCACCGCTGCTTCTTACTGGCCTGCTTCTGGATTCCCTGATGTGCCGGGTTGTCATGGGTGATCACGACCCGGCCGGGCAGGCCAGGCTGCGCCTTGTCATCCGGACCAACCTGTTCGTGGCGCTGTTGCTGGTGCTGAGCTGGCTGCCGTTCTTCCTCTCGATCATACGTTGAGCAGGCGCGCGGCCAGCCATAGCGCCGGGGCCGTGAGCAGCAGCATGAGACCGGTGTAGCCGGCGTTCCAGCGCAGCGTGTGCAGGCCGTTGAGACCGTAGCGACCCTGCAGTGCCAGGTTCATTCCCGACAGCGGGCCCGCCGTGTTGCCAAGCGTCCAGGCGGCGAGGAAACTCATTGCCAGGAGGCCGTGATGCGGCTCCAGGGGAGCGAGCATGGTTCCGAAGGTGGCGACCCCGATCACCGGGTGCACACCGATGATGGCGAACGCGGTGATTGTCACCGTGGTGAGCCAGGCCTCCAGCGCGCCGAACTGTGCGAACAGTGTCCAGCCTCCCAGGGTAGCGAGTATCGCTGCGAGACCGGCGGCGAGTACGCCGGCCGCGAGGAAGAGCAGCAGTTCGTTCGCCATCCGCGGCAGGTTGTTGCGTACGTGTGCCGCGAGGACCGGGATCCCCTGGCGCCGTTGCGGCAGTAATGCCAGGAACGTGACCGCCGGAGCGAGCAGGGTAATGACTGCGAGTATCGGCAGGGCGCTGTCCCACAGGT
>SLLM01000234.1 GCA_007134055.1 Ectothiorhodospiraceae bacterium | reverse complement strand
TACCGAAAACACGGCGAACTCCTCCAATCCGCGTATGGCGACGTCGAGCCCGGAGCGTCATCGGTGACAGTGCCCGACTTCTACCGGGAGGACTTGCCGGACGTGGAAATTCCCCTCGATCCATCGCGAAGTCTGCAGGAAAATATCGAATACAATTTTCACCAATACCGTCGCCTCACCGATGCCCGCCAAAAAGTCGAAGACCGACTCCTGGAAAGCATCGAGTTGCGCGATGCCATCGAACGCCAGCGGCAGCGGGTCGATGACCTGGAACGGCAGCGCGGTGAACGCACCGCCGTGCTGGCACGGGTGCAGGATGAGATCGCCGACGATAGCGAAGCACTGGCGGAGCTGGAGGCGGACGAGGCCGGTTTGCAGTCCCTGCTGGATGAACTGCGCGAGGAACTGGCGGATATCCCGGAACAGGCGGTGGACCGACCGGGCTTTTCCTCCCGGCGGGGAGATCTCCCCTGGCCGGTGGAGGGTCAGGTGGCCGCCCGCTTCGGCAGCAACGAAGGCCGCCTTGATGGTGCCTGGCAGGGCGTGCTCCTGCAGGCCGATGCCGGCGCTCCGGTGCGCGCGGTCGCGCACGGACAGGTCGTGTTCGCGAACTGGCTGCGGGGCTTCGGTATGCTATTGATTATCGACCACGGCGATGGCTACATGACGTTGTACGGCCACAACGAGGGACTGTACGTGGATGTGGGTGATTGGGTGGAGGATGGGCAGGTGATCGCCGCCGCAGGCGACACCGGGGGGCGTGATCGCCCTGGCCTGTATTTCGAGCTGCGCATTGCCGGACAGCCGGAGGATCCGCTGCCATGGCTGCGCCGCCGGGGGTGAGGCAACCGTGTTCCCGGTTGCCCGGCAGCCGGTAGGAGAATCGCATGTCAGCTACAGCAGTCCTGCAGCGAAGCCTGCTCGCCGTGACCGTCACGGTCGCACTTGTCCTTGCGCCGCCGGCACACGCGGAATCGCGGGTGGAGCGGGCGGAACCGCTGCCGCTGGAGGACATCCGCACGCTTTCGGAAGTCTTCTCCCGGGTCAAGGCCGATTACGTGGACGATGTCTCGGATTCCGAGCTGCTGGAGGCGGCGATTCGCGGCATGCTGCAGGGGCTCGATCCCCACTCGTCCTACCTGTCGCCGGAAGAGTTCGAAGACCTGCGGGCTGGTACCCAGGGCCGCTTCGGCGGTCTGGGCATTGAGGTGGGGCAGGAAGACGGCTTCCTCAAGGTCATCGCGCCCATCGACGATACCCCGGCGCAGCGGGCCGGCATCGAGGCGGGAGATCTCATCATCCGCCTCGATGGGAGGCCGACCCAGGGTATGGGGCTCAGCGAGGCGGTGACCATCATGCGCGGCGAGCCAGGCGAGGACATCGTGCTGACCATTGTCCGGGATGGCGAGGACGCGCCCTTCGAAGTCACCATCACCCGCGACGTGATCCGCGTGCAGAGCGTGCGCTCACGCATGCTGGAGCCGGGTTTCGGCTATGTCCGCATCAGCCAGTTCCAGTCACGCACCGGGCCGGCTTTGCTGGATGCGGTGGATGCGCTCAAGGAGGAGGCTGGCGGCGGCCTCCGCGGCATGGTACTGGATCTGCGCAATAACCCCGGTGGGGTGCTGCAGGCGGCGGTGTCGGTCGCCGATGCCTTCCTGCGCGAGGGCCGTATCGTCTATACCGAGGGGCGCGTGGAACCGGCGCAGATGAGCTTCGACGCCAATCCGGCGGACGTGCTCAACGGCGCGCCGCTGGTGGTACTCATCAACGGCGGCTCTGCCTCGGCTTCGGAGATCGTGGCCGGCGCGCTGCAGGATCATGGCCGTGCAGTGATCATGGGCAGTCGCAGTTTCGGCAAGGGGTCCGTGCAGTCGGTGGTGCCGTTGAACAGCGGCGCCGCGGTGAAGCTCACCACCGCCCGGTACTACACGCCGGAGGGTCGTTCCATCCAGGCTCACGGCATCGCGCCGGACATCGAACTGGAACGCGTCAGCGTCCAGGTGCGTGAGCGTGACGGCCCCGATCCGGTCATGGAGCGGGATCTGCGGCGGCACCTGGACGAGCAGCCGCGGGACGAGGATAGCGCCCGGCAGGCGGCGGAGCTCGCCGCCAGTGACTATCCCCTGTTCGAGGCCCTGAACCTGCTCAAGGGCATGGCGATCCTGGGTGGTCGTGGCTGATGCCGCTGCGCTGCCTGCTCCTGGCGCTGTGGCTGCCGCTGGCAGGCATCGCCGCCGGGCAGCCGCCTTCCATGGTGCTGATCATCGATGACCTGGGTGACCAGGCGGCGGCCGGCTCCCGCGTCGCACGTCTGCCGGGACCGGTGGTTTGCTCCATCCTGCCGCAGACCCCCCATGGCCGGGCCCTGGCGCACAGCTGCCATGCGCGGAACAAGGAAGTGATGCTGCACCTGCCCATGGAAGCGGTCAATGGAGCCGATCCCGGTCCTGGTGCGGTTACCCTGGACATGCTCCCGGAAGAGTTCCGCCACGTGGTGCGCCAGGGGCTCGCGGAGATTCCCCATGTGGGAGCAGTGAACAACCACATGGGCAGTCTGCTGACCCAGGCGCCCGCGCCGATGGGCTGGCTCATGGAGGAACTGGTGCGCGATGCGCGCGATCTGGCCTTCGTCGACAGTCGTACCAGCACCCGCACCGTCGCCTACCGGATCGCCCGCGAGCACGGGGTCCCTGCCGTGTCGCGTGATGTCTTCCTCGACCATGACCGTGAGCCGGACAGCATCCGCCGGCAGTTCATGCGGTTACTCGACATGGCGCGGCGGGAGGGCGTGGCGGTGGGTATCGGTCATCCCTACCCCGAGACGCTGGCCGTGCTGGAGGACGAACTGCCGGACCTGGAGGCGGCGCACGGCGTGCGGTTGGTCTCCCTGCGGGAGCTACTCAGGCGGGATTGACGGGACGACAAGAAAGTCCATCCCGGACGGGTTTCCGGCGCCGTGCCACGAATCGGTTGCGCGCATTCGCGCATGCCGATACCCATCCTGTCGACGATGACAACGCTTCCGGCCGTGTACCTTCGTTGTCCCGTGGGTTACGGGTTGAGTGTCCGGCGTTTCTTGCCCACACTTCCCCGTGAGCAGATGGGGTGGATGGGGCATGTCGGACCGGAGCAGAGTCGCCACGGTTGACCTGGGGGAACGCATACGGCAACTGCGGGGAGGTGCGTCCCGGGACCACTTTGCCGCACGCCTGGGGATCCACAAGAACACTCTGGCCCGCTACGAGAATGGCGAACGGCTGCCGGACGCAGGAATACTGCACCGCCTGTGTAACATGTGCGAGGTTTCGGCGGACTGGCTCATCCATGACCGCGGCGCAGGGCCGGTGGCCGGCAGCACCTGGTGTCTGCCGGAGACGGACCACCGCCACGACCGGGCAGCCCCGCTGCTCCTGCACCGGGACTGGCTCCAGACCCAGCAGCTGGAGCCCGACCGCCTGCTGGTGCGCACCATGCAGGGCGACAGCATGAGACCGACGGTGGCCGACGGCGAGCTGCTGTTCGTTCTGGTGCTTGCCGGTGCCGCGCCGAGCGACGGCATCCACCTGGTCGAACTGGACGGGCAATCGATGGTAAAGCGCCTCCACGGTCATGGGACGCAGACCGCCCAGCTGCTGAGCGATAATCCCGGCTATCCGCCGATACCCCTGTCCGCGGATGCCGCTGCGCCGGATTGGCGGATCATCGGCCCGGTCATCTGGCACCTGCGCAGACTGTAGCATGCACTGTTCCGTGTACAAGGGCGCCCGCGCCCCCGAGCATTATCTGTTCCTGCCGCGCCGGGACGATTTCGACGCCGTACCGCAGGCGGTACTGGACCGTTTCGGCCCCCTGGAGCACGTCATGGACCTGAGGCTCACGCCGGGACGGCGCCTGGCCCGTATCCCGGCCAGGCGGCTGATGCGGGCCCTGCTGGTGAACGGCTGCTACATCCAGCTGCCACCTAAGGACAGTTCCCGTGCAGCCACCGCCATGGGGGAGCATCTCAGTTGCGCCGGGACAGGGTTTCCACGCGGGTGACTTCGCCACCCTCCAGGGTCACGACCCGTGGCAGCCCACCGGGCCGGAATTCGTAGACCCATTCCTCCCGGTCGGGGCCGATCACCCTGCCATACCCGTACCGGCCATGCTTCACCACCCTTCGCGGCGGCAGGGTTTCGCGGATGTCCGGTTCACCGCAGCGACCGAGCAGCTCGAGGCGGCTCATGCCGCGACTGATTTCCCGGGCGCGACACGGGCCGCCGGGCAGAGTGCGGTAGCCGTAGCCGCCACTGCGTATGCGGGTCACCCGGCCTTCCTGCAGCTCCACTTCCCGCACCAGTCGTTGTGGGCCCATGTTGAAGTACCAGCGCTCGTGGCGCGCCACAACCGTGCCGTCCGCCGTCTGTACCGTCTCCAGCTGTTCCCGCACATCCGGAACTCCGCAGGCCCGCTCCACCTGCCAGCCGCGATCCCCGCTGCGAACGAGCTGCCCGTCGCAGCGCATGCTGTCCGCCGTTACCTGGCCGGCGGGCAGCAGCAACAGGAACACAATGACGAGTGCATGACGCATGTCCCGTTTGACCCGATTCAGGGCAGGGAGTGCCCCGGCGCGCTCCGTGACGGGGTTCCTTCCCATGTTGCTTTGAACCCTGCTACGCTTTTCGGTGGTTCATATCCCGTCCGAGGCCGTGCCCGTGCGCACAAGCGTTGTCCTGATTCTGCCCTGGTTGTTGATTCTCGCCGGTCTGCCG
The DNA here is from genome assembly GCA_007134055.1 of Ectothiorhodospiraceae bacterium. Taxonomy (GTDB): domain Bacteria; phylum Pseudomonadota; class Gammaproteobacteria; order Nitrococcales; family Aquisalimonadaceae; genus Natronocella. Next base: position 21,931 of record SLLM01000234.1, on the reverse strand, counting down.
GCGGTGACCGTCGCTCAGAACGGCATCGCGGAGTCGGCGACGCTGGATCTGCGCTACCAGCATGATCCTGAGGCCGCCCCCGGTCGTCCGCAACCTTCGCCGCGCGCCGCCGTCGGGCAGCAGCGATTGTCGCCGACGACGTACAAGCCGGTGATCCGCCTCGATGCCGTAGTTCCCGCCGTTTGTGACGAGCGCGGCCGGCATGCCGCGTTCGGGGTCCTGTCCACCGGTGTCGAGGGCTGCGAGTCCGGGATGGTGAGTCTGTTCCTGACCTTCCGCAATCGATAGTGCGCCCCTGGCAGCGGTTCCCCGGTGTCCGGGCCGTTATTCGTGGCCGCCCGCCGTGTTTCCCGTCTGCACCGACACCGGTCCGTATCAGCTTCCCTGGGGCGCGCTTTCCCGAATGTAGCGTCCGTCGCTGTCCTTCATCAGGGAGCGAATCAGGCCTTCCTGGCAGACGGATGCCAGCAGCGTTCCGTCGGCTGCGAAGATCTGTCCGCGGGCAAGGCCGCGTCCGCCAACCGCACAGGGGCTGTCCATGGTGTAGAGCAGCCATTGGTTCACGCGTACCGGCCGGTGAAACCACATGGCATGGTCCAGGCTGGTGAGCTGGGTGCGCCCCTGGAACAGACTGCGACCATGGGGCAGCAGTGCCGTGCCCAGCAGACGGAAGTCCGAGGCATAGGCCAGCAGACCGTAGTGCAGCAGATCGTCCTCCGGCAGTCCGCCCGCCACCCGCAACCAGGCCATTCGCCGCGCCGGGCGGGGCTGCGGATGCAGCGGATCCTCGGCCTCCACGGGGCGGATTTCGATGGGCCGCAACGCCTCCACCACGGCGCCGAAGCCCTCCGGCATGCGGTCGGCGCAGCGGGCAAGCACGTCCCATTCCGCTTCGAGCTGCTCCGGTCCGGCCACTTCCGGCATCTCGTCCTGGTGCTCCAGGCCGTCCTCGCTGCGCTGAAAGGAGCTGGAGAGGGTGAAGATCGGCCGACCGTGCTGAATGGCGACCACGCGCCGGGTGGAGAAGCTGCCGCCATCCCGGACACGCTCCACCTCGTAGATGACCGGGGCGTCGGCGTCACCTGCACGCAGGAAATAGCTGTGCAGGGAGTGGGGCGAACGGCCGGCCTTCACCGTACGCCCCGCGGCCACGAGGGCCTGTCCCAGCACCTGACCGCCAAATACCCGGGGGCCGACGATGTTCCGGCTCTCGCCCCGGAACAGGTTCTGCTCCAGGCGTTCCAGCTCGAGCAGGGCTACCAGTTGTTCGATCAGATCGCTCATGGGTCGATGGGTCTCTCGGGAAAGGGAGGGGTATGTCGTTCAGCGGCGCAGCAGGGCGACGGCGTACAGGGCGGCGGACGCGGCACCCAGCAACCAGCCGGACAGCGGCAGGCCTCCGATTGCAGGTCCGAGCCCGACATTCAGTGCGGCCATGAGCAGCGTGATGGCCGCGAGCACCGTGGCCATCGCGGTCAGGGTGCGTCGGGTACCCTGCCGGCGAAGGTCGGCGCGCAACGCCAGCAATTCCTCCCGCTGCCCGTCCAGGGCGTGGCGCATGTCGGTCAGCTCGCGGCTCGCCGTCAGCAGTCGCCCTGGCAGCTCGGGCAGCGTTTCGCCCCATTCCGGCAGGTTACGGCGGATACGGCGTACCACGCCCTCAAGCCCGACCTGTTGTTGCATCCAGTGTTCCATGTAGGGTTTCGCCGTGCGCCAGAGGTCCAGCTCCGGGTGCAGCTGGCGGCCCAGCCCCTCGATGTTCAGCAGGGTTTTTTGCAACAGCACCAGTTGTGGCTGGATCTCCATGTCGAAGCGGCGACCCGTCTCGAACAGGCGCAGGAGTACGGCACCGAAGGAGATGTCCTTCAGGGGACGTTCGAAGATCGGTTCGCAGACGGTCCGGATGGCGGCCTCGAACTCCTCTACCCGCGTCCCGGGGGGAACCCAGCCCGACTCCACGTGCAGTTCCGCGACGCGGCGGTAGTCACGGTTGAAGAAGGCGAGGAAGTTCTGCGCCAGGTAGCGATGATCGAACGGGCCGAGACTGCCGACGATGCCGAAGTCCACCGCAATATAGCGGGGATCCGCGGGGCGGGTGATGTCCACGAAGATGTTTCCGGGGTGCATGTCCGCGTGGAAGAAGCTGTCGCGGAATACCTGGGTGAAGAAGATCTCCACCCCGCGTTCGGCCAGCAGCTTGAGGTCCACCCCCTGATCGCTGAGATGCTCCACCTGGCTCACGGGGACACCGCTGATCCGCTCCATGACCATCACCCGGCGGCTGGTGTAGTGAAACAGCACGTCCGGGATGTAGAGCAGCTCGGAGTCGAGGAAATTGCGCCGCAGCTGGGACGCGTTCGCCCCCTCGCGCAGGAGATCCAGCTCGTCCATCAGGGTTTTCTCGAACTCCGCGACCACCTCACGGGGGCGCAGCCGGCGGCCGGGCGGCCAGTAGCGCTGGGTCAGGGCGGCGAACAGTTGCAATAGCTCCAGATCGCGGCGAATGACCCGGTCGATATCGGGGCGCACCACCTTGACGACGACCTCGCGCCCTCCGTGCAGACGGGCCCCGTGCACCTGGGCGATGGAGGCCGAGGCGATGGGCGTATCGTCGAAGCGCTCGAAGATCTCGTCCATGGGCCGGTCCAGGGAACGTTCGACGATCTGCCGCGCCACCTGTCCCGGGAACGGCGGCACCCGGTCCTGGAGGTAGGACAGCTCGCGGGCGATATCGGGAGGCAGCAGGTCGCGCCGCGTCGACAGGATCTGGCCGAACTTCACGAAGATCGGGCCCAGGTCCTCCAGTGCCCGCCGAATGCGCTCGCCGTGGCTGCCCCGGTGACGTCGCAGCCAGTGCCAGGGCGTCAGGTACACCAGCCAACGGATAGGGCGGAACCAGCGGGTCGCGAGGATGATCTCGTCCAGCCCGTGGCGGATGAGGACCAGGTTGATGCGCAGCAGACGGAACAGATGGCGGGTACCAATCATGCGTCGTTCCGCGGCGATCGCAGGCGCGCTTCCAGTCGTTGCAGCCGCGCCGCCAGGCGGTCGGCGTCCTCCCGCAGCCGGTCCACGGCCGAAAGGAAGATCCCGGCCTCCGCCCGGGTCGGAAGCAACCGGCTCTCTTCCGTCAGGTACTCCGCCATGCCGCTTTCCATCGACTGACGGCTCTCGTCAGCCCATGTACGGAAGCGACGACCCGTGGCCCCCAGGCGACGGGCCGTCTTGGTGCCGACGATCCCTGCAAGTTGTTCCTCCCACTCGATGTCCAGGGAGGCCAGGAGCCGGCGGACATCACGGACGAATCCCAGGTCGCCGTTGAAGGAAACCCGGTCGCCACCGTCGTGCGGATCGCGAACCAGGGCGAGCAGGGAGACAGCGCTGCCCCGCACTACCGCGTCCGCCGCCTCCCCCTCCGGCCAGGCCGCAAGTGCCAGACCTTCGCTGTCGAACGTCGCCGCCAGGCGGATGGGGGAGTCCTCGATCACTACCGCGAGGCGCCGCCCGGCAAGCTGTCGCAGCCGCTCCCGGCTCGCCGGGTCCAGGCGCAGGAGCCGGTTCAGCGTGTGGTTTACGGGTACCAGAAACGGTTGCAGCCAGTCTATCGCGGTTGCATCTCCAGCCACCGGGTCCCCCTCAGTAACGGTAGCCTCTGTGGATCGCCACGACGCCGCCATTCAGGTTGGTGTAGTCGCAGTCCTCCAGCCCCGCCTCCTGCATCAGGTCGCGCAGGCTCTCCTGATCCGGGTGCATGCGTATGGACTCTGCCAGGTAACGGTAGCTCTCCGCGTCCCCGGCCACCAGGCGGCCAATGCGCGGCAGCACCTGGAACGAATAGGCATCGTAGAGCGGCCGCAGCGGTGGCAGGTACAGTCGGGAAAACTCCAGGATCAGCACGAACCCGCCGGGTCGCAGGACGCGATGCATCTCCCTGAGTGCGCGGAGCTTGTCGGTCACGTTGCGCAGACCGAAGCCGATGACAACCCGGTCGAATGTGCTCCCCGGGAACGGCAGGGCCTCGGCATCGGCCTGGACCGGGGAGATCCCGAGCAGGCCTTTATCGAGCATGCGGTCGCGGCCCAGGGAGAGCATCGCCTCGTTGATGTCGGACATCACCACCCGCCCCTGCGGTCCGACCGCCCGCGCGCAGAGCCGACTCAGGTCACCGGTGCCAGCTGCCACGTCCAGCACCTCGTGGCCGGGCCGAAGCCGCGCCATGGCGAGCGTCTGCCGCTTCCACAGCCGGTGCAGCCCGGCAGACATCAGGTCGTTCATCAGGTCGTAGCGAGCCGCCACGGAGCGGAACACCGCGCCCACCTGCTCCGCCTTCTCGGCGGCCGGAATCCTGCGGAAGCCGAAATCAGTGCTGTCGTCGCGGAATTCGTTCACCGGTCGCCTTCTCCCGTCGCCGGTTCGTCGCCCCTGCGCTGGTAGCCGGCCTCCCGCAAGCGGTCCAGGTAGCGTTGCCAGTAATCATCCCGGTTCACTCCCAGCTCGTGGAGATAGCTCCAGGAGTACAAGCCGCTGTTGTGGCCGTCGTCGAAGTGCAGTTTCACCGCATATTCGCCAACCGGCTCGATTCGGGTGATCGCCACGTCCTCCTTGTTGACCTGCAGCACTTCCTGCCCAGGCCCGTGGCCGCGCACCTCGGCGGAAGGGGAGTGCACCCGGAGGTACTCGCACGAGAGTTCGAACCGGCTGCCGTCCTCGAAGCGGATCTCGAGGACGCGTGACTGTCGGTGCAGCTTGATTTCCGTGGGTACCGGCATGGCTCCCCCCTCGCGGGATGGTTGAATGCACCGCCCGCCCCGGGGCGGCGTGGTGCTACAGAATATACCGGCTCAGGTCCTGGTTCTGCACCAGATCGTCCAGTTGCTCGTTGACGTAGGCGGCATCAACCGTCAGTGTCTGGCCGCTGCGTTCCGGGGCATCGTAGCTGATCCCCTCCAGCAGCCGCTCCATGACCGTGTGCAGTCGGCGGGCACCGATGTTCTCCGTGCCCTCATTGACCTGCCAGGCGACCTCCGCGATACGGGCGATGCCGTCCTCGGCGAAATCCAGCCGGCAGCCCTCCGTTTCCATCAATGCGCCGTACTGCGCGGTGAGCGAAGCGCTGGGCTCGGTGAGTATGCGGACAAAGTCTTCCACCGCAAGGGCCTGGAGTTCGACACGGATCGGCAGTCGGCCCTGCAACTCGGGGATCAGGTCGGACGGCTTGGAGAGGTGGAAGGCGCCGCTGGCAATGAACAGGATATGGTCGGTGCGTACCATCCCGTGCTTGGTGGATACGGTGCAACCCTCCACCAGCGGCAGCAGGTCGCGCTGTACGCCCTCCCGGGAGACATCGCCCCCGGTAGCCGCACCTTCCTGCCGGCGGGTGACCTTGTCCAGTTCGTCCAGGAAGACGATGCCATTCTGCTCCAGGCGCTCCATGGCCGCCAGCTTGATCTCCTCGTCGTTGACCAGGCGGGCGGCCTCCTCCTCCCGCAGGACCTTGAGCGCGTCGCGGATCTTCATCTTGCGGGTGCGCTTGCGCCCGCTGCCGCCCAGGTTCTGGAACATGCTCTGCAGCTGGTTGGTCATCTCCTCCATGCCCGGCGGCGCCATGATCTCCACCCCCATGGGGCTCGCGGATACCTCGATCTCCACTTCCCGCTCGTCCAGGTCGCCAAAGCGCAGCTTGTTGCGGAACTTGTTCCGGGTGGCGTTATCCGGGGGTTCCCCCTGCCCCTGCTGGTCCCAGTCGCCGCTGGCGCGGGGCAGGAGGATGTCCAGGAGTCGTTCCTCGGCGGCTTCCTCGGCCCGGTACTTGACCTTGTCCATTTCCTCTTCGCGGGTCATCTTCACGGCGATATCGGCAAGATCCCGGATGATGGATTCCACGTCCCTGCCCACATAGCCCACTTCCGTGAACTTGGTTGCTTCCACCTTGATGAACGGGGCTCTTGCCAGGCGTGCCAGGCGCCGGGCGATCTCGGTCTTGCCCACGCCGGTCGGGCCGATCATGAGGATATTCTTGGGCGTGATCTCGTTGCGCAGGTCCTCGTCCACCTGCATCCGCCGCCAGCGGTTGCGCAGGGCGATGGCCACCGCGCGCTTCGCTTGCCCCTGGCCGATGATGTGCCGATCCAGTTCCTGGACGATTTCCCGCGGTGTCATCTCCGACATGTTCGCTCTCCGACAGCTGTCACTGACCGGTGCCGGCCAGCTCTTCGATGGTCAGTTCATGGTTGGTGTAGACGCAGATATCGGCGGCGATGTGCAGGGATTTCTCCACCAGCTGCCGGGCATCCAGCTCGGTGTTGTCCAGCAGTGCCGTGGCCGCCGCCTGGGCGTAGGCCCCGCCGGAACCGATGGCGACCACATCGCGTTCCGGCTCGATGACGTCCCCGTTGCCCGAGATCACCAGCGTGGCCTCGGGGTCGGCGACCAGCAGCAGCGCTTCCAGGCGGCGCAATGCCCGGTCCGAGCGCCACTCCTTGGCCAGTTCCACCGCCGCACGGACCAGGTTGCCATGGTACTTGTCCAGCTGGCCCTCGAAACGTTCGAAGAGGGTAAAGGCATCGGCGGTGCCGCCGGCAAACCCGGCCAGAACCCGGTCCTGGAACAGGCGGCGCACCTTGCGGGCGTTGCCCTTCATCACCGTGTTGCCGAGGGAAACCTGGCCGTCGCCACCGATCACCACATGACTGCCCCGGCGGGCTGCGAGAATGGTGGTTCCGTCAAACTGCTGCATGGGGACTCCGGGTTGTCTGCGGCGGAGCGTGGAGGCTCCGGAACCGGGGGTTATGGGGTGGAGCGTACGGCTTTTCAATGTGCGGCCGGCGGCAATGGCCTCATCGCTTCCGTCGCGCCCGCGGATGGGCGGCATCGTACACCTGCGCCAGGTGCTGGAAATCCAGGTGCGTGTAGACCTGGGTGGTGCCGATATCCGCGTGTCCGAGGAGCTCCTGGAGCGCGCGCAGATCGCCGCTGGACTCGAGCATATGGGTGGCGAAGGCATGGCGCAGCTTGTGCGGGTGGACCGGGACCTGCAAGCCGGCCATCCGCGCCAGACGGGCAAGCCGTTGCTGGACGCTGCGGGCCGCGAGACGCCGGCCGCGGTGACTGATGAACAGCGCCCCCTCCCCGGCGGGAGCGAGGGTCTCCCGCACCTGCAGCCAGTCCCGCAAGCGCACCAGCGCCTTGCGGCCCACGGGCAGTATCCGCGTCTTGGCCCCCTTGCCCGTAACCCGCACCAGTCCCTGGCGAAAATCGAGCTGATCCAGGTCCAGTGAGACCGTCTCCCCCAGGCGCAGACCCGAGGAGTAGATCAGTTCGAACATGGCGAGGTCCCGCCGGGTCAGCCGTTCCTTCTCATCCGCCACGCCATCCAGCAGGCGCGCCACGCTGTCGACGTCCAGGGTGGCCGGCAGGTGTCGCGGTCCGCCGGGGGCGGAGAGGCCATCCGCGGGACTGGCGCCGAGTACGCCCTCCCGGACCAGATAGCGGAAGAAGGTCCGCAGGGCCGACAGGCGTCGCTGCAGGGAGCGACCGGAGAGCCCGCGACGGTGGCCGAGGGCAATGAACCGGCGCAGGCAGTGGGTGTTCAGCTGCCGCCATTCGCCGATGTTCTCTTCCGCGCACCACGTCAGCAGCGCCTGCACTTCCCGGCGGTAGTGGTACCGCGTGGCCGGCGCCAGCCGGCGCTCGCTTGCCAGGTGGCGGTCGAAGTGCTGCAGCCAGTCCGCCGCCGGCATGGTCACACCCGGGCCGCCACCGCGTGACTGACCAGATCGCCGAGGTTACGGAGAAACACGGTTCCCTGGCTGGCGTGGTAGCGGTCGGCGTCCAGGCTGCCGATGGCCAGCAGGCCGGTCACTCCCTCGTGTTGCAGTGGCACTACCGCCATGGACTGCACCCGTTCGCCGCTGTCGCCGAACAGGAACTGCCGCTGGCCCTGGTGGAAGTGACCGCATCGCGGCCGCTGGGTTCGGAATACTTCGCGGAACAGCGCGAAGCCCGGATCCTCGGCATTGTGGAACTCGGCACGGTGGCCCGTGTACCCCGGGGCGCGCAGGCGCATGGCAACGAAATCGGCGCCGAAGTGTGTCCGCAGTCCCGCTGCCACCGTATCCAGCGTGTCGTCCAGGTCCGGGGCGTCCAGCAACTCCAGGGTGAGGCGCTGCATTCGCTCGGCCAGGTGATCGTTTTCCCGGGCCACCTGCAGGAGTTCCTCCATCCGGTGCTCCAGTCGACGCTGGCGTTCCCGCAGGAGCTGCCCCTGGTAATGCAGCAGCGATACCGCCTCGCCGCATTCATGGGGTACCTGCAGGGATTCCGTAAGGCTCGGGTGGCGCTGGAAAAAATCCGGGTGTTGCTCCAGGTAGTCGGCCACCGCCTTGTCGTCCAGCGGTTCGGCAAGCCTGGCGTTGTGCTGGATAGTCACCTGTGGATCTCCTCCCGGGCGCCCGGGGCGCGGTCTGGCGCGGTCGCCCCCTGTCGCGGGGCGTGCCAACGCAGTCTATCCGACGGGAACACCATCGTCACGGTCCGGGCCAGTCCCCATGGAATACCGTGGTCGCCGGGCCCGTCATCCATACCGGTTTTCCCTCTCCCTGCCAGCGTATTCGCAGGCGTCCGCCGGGCAGGTCCACGTTCACGTCCTCATCCAGCAGACCCTGCAGCCGTCCGGCCACTGCGGCGGCACAGGCACCGGTGCCGCAGGCCAGGGTTTCGCCGGCCCCCCGCTCGTACACGCGCAGGCGGATGTGGCCACGGTCCAGCACCTGCATGAAACCGGCATTGGCGCGCTGCGGAAAGGCCGGATGGCCCTCGATCAATGGTCCCAGGCTTCCCACGGGCGCCTGATCCGCGTCAGGTACCTGGAGCACCGCGTGGGGGTTGCCCATCGATACGGCGGCGATCCGCAACTCACGGCCGTCCACGGTCAACGGGTAGACGAGCTCCCTGGCCGGCGCGGAGAAAGGGATTCCGGAGGGGTCGAGCTGCGGCGGCCCCATGTCGACACTGACCAGGCCGTCCTCCTGCAGGCAGACCGTGGCCGGTTCGCCGCGGGTCTCCACCCGCAATAGCGGGCTGCTGACCAGGCCCTGCTCCCGGAGGAACACCGCGAGGCAACGCACGCCGTTGCCGCAGTGCTCGACCTCGCCACCGTCGGAATTGAACACCCGGTAGCGCACGTCCATGTCCGCCAGGGTGGCCGGTTCGGCCACCAGCACCTGATCGCAGCCGACGCCGTAGCGGCGGTGGGCGAGCCGGCGCGCCAGCTCCGCGTCGACGGTCACATCCTGGCGGATGCCGTCGATCACGACGAAATCGTTGCCGAGCCCGTGCATCTTCGTGAAGCGCATTCAATCCTCCGGCAGGGTACGTTCCCCGGCAAGCATCTCGTCCAGGGTTTCGCGGCGGCGTACCAGATGGACGACTTCCCCGTCGACCAGCAGCTCCGGGGGGCGCGGCCGGGTGTTGTAGTTGCTTGCCATGACGAAGCCGTAGGCGCCGGCGGAGCGCACCGCGAGCAGATCGCCCGGCTCCAGCGCGAGAGGACGCTCGCGGCCGAGAAAATCCGCGGTCTCGCACACCGGACCCACCACATCCCACTGGATCGGGTCGGCCCGCCGTGGTCGTACCGCGTCAATCCCCTGCCAGGCGCCGTAGAGCGCCGGGCGGAGCAGGTCATTCATGGCGCCGTCGACGAGGGCGAAATTCCTGTGGGGGGTCTGCTTCAGGTACTCCACCCGCGTCAGCATCACGCCTGCATTGGCCACCACCGCCCGGCCCGGTTCCAGCAGCACGCCCAGTCCGCGCCCCTGCATGCGTTCCAGAATCGCCGCGGCATACTCCCCGGGGGCGGGAGGCTGTTCGTCCTGGTAGCGCACACCCAGGCCGCCGCCGATGTCCAGGTGGTCGAGTTCAAGACCGTCCTCCGCGAGGCGGTCGATCATTGCCAGCACGCGATCCAGGGCGTCCAGGAAGGGCGCCGTATGTGTCAGCTGCGAGCCGATGTGGAAGTCCACGCCGACGAATTCCAGGCTCGGCAGTTCGGCGCGACGCCGGTACAGCGCCTCGGCCTGGTCCAGGGGGATGCCGAACTTGTTCTCCTTGAGGCCGGTGGAGATGTAGGGGTGCGTGCGCGCATCCACGTCCGGATTGACCCGCAGCGACACCCGCGCCCGGCTCCCGAGGCGATCGGCGACGAACTGGATGCGCTCCAGCTCGGCGCGGGATTCCACGTTGAAGCAGTCGATGCCGGCATTGAGGGCGTCGGCAATCTCCCGCCGGCTCTTTGCCACCCCGGAGAACACCACCTTCGCCGGATCGCCGCCGGCCCGCAGCACCCGCTGCAGTTCGCCGCCGGAGACGATGTCGAAACCGGAACCCAGCCTCGCCAGCAGGTCGAGAACGGCAAGATTGGAGTTCGCCTTCACCGCGTAGCAGATACGGTGGGGCACGGTCGCGAACGCGGAATCGAAGGCGCACCAGGCGTGTTCAATGGCGGCGCGGCTGTAGATGTAGGCCGGGGTACCGTACTCCGTGGCGATGGCGGTCAGCGGTACGGACTCGGCGTACAGTTCGCCGCTGCGAAACTGAAAGGCTTCCATGGAGCGCTCCGTGATACCCGGCGGCTGCCTACCACAGGTGGAAGGTGCGGCTGTCCGGCAACACCAGGTCGCCCTTCTGGCCGCATCCGCCAAGCACGATGGCGGCAACCACGAGCACTGCGAGCAGACTGGATCGACGTACGAGCATTGGAACACCCGATGGCGGCATTCGCGGCCAGGATTCCCTGAATGGATGGCGTTTGCTGGACGGAGGCTTCGTGAGGGGCTCCGTCAACCAGCATGATGGTAGTATACCGATCCCAGGGCCTGGACGCAGCGCGCCAATGCCATGGCCCTTGGGCTGCATGCTGCGTGTTTGTGCAGGGCACCGGCACGGTACGTGGCAGAATCAGGCTCCCTTGCGCAGAACTACTGGAGCAGATCCATGCCCGAGACGTCACTGGATACCGTGGAGGCCGGTGCTCGCGAAGATGCCCAATTCAGCGTGATATGGCTGCATGGCCTGGGCGCCGACGGGCACGATTTCGAACCCATCGTGCCGGAACTGCGGCTGCCCGCTGAACTGAAGGTCCGCTTCATCTTCCCGCACGCGCCGGTGCGGCCGGTGACCCTCAACGGCGGCATGGCCATGCGGGCGTGGTACGACATCATCGCCCTCGGAGCCGGTGCTGTTCAGGACGAACAGGGGCTGGCCGACGCCACCGAGCGGGTCGGGGAACTCATCCGTCACGAGGAGCAGCGCGGCGTACCGCCCGGCCGGCAGGTCCTGGCGGGGTTCTCCCAGGGCGGTGCCGTCGCCCTGCATGCAGGCCTGCGGCATCCGCAGCGATTGGCGGGAATCATGGGCCTTTCCACCTATCTGCCGCTGGCCGATCGTGTCGCCGGCGAGCGGCACGCGGCCAATGCCGGGACGCCGGTCCTGCTCGCCCACGGGCAGATGGACCCGGTCCTGGACATCGGGCTCGGGCGCAGCGCCCGGGAGACGCTGTCGGCGCTGGGTCACCGGGTGGAGTGGCACGAGTATCCGATGGTTCACCAGGTGTGCCTGGAGGAGATCCAGACCGTCAGCCGATGGCTCCAGCAGGTGCTTGTGGATTGACCGGGTTCCACCCGGCCAGCGGCCCGGCTTGCGTCGACCGCAGCCCCGCCTGGGCGCCGGCAATCGCTCCCGCATCGGGGCGCGGCGTCAGGGTGATGCGGACAGGCGCAGGGCGGTGAGCCGGTGGCGTGCCGCTTCCACCTGCCGGCGTACCTGGGCCGGTGCGGTGCCGCCGTGATGGTCGCGGGCCGCCAGGGAGCCCTCCAGGGTCAGGATCCGGTAGACGTCCTCCTCGATGGTTGCCGAGAATCCGCGGAGGGTCTCGAGGTCCATCTCGGCGAGATCCTGGCCCGTCTCCTCGCCGTGGCGGACTGCCGCGCCGACGATGGCGTGGGCATCGCGGAAGGCCACGCCCTTGCGCACCAGGTAGTCGGCCAGGTCGGTGGCGGTGGCAAAACCCCGCCGGGCAGCGTTGTACATCGCCTCCGGCCTGGTCTCCAGGGACGGGATCATGTCGGCAAATGCCCGCACGCAGTCCCGTACGGTGTCCACCGTGTCGAACAATGGCTCCTTGTCTTCCTGGTTGTCGCGATTGTAGGCAAGCGGCTGCCCCTTCATCAGGGTGAGCAGGGCCATGGTATGGCCGTGGACGCGCGCCGTCTTGCCGCGCACGATCTCCGCTACGTCCGGATTCTTTTTCTGCGGCATGATGCTGGAACCGGTGCAGAAGCGGTCCGGCAGCTCGATGAAGCCGAACATGGGCGAGGCCCAGAGAATCAGCTCCTCGGCCATCCGCGAGAGGTGGGTCATCAGCACCGAGGAGGCCGCCGTGAATTCCATGGCGAAGTCCCGGTCGGAGACCGCATCCAGGGAATTGTCGGCAGGGCGCGAGAAATCCAGTTCGCGGCAGGTCATTCGCCGATCGATCGGAAAGCTGGTGCCCGCCAGGGCCGCCGCGCCCAGCGGCATCACGTCCAGCCGCCGGGCGCAGTCCTCGAAGCGTCCCTGGTCCCGCACCAGCATCTCGTACCAGGCCAGCATGTGGTGGCCGAAGCTCACCGGCTGGGCGACCTGCAGGTGGGTAAAGCCGGGCAGGATGGTGTCCGCCTCCCGTTCGGCAAGTTCGACAAGCCCCGACTGGAAGCGGAGCAGCTCGCAACGGATCAGCGTGATCGCCTCGCGCAGGTAGAGACGGATGTCCGTGGCCACCTGGTCGTTGCGCGAACGGGCGGTATGAAGCTTCTTGCCCGCTTCACCGATGCGGTCGGTGAGGCGCTTTTCGATGTTCATGTGGACATCCTCGAGGGCGGGTGACCACTCGAATTCGCCCCTTTCGATCTCCTCCCGGATCTCTTCCAGGCCCTGGAGGATGGCATCGCGCTCGGCGGCGCTGAGCACGCCGCAGGCCGCGAGCATGCGGGCATGGGCCATGGAGCCCCGGATATCCTCGCGGTAGAGGCGTCGGTCGTAGTGCTCGGAGGCGGTGAAGGCCTCCACGAAGCGGTCCGTTGCTTCGGTGAACCGCCCTGTCCACAGTTGCTGGCTGCCGTCTTTGTCGCTCATGTTGCATCGTCCGCAAGGCTGCGCTGAGCGGCGCAGTATAGCAGTGGCCGGCCGTCGCGCGAGACTGGACGCGGTTGTCCGGGACTGCGCGAGTGCGCACACTTGCGCAGAGCACGGGCGAGGGGTATCCGAGGGGGATGAGGGTCCATGCGAGACGACGACAACGGATTCTTTCTGCCCGAGTTCTGTCGCGTGCGGACGCTTTTCGGCGTCGTGGTCATCGTGCAGCTCCTGGTCTTCCTGCTGGTCCTTGCCCAGCCCGCATCCGCCAGCCACTGGGCGGCACTGAGTCTCTACTCCCTGTACCTGCAATGGATCGCCCTGGCGAGCACCGTGTTGCTGTGCGCGCTGCGGCCATGGCTGCAGCGGCTCGCCGTCATGCCGGCAGCCCTGGCGGCGGCGGCGGTCATACTGCTGGTGACCGCGCTGGTCACGGAGGCGGCCTGGCGCACTGTCGAAGGTGGCGCCACCTTCGGCCGGGAGCATCTGGAGTTCCAGGGCCGGGCGCTGGGGATGGCCGCGATCATCATCACGCTGGTGCTACGCTACTACTATGTACAACATGCCTGGCGCAGCCGCCTGCAGGCGGAGTCCCGGTCCCGTATCGAGGCCCTGCAGGCGCGCATACGGCCCCATTTCCTCTTCAATTGCCTGAATACCATCGTCTCCATGATCCGCACCCGCCCGCAGGAGGCGGAGGCGGCGGTCGAGAACCTGGCCGTGCTCTTCCGTGCGGGACTGAACGCCGACGGTGGCTTCACCACGATGCAACGGGAGCTGGAACTGGTGGATGACTATCTGGGGCTGGAGCGTTTGCGTCTGGGAGATCGGCTGGATGTCCGCTGGTCGCTGGACGAGCTGCCAAGGGACGCCCTGGTACCGCCCCTGACGTTGCAACCGCTCCTGGAAAATGCGATCTATCATGGTATCGAGCCAAGGACGGAGGGTGGCACCATCACCGTGCTTGGCGGCCGCCAGGGCAAGCGGCTTTGGTTGCAGATCCGCAACCCGCGTGCCCGCGAGCATCGCAGCCGCGGCATGGGAATGGCCCAGCGCAACGTCGAGGAGAGGCTGCGCCTGGCCTTTGGCCGGGCGGTGGATTTCAGCGTCGGCGAGGTGGACGGTGACTATGTCCTGACCCTGGCCCTGCCCTACCGGACGGAAAACGATGAAAGTGCTGATCGCGGATGACGAACCTCCGGCACGGGAACGCCTGGCGCAACTGATCGCGGACATCGGCGGACACCGGGTCGTTGCCGGGGCCCGCAACGGCCGCGAAGCGGTAGAACTGAGCGAGCGGCACCACCCGGACGTGGTGCTGATGGACGTGCGCATGCCGGGCATGGATGGCCTTGCGGCGGCCACGAAGATCACCGCCGGCGAGGCTCCCCCGGCGGTGATCTTCGTCACGGCCTTCGGCGAACATGCGCTGGATGCCTTCGACGCCCGCGGCGTGGACTACCTGGTCAAGCCGGTGCGCCGGGTGCGGCTGGAACATGCGCTGGAACGGGCGCGGCGGCTGACAAGGGCGCAACTGGATGCCCTGGAGGAGGGTCAGACGGACCCCGGCCGCAGTCGCACCCATCTTCTGTGTCGGCGGCGGGGCAGCCTGGAACTCATCCCCCTGGAGGACGTGTACTTCCTGCAGGCTGAACACAAGTATGTCACCGTCCGGCACGCTGGCGGAGAGGATCTGATCGAGGACTCGCTGCGTGTGCTGGAAGACCGTTTTCCGGAGGAATTCGTTCGAATTCACCGCAATGCCCTGGTGGCGCGGGAACGGCTTGCCGGGCTCGAGAAGGATCTCGACGGCAGGCGCTATGTGATGCTTCGCGGCGTCGACGATCGCCTGGAAGTGAGTCGCCGGCACGTGGCGGAGTTGCGGCGGCTCCTCCGGGAGCGCGCCATGCGGTAGCTGCGGAAGCAACGGACAGATCCTGTACCATTCCCGAATCCAGAAGCCAGTCCCGGGGAACCCAGCCTCCATGGCATCCATACCCCTGCGCATTGCTACCCGGAAATCACCGCTTGCCCTCTGGCAGGCGGAGCATGTCGCCGCCCAGCTGCGGGGTCTGCACCCGGGCCTGGAGGTGGAACTTGTGCCAATGAGCACACGGGGTGACCGCATCCTGGATGCACCGCTGGCCCGGATCGGAGGCAAGGGACTGTTCCTCAAGGAGCTGGAGCAGGGCTTGCTGAACGGCCGTGCCGACATCGCGGTGCATTCCATGAAGGACATTCCGGCGCAGGTCACACCGGAACTGCACGTTCCGGTGATCCCGGTCCGGGGCGACCCCTGTGATGCCTTTGTCGCGACCCGGTATGCGAGTCTCGACGAGCTGCCCCACGGGGCCCGCGTGGGGACCGCCAGCCTGCGTCGCCAGTGTCAGGTGCGGGCGCGACGCCCGGATCTGGTGGTGGATACCCTGCGCGGGAGTGTCAATACCCGCCTGCAGAAGCTGGACGACGGGCAGTTCGACGCCATTATCCTGGCAGCGGCGGGGTTACGCCGCCTGGGCTTGCAGGCACGGATTACCCGCCGTTTGTCGCCGCGGGAGAGCCTGCCCGCGGTTGCCCAGGGAGCGCTGGGCATCCAGTGCCGTGTCGGTGATGAACGGGTGGAGGCACTGATCCGAGGGCTGGACGATCTCGACAGCCATGTCCGGGTCGCGGCGGAGCGGGCCGTCAACCGGGAACTGGAGGGGAGCTGCCAGGTGCCTATCGGTGCGTACGCCGAGCTGAGTGCCGACGGTCTGGAACTGCACGGCCTGGTCGGCTCGCCTGATGGAAGCACCGTGGTGCGGGGCGAGATTCATGGGCCGCGGGACGATGCCGAGAAGCTCGGCACCACCCTGGGCAGGGATCTCCTGGACCGCGGCGGCCGCCGGATCCTGGCCCGGTTGCAGGCCGCGGAGCCGGGCCAGTGACGGGGACGGAGCTGCCGGCGGGCCTGCACGTGCTGGTCACCCGACCGGAGCACCAGGCGGAGTCCCTCTGCCGCCTGATCGAGGAAGCCGGCGCGGTTCCCATTCGTTTCCCGACTCTCGCCATCGAATCCCTGACCGGCAGTGACGGGGTGCGCCAGGCCGCGGCGCGGATGTTGCAAAAGGATCTGCTGGTGTTCACCAGTCCCAATGCCGTGCATCATGGCATGGAGGCGCTCGCTGCTGCCGGCCTGACCTGGCCCGGGGAGGGGGCGCCGCAGGTCGCGGCCATTGGCCGGGCCACGGCGGATTCGCTGGCGGCGCGCGGAGTCCGGGTGGCGGTGGCCCCCGAGGGCCCCTACACCAGTGAAGGCCTGCTGGCGCATCCGCGTCTGCATCGGGTTTCCGGTCTGCGGACTATGCTGGTGAAAGGCGTTGGCGGCCGGGAGGTGCTGGCGGATACGCTCCGGGAGCGGGGCGCGATGGTCGAGAGTCTGGCGGTCTATCGGCGCGCGCTCCCGCGCACCCATGCCCTGGACCTGGCCGAGGCACTGCTGGAAGGGAACGTGCATGTCGCGGTGGTGACCAGCGTGGAAGCGCTGGAGAATCTGCTTACCCTGGCCGGCGAGGAAGGGCGCGCGGCATTGCTGTCCGTGGGCCTGGTCACCGTAAGTGGCCGTGTGGCCACCGCGGCCCGTTTCCGCGGATTTCACGGCGGAATCGCCGTGGCGCCGGAGGCAAGCGATTCCGGTGTCCTTGAGGGCATCAGACGCTGGTGCAAGGCAGAACAGGAGGCGAGGTCTTCCATGACCGATAACAAGCGCGAACCGGGAGAGGAGCGGGAATCAGAACGGCACGATACGGGCAGCGGGGCGTCGCCCGCGGATGCCGGCGACCCGCGGCCGGAGGATTCCACCGCGGCGGGCGAGGGCGACCAGGCGGCTGGAGGCTCCGGCAACAGCCTGCCGGCGAAGGTGGATGGTGC
Organism: Ectothiorhodospiraceae bacterium; assembly: GCA_007134055.1. Taxonomy (GTDB): domain Bacteria; phylum Pseudomonadota; class Gammaproteobacteria; order Nitrococcales; family Aquisalimonadaceae; genus Natronocella. The sequence continues at coordinate 4,855 of SLLM01000234.1, read as the reverse complement.
CGAGGATGCGGACGAGTCCCCCGGGGAGCGATCCGGGGAGGATGGCGGTGATGGCGGCGATGGCGACGAGCCCCCCGCGGACGATGGCGACAAGGAGCACTCCGGCGACCGGCGCTCGACGGTAGCCATCGTCCTGGTGGTCCTGCTGCTCGTGCTGGGGCTGGGCGGCGGCTGGTGGCTCTACGACCGCCAGGAGGCACTCCGGGCCGGGCTGGAGGCGAGAGCCCCGGCGTCGGATCTGGCGGCGATACGGGAAGACGTCGATTCGCAGGCGGAGCGACTGGCAGCGCGGGTCGATAACCTGGCGGCGGAACACCAGGCACACGTGCAGCATCTGGCCAACGCCGAGGAGGCGGTCGCCCAGCTGCGGGAAACCCAGAGCCGGGCGCGGGAACAGCTGGAACGAATCGAGGAGCTGGCTGGAGCACAGCGTTCCGACTGGATCCAGTCCGAGGCGGACTACCTCTACCGGGTCGCCCGCAGTCGGGTGCAGTATCACCAGGACGTGGAAGGGGCGCTCGCCGCGCTGCGCAATGCCGACTCCCTGTTGCGGGAGCTGGGCGGCGAGGGAGCGGATCGACGCCGAGATATGCAAGCGGCCATCGATGCGCTGGTGGAGGCGCCGCGGGTAGACCGCAGCGGCATCTCCAGGGAGCTCCACGCCCTGATTGCGGCCGTGGATGACTGGCCGCTCGCAGAGACTACGACACGACTGGAACCGCAGCCGGTGGAGGGCCAGCCGGACGCCGATCTGCGTACCGTGGAAGGATGGCAGCGGGCCGCGGAACGCGCCTGGGAGCAGGTCAAGACGAGTCTCTCCAGCCTGGTGGTGGTCCGTCGGGAGGATGCGCCGCCGCCGTTGCTGTCACCGGACGAGGAGTGGTTTCTCCGCGAGCATGTGCGCATACAGCTACTGACCGCGCGGCTCGCCCTGCTGGATCGGGACGAGGCCAGCTACCGGAGCAGCCTGGAGCAGGCGGAGCGCTGGATGCAGCGCCACTTCCGCGCCGAGGGTGCGGCGGCGGACGACCTGGAACGCGTCCGGGAACTGCGGGAACGAACCGTGGCACCGTCACTACCGGACCTCGACCGGCTGGCAGACGGGGCCGATGAAGGAGACTAGGCGATGAAAAAGCTGTTGATCATCCTCGCGGTCCTGCTCCTGAGCGTGGTGGCCGCCTTGTGGTTCCGCGAGCAGGGTGGCTACGTATTGCTGCATGTGAGCGGCCTGAGCGTCCAGGCGAGCCTGTTCCTTGCCGCTGCCACCCTGCTGGCGGTGATCGTGCTCTCCCACGTGCTGCTGCGTCTCCTGGGTGGCATGGCGCGGGCGCCGCGAAGCATGCGCGGCTGGTGGGCGCGACGGCGGCTGGAGCGATCCCGTGCGCGCATGCTGCGGGCGCTGCAGAAACTGGCCGAAGGCGACTTCACCACCGCCGAGCGGGATATGGTGAAGACGGTCGCCCACACGGACACCCCGCTGCTGCACTATCTGGGCGCCGCCTGGGCAGCGCACCGGCAGGGCGCGGAGCGTCGTCGTGACCACTACCTGGCGCTGGCCGACCGCGCGAGTCCGGATGCGCGGCTTGCGGTGGGCCTGGTGCAGGCGCAGTTGTACGTGGAGGATGCCCAGTGGGAAACCGCCTTTGCCACGCTGAACCTGTTGCAGGAACGCTGGCCACGGCAGCCCCGGGTACTGGAGCTGCTGGCGCTGACCTGCCGGCGGCTGGAGGAGTGGGAACGGTTGCTGGATCTCCTGCCGCTGGTTCGGCGGTACGCGGCATTCGATGTGCGCAAGGTGGCCGAGCTGGAGCGGAAGGCTGCCACGGGCTACCTGGAGCAGGCCAGCCGACAGGGCCTGGATGCTCTTGCACGCGCCTGGGCCCGCCTGCCCAGGGCGATCGTCGAGGATGACCAGGTGCAGCTGCTCTACATCGAGGGCCGCATGCAGCATGACGCCGGCGATCCGGAGTCGGAAAAGCTGCTCCGCACCGGACTGCGCAAGCGCTGGGACAACCGCTGGGTACAGTGCTACGGGCGACTGCGCATGGCGGATAGCGGCAGGCCACTGGTAACTGTGGAGGCCTGGCTCAGGGAGCGGCCCGAGGACGCTGAGCTGCTGCTGGCAGCGGGGCGCCTGGCAGTGGTTGCCGGAATCTGGGGTCGGGCACGTTCCTACCTGGAGGCGTCGGTCTCCCGCGGGGGATCTCCCGAGGCCTGCTACCTGCTGGCCCGGATGCTGGAGCAACTGGGCGAAAGCGACAAGGCGGCCTACCAGTACCGCGTTGCGCTGGAGCAGGATGGCCGCTTCCAGGCTCCGGCCGGTCTGGACGAACTGGCCCGCCACCACCAGGAGGAGCTCGGCAAGCTGCGGGTGGTGAAGGGCTGACGGGCTTGGGTTGTCGGAGCCTCAGCCCTTTGCCGCAGCTTCCTCGACGGCCGGACCCTGCATCGCGGCCTCCACCGCCGCCACGGCGGTCATGTTGATGATGCCCCGGGTCGTCACCGATGGGGTGAGTATGTGGGCCGGCCGCGTGGTACCGAGCAGGATCGGGCCAACGGATACCCCTTCGTTCATCACCTTGAGCAAATTGAAGGCGATGTTGGACGCGTCAAGCGTCGGCATGATGAGCAGGTTCGCCCGCCCCCGGAGCCGGGCGTTGGGGAAGATGCGGTCGCGGATCTCTTCGGACAGCGCCGCGTCGCCATGCATCTCCCCTTCCACTTCCAGCGACGGATCCCGGGCCTCGATCAGGCGCAGCGCCTCGCGCATCTTGGCTGCGCTCTCCGAGTCGGAGGAACCGAAACTGGAGTGGGAGAGGAGCGCCACCTTGGGTTCGATGCCGAAGCGGCGCACCTCGTCGGCGGCAAGTATGGTCATCTCCGCGATCTGCTGGGCGGTCGGATCCTGATTGACATAGGTGTCGCAGAGGAAATAAGTGCCCTTGGGCACGATCAGCGTGCTCATCGCCGCCAGGTTACGAACGCCCGGACGCCGGCCAAGCACGGATTCCACGTGGGCGAGCTGGCGGTTGTAGCGGCCGTCGATGCCGCAGAGCATGGCGTCCGCCTCGCCCCTGTATACCATCAGCGCAGCGATGACGGTATTGCGCGTGCGGACGATGTTGCGGGCCTGGTCGGGCGTGATTCCCTTGCGTTCCATCAGCGAGTGGTACAGGGTCCAGTACTCGCGGTAGCGCGGGTCGTCCTCCGGGTCGCAGATCTCGAAGTGCTCGTCCGGGCGCAGGCGCAGGCCCAGGCGCTCGATGCGCATTTCGAGCACCTTGCGGCGGCCGATGAGTATGGGCCTGGCAAGGCCATCGTCCACCACCACCTGAACGGCACGCAGCACCCGCTCCTGTTCGCCTTCGGCGTATACTACGCGCCGGAGGGTGGATCGAGCCTGCTCGAAGATGGGCTTCATGACCAGCCCGGACTGGAAGACGAACTGGTTCAGGCGCATCTTGTACGCCTCGAAATCCTCGATGGGCCGCGTTGCAACGCCGCTGTCCATGGCGGCGCGGGCCACGGCCGGCGCAATGCGCAGAATCAGGCGCGGATCGAAGGGTTTGGGAATGAGGTAGTCCGGCCCGAACTGCAGGGGCTTGCCGCCGTAGGCGGCCACCACGACATCGGAGGACTCCTCCGTGGCCAGGTCGGCAATGGCCTCCACGCAGGCAAGTTTCATTTCGTCGTTGATCGTCGTCGCACCCACGTCGAGTGCGCCGCGGAATATGAACGGGAAGCACAGGACGTTGTTGACCTGGTTCGGGTAATCGGAGCGTCCCGTGGCGATCAGGGCGTCGGGACGGACTTCCTGGGCGTCCTCCGGGAGAATCTCCGGTATCGGGTTGGCCAGCGCCAGGATCAGCGGCCGGGCGGCCATTTTCTTGACCATGGCCTTGCTCAGGATGTTCGGCTGGGAGACGCCGAGGAAGATGTCCGCGTCGTCGATGGCGTCGTCCAGTGTCCGCGCTTCGGTGGTCCGGGCATAGCGCTGCTTGCGCACGTCCAGATTATCCCGGCCCGAGTGCACCACGCCCTTGGAGTCGAGCATGGTGATGTTCTCCGGTTTCATTCCGAGGCCCACCAGCAGGTCCAGGCAGGCAATGGCGGCGGCGCCGGCCCCCGAGCACACCAGGGTGACATCCTCGATGGCCTTCTCCACCACGCGGAGCCCGTTGCGCAGGGCGGCGGCCGTGGTGATCGCGGTGCCGTGCTGGTCGTCGTGAAAGACGGGGATATTCACGCGCTCTCTCAGCTGCTCCTCGATCTCGAAGCATTCCGGCGCCTTGATGTCCTCCAGATTGATGCCGCCGAAGGTAGGCTCCAGGCTGGCGATGATATCCACGATCCGGGCCGGATCCCGTTCGTTGATCTCGATGTCGAAGACATCGATCCCGGAAAACTTCTTGAACAGGACACCCTTGCCTTCCATCACCGGTTTCGCGGCCAGGGGGCCGATGGCGCCCAGACCCAGTACGGCGGTACCGTTGGTAATCACGGCCACCAGGTTGCCGCGGGCCGTCAGGTTTGCCGCTTCCCCCGGATCCTGGTGGATGGCTTCGCAGGCGAAGGCAACGCCGGGGGAATAGGCCAGTGCCAGGTCCCGCTGGTTGGCCAGCGGTTTCGTGGGGGAGATGGTCAGCTTGCCCGCTGTCGGCAGGCGGTGATACTCGAGCGCGCTATCTCGCAGTTCGTCGGACATGCCTTCTCTCCGCTGTGAATGGGTGACCGGTGATTCGGATGCGGCAGCTCGTGGACGTACGGCAGTCGGTTGCCACCACCGTGCCCGGACCCCCGGTTTCCAGACTGTATCATGACGATTCCATTACGGAGTACCGGACTGCGTTTAGTG
>SLLM01000237.1 GCA_007134055.1 Ectothiorhodospiraceae bacterium | reverse complement strand
GGAACGAGAGCACGTTGGTGGCCCCGGTTCGCCCCCGGTAGTTGGCGTTCAGCACCCGCCCCTCCTCCGCGTCAACGATCCGGATCGTCACCTCTGCGGCAGCGCCCTGGTCGCCCAGCACCGCCACCACCCAGCGGCGGATCTCCGCCTCCTCGGGAATGCCGGCGGTGCCGCAGGCATACTGCACGGTTATCGACAGACTCGCGGACTGCATGGCCATGGTTCAGGGACCTTCCGGGCCGGCGCGCTCGTACGCCTGCACGATTCGCTGCACCAGCGGATGGCGCACCACGTCCGCGGCATTGAAAAAGGTAAAGCTGACGCCGTCCACATCCCGCAGCAGCTCTACAGCCTGGCGCAGGCCGGACACCGTCCCCCTGGGCAGATCCACCTGCGTGACATCACCGGTAACCACGGCGGTGGAGCCGAAGCCGATGCGGGTCAGGAACATTTTCATCTGCTCGGCGGTGGTGTTCTGGGCCTCGTCCAGGATGATGAAGGAATGGTTCAAGGTGCGCCCGCGCATGTACGCCAGTGGCGCCACCTCGATGACGTTTCTCTCGATGAGCTTGCCCACCCGCTCGAAACCCATCATCTCGAACAGCGCGTCATACAGGGGCCGCAGGTACGGATCGACCTTCTGGGCCAGGTCGCCGGGCAGGAAGCCAAGCCGCTCTCCGGCCTCCACGGCCGGGCGCACCAGCACGAGGCGGCGGACCGCATCGGCATCCAGTGCCTCGACCGCAGCCGCCACCGCCAGGTAGGTCTTGCCGGTCCCGGCGGGGCCGATCCCGAAGTTGAGATCGTTGCCCTGGACATTGCGCAGATACGCCTGCTGGTTGGGGCCGCGGCCGCGAATCTCCGTCTTCCGGGTGCGGATCACGACTTCCTGAGCGTCGCCCTTGTCCGCGTGCAACCGGGATTCCACACCGGAGTCCTGCAGCACCAGATGCACGTCGTCAGGGGACAGAGCAGCGCCGGCGGAGCTGCGGTAGAGCTCCTTCAGCACACTCTCGGCCGCCCGTACCGCATCGGTCTCGCCGATCACCCGGAAGCGGTGGGCCCGGTTGGAAATCTCGACCCCCAGACGGCGCTCCACCTGCCGCAGGTTCTCGTCGAACTGTCCACACAGGTTGGCGAGCCGATCGTTGTCGGCGGGCTCCAGGTTGAAATCCAGCGCGTCCGGATTGGCGATCTTCAAGGTGCCGGTCTTACCTCATGCACTGGCGGCGGGGCGCAGCAGGTCATCGCGAACGTCCAGCATCTCGCCACGAAGGGAATGGGCCAGCGCTTCGGTGATGCGCACCTCCACGAACTGACCGATCAGGCGTCGCTGCCCGGGGAAATTGACCACCCGGTTGTTCTCCGTACGACCGGCGATCTCGTCGGCGCTCTTTTTCGACACGCCGTCCACCAGGATGGTCTGCACCGTGCCCACCATTGCCTGGCTGATATCCCGGGCCTGGGATTCAAGCAACGCCTGCAACCTCTGCAGGCGTTGCTTTTTCACCGCCGCCGGGGTGTGATCCGCGAGCGCGGCAGCGGGGGTCCCCGGTCGCGGGCTGTAGACGAAACTGAAGGAGTTGTCGAAACCCAGCTCGCGCACCAGCTCCATGGTTTCCTCGAAACTCTCCTCGTCCTCGCCCGGAAAGCCGACGATGAAATCCGACGACAGGCTGATGTCCGGGCGAATTTCCCGCAGTCGCCGGATCTTGTCCCGGAACTCGGCAATGGTGTGGCCACGCTTCATGAGCTTGAGGACGAAATCCGAGCCACTCTGCACCGGCAGGTGCAGGTGACTGACCAGTTCCGGCACCTCCCGGTAGGCCTCGATCAGGCTATCGGAGAACTCCACGGGATGGGACGTGGTGTAGCGGATCCGCTCGATGCCGTCCACCGCGGCAACGTAGTGGACCAGCAGCGCCAGGTCGGCAATGGTGCCGTCCACCATCCCGCCCCGGTAGGCATTGACGTTCTGGCCGAGCAGGGTCACCTCCCGCACGCCCTGCTCCGCCAGTTCCACCACCTCGGCGATCACGTCGTCGAAGGGCCGGCTGATCTCCTCGCCCCGAGTATACGGGACCACGCAGAAGCTGCAGTACTTGCTGCATCCCTCCATGATGGAGACGAACGCGGTAGGACCCTGCGCCCGTGCCTCCGGCAGGCGGTCGAACTTCTCGATCTCCGGGAAGGAAACGTCCACCTGCGGGCGGCCGTCGCGGCGCGCCCGGTCCACCATCTCCGGCAGCCGGTGCAGCGTCTGCGGGCCGAAGACGAGATCCACGTACGGGGCCCGGCGCTGCAGCGCCTCGCCTTCCTGGCTCGCCACGCAGCCACCGACGCCAATGAGCAGAGCCGGGTTCCCGTCCTTCAGCGGCTTCCAGTGGCCGAGCTGCGAGAACACCTTCTCCTGGGCCTTCTCGCGAATCGAGCAGGTGTTGAGCAGGATGAGATCCGCTTCCTCCGGCGAGGAAACGCGGATGTAGCCGCGCTCCGCAACCAGCACGTCCGCCATCCGGGCGGAGTCGTACTCGTTCATCTGGCAGCCATGCGTCTTGACGTAGACCTTTCCGCTCATAAGCCCTGCAGATCATCGTGACGGACAGTGTACTAATCTTTCCGGAAGCATTGCCATGGCCCGACAGTCCCGCTCCGGCAAGCCGGCGGATGGTAGCGTTGCGCCGGAGCGCAATCAAGTCCGGTTTCCGCCGCCCGTTCCGGCGTCACTGGCGGCCGTAGTCATCCCGGAAACGGACGATATCATCCTCGCCGAGATAGCTGCCGGTCTGCACCTCGATCAGCTCCAGAGGGATCTTGCCCGGGTTGTCCAGCCGGTGGGCGGTCCCCAGGGGGATGTAGGTGGACTGATCCTCGCTCAGCAGTAGCGTCTCCTCGCCCCGGGTCACCCGGGCGGTGCCGCGCACGATGATCCAGTGCTCGGCACGGTGGTGGTGCATCTGCAGGGACAGACTGGCACCGGGCTGCACGACGATGCGCTTCACCTGGAAGCGGTCGCCGTTGGCAATGCCCTCGTAGGATCCCCATGGCCGATAGACGCGCCGATGATTCAACGGCTCCTCGCGACCTTCCTCACGCAGGCGCTCGACGATGCGCTTCACGTCCTGGACCCGGTCGCGGTCGGCGACCAGAACCGCGTCCGGAGTCTCCACCACCACCACGTTGCGCAGCCCCACGGCGGCCACCAGCCGGCTCTCGGCCCGCAGGTAACTGCCCTGGCTGTCATGGCTGATGACATCGCCCTGCACCACGTTGTCATCGGCGTCCGCCACCCCCACGGCGCGCAAGGCATCCCAGGACCCAACATCGCTCCAGCCGGCGTCGAGGGGCACCACCCGGGCGTCGTCGGTGCGTTCCATCACGGCGTAGTCGATGGAATCCGCCGGACAGGGTTCGAACGGCCCCCGGGGGATACGGACAAAGTCAAGGTCCCGCTGTGCAGCATCCATGGCGGCCCGACAGGCCGCCACCATCTCCGGCGCGAACCGTTCCAGCTCTTCCAGGTAACGGTGGGCGCGGAACAGAAACATGCCGCTGTTCCAGTAGTAGCCACCGGCGCGCAGATACTCCTCGGCGGTGGCGCGATCGGGCTTTTCGACGAACCGCTCCACCCGCCGCGCGGCGTTCGCGTCGTCCGCGGCCCGGATATAGCCGTAACCGGTCTCCGCGTGGGTAGGCACCACACCGAATGTGACCAGGGCGCCGTCGCCGGCAGCCGCCCGGCCCCGCTCCACCGCTGCACGAAACGCGGCCTCGTCGGTGATCACGTGATCCGCGGGCAGGACCAGCAACAACGCCTCCGGATCCTCCGCCACTGCGTGCAGCGCCGCCAGGCAGACCGCCGGCGCCGTATTGCGGGCCAGCGGCTCCAGGAGGATAACTGCCTGCGCTGCATCGGTGTCCCGCAGCTGCTCGGCCACCAGGAAGCGATGCGCCTCGTTGCAGATCACACTGGGAGGGCCGAGGTCGGGGATGCCGGCCAGCCGGTCCACCGTCGACTGCAGCATGGTGCGATCCGGGCGGATGAGCGGCAGTAGCTGCTTGGGGTAGAGTTCCCGCGACATCGGCCAGAGCCGGGTTCCGGATCCACCGGAGAGGATGACGGGGGTAATGGCGGTCATCGACGTGCTCGACATGACGAAGCTTCCGAACGGTTAGGGGGAAAGGGAGCCGGGCGCTTCCGCCCGCGCTTCCTCCATTGCCCAGACCAGCATGCAGTACAGCTCCCGGTGATGCCGGATGCGGGGCTGGGCGAACCGCATCACGCCAAGGCATGTCGCAACGAAGGCAAGCGCCACGCCGAGAGCCTCCATGGCCGGCGTCCAGCGGGGATCCCACTGCGCCAGCCACGGTGCACCGGCAAGCAGCCCGGCGGCAAGCAGCCCCGCAAGGATCGCCCACCCAGGTGAGGAACGCATCTCCCGGGCCTCAGCCAGTGCCAGCTCCGCCTCGCAGCAACGCACGGCCCCCTGCAGCGCGCGCGGATCGTAGAGCCCGGAGAGCCGCAGGCGGTCCAGGAACTCCAGGTAGCGCAGGCCCAGAAAACGGCGGCGATAGGTCGCGATGAGCGGACGGCGGGTCCGGACGTGCTCCGGGTACACGGCCACCAGCCGTCGCTCGAGGAGCCGGGACCCGATCCAGGCCAGCACCAGCACAAGCCCTGCCAGTACCGCTGCCGCCGGAACGCCGGAAAGCCGCCACGGGACAGCTCCCAGCAGCAGGATGACGGCCACCGCGAACAGCAGCAGCGAGACTCCGGACGCGCTCAGCGGATTGCTGAACAGCAGGCGCGTCACTACGTTCGTGCGGCCGCAATCCTCATACAGTGCACGAACGACAGTCCAATCCTGCATCGAATGCGTGCCCTCTCCATTTGATCTATCGGTGCCGGCGCCGAACCACGGCGACAGCCAACAGGCCCAGCAGTACGAGCCCGAGCGGGCCCAGCGGGCCGCCGCCACTGCTTCCGCCACCGACGGGTTCCCCGCTGCCACCCCCCCCGATGGGATTGTCTATGGGGCCGTTGTCGTTGCCATTGCCGTTGTCATCGTCGTTGTCGTCGTCCACGGGCGTCTCGAAGCCCCGAGTCAGCAGCAGGCGGGATGTGCCCGACTCGTTGGAGAAACCGGCCACCAGGACACTGCCTGCAGGGCTGCCGTAGGCGCGGGCAGTGTTGCCACCGGCGTGCTCCCCGGAGGGGGAGACTTCCGGATACAGCCCCGCCGGGTCGATCTGCGCAAAGCCGTCGTCGTCATCCGGGCCAAACCGGGTGATCAGCAGCGCCTCGGCCTGCGCGGCGGCATCCTGCCCGAACCCGGTAACCGCGAATACGCCTTCATCCAGCGCGGCGACACCGCGGCCCTCGGCGCGAACCCCATCCGCCAGCAGCGGCACGCGCCAGCCGTCGTCCAGATCCCCGCTTACCTCACCGGTCTCCGCGTCGAGCAGCAGGAAATACCCCAGATTCGGGCCCGGCATCATGGTACGCCCGGTCACCGCGATGCGGCCGCCGGCCGCCGCTATGCCGCCGGGGCTCGCCAGATTCACCGGCACCTCGTCAATCTCGCCCAGCAGGTAGACCTCTCCATCCACCCCGAACTGCTCGTCGGGATTCCCGGAGGCGTCCAGGCGCAGCACCAGGTCCCCGGTGAGGGCACCGGTGCGATCGAATACCTGTTCACTGCCCTGGAGTGCCTCTCCTGCTGCGACGATATCATCGCCGATCAGCGTCACCGCCCGGAAGGAACTGCTGGTCAGCGCGGCGGTGGGCTCCACCCAGACGCCGTCGTCGGCAAAGCCGGTATCCGGCTCGCCGTCCTGCTCCAGCCTCCAGACCGCTGCCTGCTGCTGTCCGGAGACGAGTCGATGACCAACAACCACGATGCGTCCCTGGGAGTCCAGGGTGGCCGCCCGGGGCATCTCCTGGATACCGCTGCCGGACGGTGTAACGATCAGGCCGCCGTTGGTGCCGAAGGAGGTATCCACGGAGCCCTCCTGGGCGAACCGCACCAGCGCCAGCTCCTGGCTGGCGGTAGCGAACACCACGGTGAACGTCTCCCCGGTGGCGAGAACGCTGACCGGTGTCGATGGCGCCACCCCCGCTCCGGACCCGAGGATATCCGCCGGCAGCAGGGAAACGAAACCCTGCTCCGGCACGTTGCCGAAGCCACCGTCCCGCTGCCCCGAAGCATCGTAGCGGACCAGGATGATCGCCGTACCCTCGCCGAACGTGGCGCGCCCGGCAGCGATGATGTCCCCCTCGCCGGCACCCCCGGTCAGTGCCAGGCTGTCGCCCTCCACTCCCAGGCTTTCCGTCAGCGCGAAGGTAACATAACCGCCGTCACCGAAATCGAGCTGCGCCATGGCCAGCCCGGGCACCAGCAGTGCGGCGCCGAGAAAAGCGCGTACCCCCCGCATGATATTTCCTCCGTTGAACAGTCGTTGATCCCTGGATCATCAGACTATCCCCGCCAGCGGGTGCGTCAAGGGCGGTCGACGGACGGTCCCTTCGGGCGGATGACCGGTGCCGCACCGGCGACAGCAGGCGCCCGCACGGCCGACGATCACTGGTAGCCGAACTCTGCCAGGATAGCGCCAACCGACCCGGCGAACCGGTTCAGCATCCCGTCGTTGCGATAGGCGTAGGCGCGATCCGCCCGAAAACGCGCTGCCTCCCGCTCCACGTCCGCGGTCGCCACCGGGAGCCCGCAGAAATCCAGAACTTCCTGCAGGTGCGGCAAGGGCTCTTCCAGCAATGTTTCATAGCGCAGTTCCAGCGCCCGGCTGCCCAGGGACGCGACATGCTGCCGCGCCCGGCCGGTGTACTCCCGCCACAGAGCCAGACCACCATGCAGATGACGCACCCGCGGCGAGTGGGCGAATCCGCTGCGCTTCGGCGCCAGCGGATTGTTAACGTAGCGGCGGCGGCGGCGTCGGTACCGGGCAGCGGCACGGGCGAGCGCCTGCTCCCGGCGCACGAGAAGACTCTGCGCCACGTCGACACCATGGCGCATGATGTGCAGGACCCGGGCCTGGGGGAACAGCTCCAGCCACAGGGGCAGGGTGAAGGTGTTGCGGGGATCCTTCCAGCCCCATGGTTCGCAGAGCGCATGCATGGAGCGATGGCGCAGCCAGCGGCGCAAGCCCAGGTAGCCGACACTGGCCGGCCCGCGGGTGACGCCGTCCAGGTAATCCACAACCAGCTCCCGGGAATCCGCGTCTGCCAGCAGGGCGTCCACTCCCAGCGGCCTCTCCCAGGTGGCACTGCTCTGCCGGAACAGCCAGTAGTTGAGGTGATTGGTCCAGCGGCATTCCTCGTTACGGGTGGTGCCACGCCCCATGAAAAAGCCGAACCCCTGCATGGAGCGGGTCAGCATGCTGGTGCCGGCACGGTGCATGCCGATGATGATCACGGGAGGACGCCCAGTCATGAGCGCAAGGTACCGAAAAACGCCTCGGGTGTCCCGCGCCGGGCCCGGCACGCCCACCGCCGGCGGGCATGGCTACCGGGAGGGAACGCCCATTGCCTCCAGATAGCGGGCGGTAGCGGTAGCCACCCGGTTCTCCTCCACGGCGCTGCGCAGGAAGTCGCCATCCACCGGTTCATCCAGGGCGGCCTGGATTGCCCCGGCCATGGCCTCGGCGTCCCCCACCGGCACCAGCCGTCCGAACCGTCCCTGCTGCAGGGTCTCCGCGGGGCCGCTGGGGCAGTCGGTGGAAACCACCGGGGTACCGCAGGCCAGCGCCTCCACGATCACCGCCGACGCCCCTTCCCGCCGCGAAGCCAGCACGAACAGCCGCGCACGACGCATGTGGCGGTATGGATTCGGGTCATGGCCCGGGAGGTCGACCTCGTCGGCAACACCCAGTTGTGAGGCCAGGGCGGCCAGGGAGGCACGTTGCCGACCCTCCCCAAGTATGACCAGCCGTGCCTGCCGTGATGCCCGTACCCGGGCGAAAGCCCGGATCAGGGTGGCGAAGTCCTTCCGCGGCTCCAGCGAACCCACGCCGAGGATCACCGGGTAGTCCGGATCCTGGTACCACGGGTGCTCCAGCGGTTCCTCCGCCTGCCTCCGCAAGCGCTGATCAACGATCGGGTTGCGAATCACGTGCAGGCGTTCCGGCGCGACGCCGGCGATCCGCAGCATATCCTCCCCCACGCCGCGGGACGGGGTCACCGCGGCGTCCGCCCGCGGGTACCAACGCGCCATGGAGGCGAACAGGTCGCGCCGGGCGCGCGGCTGCATGTCCTCGCCCATTGCAGTCAACGACATCCCCATCCGGATGACGATCCGGGTGTCGGTGCGGGAGAGCTGCCGCGCCAGCAATGCCGCCCGGTTGAGCTGGTGGTTCGCGGTGAGCAGGACTTCCGGGCGGTGCCAGCGCAGGTACCAGAGGAGCGGCGGCAGAACCAGTCGCTTGCTGCCGACGGGCAGCCGGATCGGGCGGATATTGGCGGACAGGTCCGCCGGCAGGCGCGGCCCGTGTCCGCGGATCACCAGCAGATGGAACATCCGTGGCACCCGCCCGAACTCCGGCAGCAGATTGGCAATCACCCGGTCCACCCCGCTGTGCCCCGAGGTGGCGAAGAGCAGGGCCACCGGGCGCGCGCTCATGGCCTGCCCCCAACCGCGGACGTGCCAGTGGCGAATCCCATCACGCGCAGATACTCCCGGGCAATGCGTTCGCTGCTGAACCGGGCCGCGGCGGCCCGC
>SLLM01000171.1 GCA_007134055.1 Ectothiorhodospiraceae bacterium | reverse complement strand
CGTCGCCGGGGGCGACCTGGGTCGCCCCCGGCGACGCGCGGGCCGGGTCGTACCCCGGCTCAGCGGATGAAGCGTGGCATGACCTTGCGGAAGAGTTCCGTATCCGCCCGGGCCAGCCATTCGAACGCCACCATTTCCCGGCTGACCACGCGCACCCCCTCCATGCGCATTCGCTCCAGCGCCAGGTCCGCATCCTGCGGTCGTCTGCTGGAGACGGCATCCGCCACCACGTACACCTCGTACCCCTCCTGAATAAGGCCGAGCGCACTCTGCAGCACGCACACATGGGCCTCGGTTCCCGCCATGATGATCTGGCGGCGGCCAAGTGAAGCGAGTTCCCGGCGGATGTGGTCGGACTCCATGCAGGAGAAGTGGATCTTCTCCAGCAGTTCGTCGTCCAGGACCAGGGAGCGGAGAGCCGCCACGGTGTGGCCGAGGCCCCGGGGATACTGCTCGGTGATGCGGACCGGGAGATCCACCTCCCGGGCCAGCTTTATCAGCCAGCCGGCATTCTCGACCACCCGGTCCCCTTCATGAATGGCCGGGGCCAGCCGCTCCTGTACGTCCACCACCAGCAGGCAGGACGTGGATGCATTCATACGCACTGCACAATTCCTCCCGACGTCCGTTCCGGAGTACCCCGATCATTCCGCCGGGGTCAACGGGGCATGTCGTGTTCATCCTCGGCCGAGTGCGGTTCCTCACCCAGCCAGTGCACCTGGTAGAGATCCAGGCGCCGATCCCGATAGTTACGCACCGAGCCCTCGTAACGCAATTCCCTGAGCTTCTCCAGGTCCATGTCCACGATCAGCGTCATCTCGGTATTGGGCGTCGCCTCGGATACCACGGCATCGTGCGGGAAGGCGAAATCCGATGGCGAGAACACAGCAGACTGCGAGTACTGGATGTCCACGTTCTCCACGTTGGGGAGATTGCCCACGCTGCCGGTAATCGCCACGTAACACTCGTTCTCGATGGCCCGGGCCTGGGAGCAGCGGCGCACGCGCTGATATCCGTTCTTGGTGTCGGTCCAGTAGGGCACGAACAGGATCTTCATGCCCTGCTCCATGAGTATCCGGGCGAGTTCCGGGAACTGGACGTCGTAACAGATGAGAATTCCGATCTTGCCGATGTCGGTGTCAAAGACCTGCACGTGGTCCCCGCCGGTGAGGCCCCAGTAATTGCGCTCGTCCGGGGTGATGTGCAACTTGTGCTGGGATTCCCAGGTGCCGTCCCGACGCAGCAGGAAGGAGACGTTATACAGCTTCTTGTCTCCGTACACCGGCATGGATCCGCCGACGATGTTGATGTTGTAGCTCACCGCCAGCGCCTGCATCCCCTCGCGGATCTGGTCCGTGTACTGGGACAGCCCCCGGATGGCTTCGGCGGGATTGTCCTGGTTGAAGTTGGATAGCAGGGGGGCGTTGAAGAATTCCGGCAACACCATGAAGTCGGCGTTGTAGCCCGCGAGGGCATCGACGAAAAACTCGATCTGGGTCATGAGCTCCTCGACGGAATGCATGGAGCGCATCTGCCACTGCACGGTACCCACGCGTACACTGGTCTTGCCACCCCCGATCAGCGATTGCTGCCGGTCCTCGTAGAAGATGTTGTTCCACTGCACCAGGGTGGCATAGGCGCGCGATTCCCGATCGTCAGGGAGATAGTCGGTAATCACCCGTCGGACGTGGAAATCGTTGGCAAGCTGAAAACTCAGGATGGGGTCGTAGACCTCCTGGCGCTTGACCAGCTCTATGTACTGCTCGGGAGTCATCTCCGCCGCGTACTCGCGGTACCCGGGGATACGGCCGCCGGCCACGATCGCGCGGCAGTTGAGATTCCGGCAGAGCTCCTTGCGGGCGTCGTAGAGGCGCCGGCCCAGGCGCATTCCGGAGTATCGGGGACTCACGAACACATCGACGCCATAGAGGACGTCGCCGTTGGGATCATGGGTGGTAAAAAAGCCGTCTCCGGTGATCTGGTCATAGGTATGCTTGTCACCGAAACGGCGATAATCCACCATGATGGTGAGCGCCCCTGCCACCACCTTGCCATTGTCCTCTATGCAGATCTGCCCCTCGGGGAAACGATTGAGCTGGGCCGCGAACTGCTTGCGGGTCCACGGCCCCATTACCGGGTAGACCTCCTCCATGATCTCCCGCACGTCCTCGTAATCCTCGAACCGCAGATTGCGAAGCCGCAGATGATGCTCTTCACCATCGTCCTGCACGTGATCACGCTGCTCGCGCTCTTCACTCATGATCGTTGGGATTCCTCACGCGGGTCTGCCGCCCCCGTACGTATGCATTAGGGAAGCCGGAAGGCCGCTTGTCCACACGGCCCCCCGGATGCGAAGTGCCGAAGTGCGGAGTTCAGAGTCTTGCCAGGGCCTGGCCGTAATCCGGCTCCTGCTTGATTTCGGGCACCTGCTCCGCATGCACGACGGTCCCCTCCTCATCGATGACCACCACCGCGCGGCTGAGCAGACCGGCAAGCGGCCCATCCGTCATCTCCACGCCGTAGTCCCGACCGAACTCCTGATGCCGGAAGGTCGATACCGGGATCACGCGATCCAGCCCTTCAGCGCCACAGAACCGCTTCATGGCAAACGGCAGGTCCGCCGCCACGCAGAGCACGGCCACGTCTGTACGACCCGATGCCTCGGCGTTGAAGCGCCGCGTCGACTGGGCGCAGGTAGGTGTGTCAATGCTGGGGAAAATGTTGAGCACCACCTTGCGACCCTTGTAGTCGGCCAGGGAGGTTTCCCCCAGGTCCGTGGTCGTCAGCCGGAACTCCGGGGCCTTGCTGCCGACGGCGGGCAAGTCACCCACCGTATGGACAGGATTGCCAGCCAGTTGAATCTCGGCCATGGAACAAGCTCCTTCGATTGCCTTGGTGAATGATCTCACGCCGCCCGAGGAGGAGCACAGCACTTCTCCGGGCCACCCGCCCATTCTACGTGAAGTATCTACTTGAAGTGCGACCACGCCTTGCGTACGCCATCCTCGAACTCCTTCCAGGCCCTGTCCGCGCGTTCCCGGAAGTCCTCCCACGCGGTCTCGCTTGCCTTCTCGAGTTCCCGGAAACGCTCCCTGGCCTCCTCACGCTGCTCCCGCAACGCCGCCAGCTGTCGCTCGTAGTCGGCGCGCAACTCTGCCTGGGCGCGATCCGCCCTCGCCTGCAGCTTGTCAATCTCCGCGTTCCATTCGTCCAGCTGGGCCTTGAACTTCGCCAGGTATTCATCTCGCTTGCTCATGGTCGACTCCTCTCGGTGTTCGCGGGAGTTGCTCAGGGACTGGGACAGGTCACGACCATCACCCTCTCCCGGCCTCATCCGCCCCCGTGAAGAGTAGCCCTCCCACCGTTGCCTGCAACAGGGCCGCAACGTTGGAATCATTCGGGCATGCGACCACTGATCAGCATGTGGCGATCCCCTTCCGCCTGAACCTCCAGCATCTCCAGGCCCGCCTCCCGGAGCTGCCGGCGCACTTCCCCGGGTGTGAATGCGGCCAGCAGCGAGCAGTGGAAGTCGTGACGCAGCACTTCCGGCTCGCCCCCCGCATAGGTATCGACGATATCCGTGGCCGCGGCAACACTCGGCGGGCGAGTGAGATCCATGACCAGGATCGGCGCACCCGGAGCGGCGTAGCGGCGAATCGTGTGCCACAGGCCGGCGGGATCGTGGAGATGATGCAGCAGGCTGTTGCTGATCACGCCATCGTAGCAATCCCGCGGCAGCGCTGCATCCGGGATGCGCCCGCGCAGATACTGCAGCCGATCCGCCAGCCCGGCATCGCTCGTCGCCTCGTGTGCCAGCGCCAGCATCGCGTCGGAGCCGTCGACACCATGCAGTGTCAGGGCCGGAAACCGCCGTGCGAACCGGAGCATGATATCCCCCGGCCCGCAGCCCAGGTCCAGCAGGCAACCATCCGGTGCACCGAACAGGGAGGCGAAGGTATCGACGAAGCGGCTGTTGGGCTCGTCGAAATCCGCCTGCGCATAGGCCCTCGCCTGGTCGCTGTCGTTCATGAGTTCCGGTTCGGGAATCCGCTGCATCATGTCGACTGCTCCGCTGCCAGCGCCGCAAGATCATCCATCTCCCTGCCGGAGAACCCGGCCCCGAGGCGCGCCGTCCGGTTGAACGGTCCCCGGACCCGGCCCGGCATGTACGTGCGCAGCAGACGCTGAAAGGTCGACTCGGGCTCGACGCCACGCTGCTGGCAGCAATAGCGGTACCATCGCGAGCCGATCGCCACATGGCCCTGCTCCTCCGCCAGGATTACCTCGAGCAGCGCCGCGGTGCGGTGGTCCCCGACCTTGCCCAGGCGCTGCATCATCCCCGGAGTCACGTCGAGTCCGCGGGCCTCCAGCACCCGCGGCACCAGCGCCATGCGCAGCAGTGGATCATGGGCGGTCTGCCGGCACATGCTCCACAGACCATCGTGAGCCGGAAAGTCTCCATACTCGTTGCCCAACTCCTGCAGCCGCCGGTGCAGCATGGCGAAATGCCGCGCTTCCTCGACCGCCACCTGGAGCCAGTCGCGGTAGAACGGTGCGGGCATGGCACGAAAACGGTACACGGCATCAAGCGCAAGATTGATTGCATTGAACTCGATATGGGTAACGGCGTGGACCAGGGCAGCTCGCCCCCCTGCGGTGGACAGCCGCCGTTGCGCCAGTTGACCGGGAGGCACCAGCAGCGGTCGGGACGGCCGCCCGGGTTCCCCCAACGGCAACACCCGGCCGCCCGTTCCATGGTCGTAGCTGCCCGCCATCCAGCCGCACAGCAGGGATGCCACGAGCGAACACTTACGGGCTGGATCCGGCTCCAGAAGTGCGTTCCTAGCGGCACCATGGATACAACCGGTCATGACGCCGCCGCCACGCCTTGAGCGAACCGTGCGGCACTGACCGGCATTGTGTCCACCGGCGGGGCACGTCCCGCGAGTTCATCCGCAAGCATGCGTCCGGTAACGCCGGCAAGGGTCAGTCCCAGGTGCTGATGGCCGAAGGCATAGCTGATGGATGGCATCACCGGAGACCGGCCAATCACCGGCAGTGAATCCGGCAGAGTGGAGCGAAACCCCATCCAGGCGGTAAAATGCCGCCCGTTCAGGCCGGGAAAGAGGCGCCGGGCGAGAACGGGTAACCGCGCCGGGCGGCGGGTATCCGGTGGCAGTCGCAGCCCCCCGAGTTCCGTGGTCCCGGCGAGACGAACGCCCTCGCGCATCGGCGTGGTCACGAACTTGTGCTCGCCGGACATCACTGGCACGGATGGCGTCACGCCGGGCTGTTCGATCATGGCGTGGTAGCCCCGTTCCGTCTCGAGTGGGAAGCGGTCGCCGACCAGGCGTGCCAGCGCCCCGCTCCAGGCTCCGGCGGCGATGACCACGTGGTCCACGGCCACCTCGCCACCGGCAGTCTCCACACGCACCTGTTCGGGAGACGCCTTCAGGCCGGTCACCCGCTCTTCGCTGATGATCCCGCCGGCGGCAACCAGATCATCGGCCAGGCAGCGCACCAGCAGCGCCGGATCCGTACACATGCTGCAATCGGGAAACCAGAAGCCGCCGGCTACCGCGTCACCAAGCTCAGGCACACGTTCCCGCAGTTGCGCACCATCGAGTTCCTGTCCCCGGACGCCCTGATGCTGCCGCTGCTCGAGTTCCCACCGGCACGCATCCAGGGTGCGTGGCGACAGGAAGGCCGTCGCCCAGCCGGTTGCCCGTACCAGCCGCGCGGCCACACTATGCTGCAGCAGTGGCTGGTACCCGGCCGCGGCGGCGGCGCACAGGGCTGTCAGCGCATGCATGGCGCGATGCATATGCACGCTGCGGGCGCAGAGGGCGAAGCGCACAAGCCAGGGAAGCAGACGCGGCAGGTATCTCCAGCGCACCGAAAAGCCGCTGTCCGGCCGCAACAGCATGCCGGGAGCCGCCCGCAGGGTCCGCGGGGTCGCCAGGGGCACGACCGAGTCGGTGGCGAACACCCCGGCGTTGCCGTAGGAACACGCCTGCCCGGGCGCCAGCGGATCGATCACCCGGACGCTGTGCCCGTCCTGCTGTAACCAGCGACCACAACTCACGCCCACTACACCGGCCCCGATCACGGCGATGCTCCGCTGTCCAGCTGCCAATAGCCTGCTCCCGCCCGCCAGTGTTTCAGACCGGCAATGTACCAGACCGCGGCAATCACTGCGCACCTTCGATTGTGCGCTGCGCCATGTCGCCGGCCGACTTCTGGAACCCGCATGGCGAGGAGGATTCCACCGCTCCACGACCTGTGGTCTCTGCAATTCCATTGAACGCACCTTGCAATTCGATTGAACTTCGTTTAACCCTAGATAGACACGGATGACGGGAGTCGAACCTTCGCTGCATCCGGTACCACAAGAACAGAAGAACGGAACCGGGCACCGGCTCGCAAGGGATGGGGGGGCACCGTCGGAATGCATGAGACCAGCGACAGCCTGAACGCGTCTGCATTTGTCCGCTTCGAGAACGTCCAGAAGAGCTATGATGGCGAAACCCTGGTCGTCAAGGATCTGAACCTGGCGATCGCCAAGGGCGAATTTCTCACCATGCTGGGCCCGTCCGGGTCCGGCAAGACCACCTGCCTCATGATGCTCGCCGGATTCGAGTCCGCAACCCACGGCAATATCCTCCTGGACGGCACCCGCATCGACAACGTCGCCCCCCATCGGCGCGGCATTGGAATGGTGTTCCAGAACTACGCGCTGTTCCCCCACATGACAGTCGCCGAGAACCTGGCCTTTCCTCTCCAGGTCCGCAAACGGAGCAGGCAGGAGGTCACCGAGCGGGTCAGGCGTGCCCTGGCAATGGTCGAGCTGCCCAACCTGGGTGACCGTATGCCCGCCCAGCTGTCGGGCGGCCAGCAACAACGGGTGGCCGTGGCCCGGGCCCTGGTATTCGAGCCGAGCCTGGTACTGATGGACGAACCCCTCGGCGCCCTGGACAAGAACCTGCGCGAACAGATGCAGTACGAGATCCGGCACATCCACGACCGCCTGGGTGTGACCGTGGTCTATGTCACCCACGACCAGACCGAGGCGCTGACCATGTCCAACCGCATCGCCGTATTCGACGACGGTGTGGTACAGCAGCTGGCCAGCCCCTCCGATCTGTACGAATACCCGCAGAACGCATTCGTGGCCGCCTTCATCGGGGAGAACAACACACTGAAGGGCACCGTCGAATCGCTCGAAGGCAGCGAATGCGAAGTCCGCCTGGATGATGGCGATGTCATCCGTGCAAGAGCAGTGAACGTCTCCGGCAAAGGTGACCGGACCACGTTGTCGCTGCGCCCGGAACGGGTCAGCGTAGCGCCGGAGAATGGCGAGTTTCCGAATTCATTCGAGGCGGAGGTTCGGGAACTGATCTACCTCGGCGATCACATCCGCACCCGGGTAAACGTCTGCGGCAACGACGATTTCATCATCAAGGTTCCCAATGCGCACGCCCATCGGCAGATGACGGAAGGGCAGCCCATTCGTATTGGCTGGAGTACGGAGGACTGCCACGCGCTGGACGCCTGACCCTTAGGCCGTATCGAGAATTTGTTCCGGTGACAAGCCCGCAACGGGCGATTTCTCCCCGGACAAGTACCGGACACCGTCTGGCGGTGTCCAACCATTTCGGCAAGACCGAAGAAAAATGAGGGAGCGTGAACGATGCAGACAAGAGCAATGAAGGTCCTGGGCGTCGGCGCCGCCGCAGCCATGGCGGCGGGCACCGCGATGGTGGCGCACGCCGATGAAGAGATCGATCTCACCGTCGTCTCCTGGGGCGGGGCCTACACGGAAAGCCAGGTACGCGCCTACCACGAGCCGTGGATGGAAATGAACCCCAACTGGACGTTGCGCAATGACGACGGCTCGGCCAACGCCCTGGCTGGTCTGCGCGCCCAGCATCAGGCCGGGAACGTCTCCTGGGATCTGGTGGACATGCTGCCCTCGGATGCGCAGCTCGCCTGTGAAGAGGGCATCATCTTGCCCATCGACCATGATTCGATGCTGGCGGATGCCCCGGACGGCACACCGCCAACGGAGGACTTCCTGCCGGGGTCGCTGGGCGAATGCTTCATCCCCCAGATCGTCTACTCCACCGTGGTCACCTACAACACCGAGATGTTCCCCGACGATCTGCAGCCGCAGACCGTTGACGACTTCTTCAATGTCGAGGACTTCCCCGGACGGCGCGCCATCCAGGACCGCCCGGCGGTGAATCTCGAATGGGCCCTGTACGCGGACGGCGTACCTCCGGACGAGATCTATGACGTACTTGCCACGCCGGAGGGTGTCGAGCGGGCCTTCGCGAAGCTCGACAGGATCAAGGACCACCTCATCTTCTGGACCGAGGGCAGCCAGGCACCGCAGCTCCTTGCGGACCAGGAAGTGGCCTTCGCCACCGGCTACAACGGCCGGATCTTTGACGCCTCCGAGGTGGAGGGACAGCCCTTCGAGATCATCTGGGATGGCCAGGTGGTGGAGTGGGACGGCTGGGTCATTCCTGACGGCCCCAAGGCGGACCACGCGCTCGAGTACGTGTACTGGGCCACCGACACCCAGCGGCTGGCAGATCAGGCCAAGTACATTTCCTATGGTCCCGCCCGGGCGTCCTCCAACGAACTGGTGGACACCCATGCCGACCTGGGCATTGATATGCGCCCGCACATGCCCACGTACGAGGCCAACTACGAAACGCCGATCCTTCTGAATAACGACTTCTGGACGGATTACGGCGACGAGCTGCGCGAGCGGTTCTCGAACTGGATGCT
>SLLM01000355.1 GCA_007134055.1 Ectothiorhodospiraceae bacterium | reverse complement strand
TCGGTGTGACGGAGCCGTCGTAGTCGGACCCCAGCGCCACATGGCCGCTGGGGTTTTCCACGCCCATCGCTTCCGCGCGCTGGGTGATGTGGTCCATCACTTCGGCGATGCGCCAGACGCTGGGGCCGATGGCCTGGGGCCAGAAACCCACTCCGATCACGCCGCCATTGGCGATCAGCGCATCGATATCGTCGTCGGTGAGATTGCGGGCCGGGCGGCAGGGCTCCTCGCAGTTGGCCCGGATCCCCGTGTGGGAGACGTTCACCGGGGCATCGAGCATCTCCACCGCGTCGTGGAGGCCGTCGATCGAGATATGGGAGAGGTCGATGGTCATGCCCAGGCGTTGCGCCTCGTCCAGGGCGGTGCGGCCGTGGGATGTCAGTCCGTAGCGGGCATACCCTTCATTGGAGCCGGACAGGGCGTTGTCGAAGCGATGCGTCGGCGCGAACATGCGGACCCCGGCATCGAACAGGTCCCGGACATCCGCGCGCACATCGTCGTGACTGGCATCCGTCCCGCCGATCCAGTGGGCGCCCTCGACTCCCAGGATTCCGCCGATGACGTCCCGGCCGTCGCGACGGTCCTCGACCAGCCTGCGCAGATCGTCGACATCCAGGATCAGGCGCAACTCCGTGCCTTCGCCTTCCCCTTGCCGGGAACGTTCCACCGCATCCTTGTAGCGTTCGATCTGATAGAACGCCCGGTCCCGCAGGCTGAACACCGGCCGGCGCTGGAGGATCGAGAGCAACGTGTTGGTGTCAGGGCTGCGGGCGCTGATGGAATCACTCCAGGGCCTCCGCAGGGGGCTCTTGGTGACGATGGTGAAACCCTGCAGCGAGACATTGCCCTCCCGAAGTCTGGGAACGTCCGCATGTCCGAAGGCGGAGCGCGTGAGCAGGTCCCGTTCCCACTTCAGGGTATCGGCATGCAGATCGGCGATGAACATGGAGGCATGCAGGGTACGATCCTGGTCCGTGGGTTCCGGGGCGTCGGGATCCACCCCGTAGGGATTCATCATGCGATCGTACTGGCCGGCAAGATAGTAGAGTCCGGCGGCGTAGTGGGAGTATGCGTAGTAGAGGCCGAAGAAGAGGGCGCACAGCAACGCAAACAGCGTGATTCTGGATGCCACGAAGACGTACCTCCCGGTTGAAACGGTCATGCACTTGCCAGGTTTCGGGCAAACCCCTAGCCTGTTAGGCTCCCGACGGGCGGTCCCATGGCGCGCGCAGCGTCAGGAGGTGCGACCCGCGACTGGTGAGGCGTGGATCATGGCGGCTATGCAGCGGCCTGCCGTGGTGACGGAACGTTACAACCTTCACGCCCCCCAGCGTCCAGCCCCTGGCATGGCGATACGGTATACGCCCCACCGACCACCACACCCGGATTCCCAGGCACATGACTTCCCAATCCAGACCGCAGTCATCCGAGTCGGTTCGCGGTGCCGGGGCGCGACTGCTGGTGCTCGACGTTCTCCGCGGGGTCGCCATCCTCGGTATCCTGCTGCGCAATATCGAATCCTTCGGACTGCTCTCCAGCCAGTACGTGAACCCGACCGCGTTCGGTGAACCGCCACCCCTGGACTGGGCCTGGTGGGTCGTGAACCATGTAATTGCCGAAGACAAGTTCATCACGATCCTTACCATACTCTTCGGTGCCGGGATCGTCCTCATGGCCCGGGGTGCACACGGCACGGCAAGCGATTTCCAGCAGCGTTTCGACCGCCGCATGTGGTGGTTGCTCGTGTTCGGACTCGTCCACGGGCTGCTGGTCTGGCCGGGGGACATACTGGCGGCGTATGCCATCTGCGGGTTGATCGCCGTGCGTCTGCGGCAGAGGCAGCCGCTGGAACTTGTTTTCATTGCAGTGCTGCTCTACGCCGCGGCGATGATCCTGTGGATTCTCATCTCGGTGTTCCTGGTATTCATTGTGCCGTCGGAGGTGGCGCAAACGCTGGCAATCCGCTACTGGGGGCCATCCAGCGAGATGATTGCCCGGGAGATCACGCGGCTTACCTCGGAGTGGTTCGCCTATACCGGGGAGCGGATGCTGAACGCGCTTGGCGCGCAGCTGTGGATGCTCGCCTCGGACCGCATCTTCCGGATGCTGGGCATGATGCTGCTGGGTATGGCTCTTTTCCGGATCGGTTTTCTCTCCGGTGAGTGGAAACTGCGGAGTTATCGCCGTGTGCTCGTGGTCGGTCTGCTTGTAGGGGTTCCGGTTTCACTGGTTGGGGTCTGGTTCAATCAAGCCACCGGCTGGGACTTCCGCTATTCCATGTTCCTCGGACGGATCGCCAATCACTGGGCCAGCGTCGCGGTTGCCCTGGCCTGGATCTCGCTGGCGATCATCATCTTCCGCAAGCGCCTGGCGGCACCTGCCTGCGCCGCTCTGGCGGCGGTGGGCCGCCTAGCGATGACCAACTACATCATGCAGTCGTTGATCGCGACCGCGATCTTCTACGGCTTCGGACTCGGCCTCTTCGGCATGTTCGGGTACCTGGAGCTGTTCGGCATCGCCCTGGGCATCTGGGCATTCCAGATCGTATTCTCCTTGCTGTGGCGGCGCTACATCGGGCAGGGGCCGCTGGAGCGTCTATGGCGCAGGCTGGCCGGCTAGCAGCAGGCCGATGGTCATGCACTTGTCAGTCTCCCAGAGGCGGTGTCGGCCGTACCAGGATCTCGTTGACGTCTACGTGCTGCGGCTGGGCGAGAGCGTAGAGGACCGCTGCGGCGACGTCGTCCGGCTTCAGCGCGTGCCCCGGCCGTTCGTCGAAAAAGGGTGTGTCCACCATTCCGGGTTCGATCAGCGTGACCCGGATCCCGGTCCCGCGAAGTTCCTCGCGCACGCCGTAACCGATCGCGCTGACCGCCCACTTGGTAGCACTGTACATGGAGCCTGGAATGGTGGCGCGCCCTGCCGCCGATCCGGTAACGAGAAGATGCCCCTGACTACGCTTGAGTGCGTCGATGGTGTGGCGCAGAGTCAGGCCGACCCCGTACACGTTGGTCAGGATCATGTCCCGCCACACCGCAGGGTCGGCGCCGCTGAACCCGCCCGGGCTGCCGCCGATTCCGGCATTGGCGAAGACGGCATCCAGGCGACCGAAATGCTCCAGTGCCGATGACACCATGGCCTGCTGGCTGTCACTGTCGGTAACGTCGCACTGTACCGCCAGTGCGCGGTCCGCACCACCAAGCTCGCTCGCGAGGTCTCGTACGCGGTCCAGCGAGCGGGCGGCAAGTACCACCCGGTAACCGCTCCGGGCGGCACGCCGGCCCGTTTCCGCACCGATCCCGCTGCTCGCTCCGGTGATGAGCAATACGCGTTCAGACATGTTCTGGCGTCTCCTCGTTGTCTGCGCTGATGCCGTGTCCGACCTCCAGCCAGTCTACCAGTTCGCGGATGTCGGGCAGCGCGGTCTCGCCGACAACCTGTAGCACTCGCCGGTAGCGTTCGTCCCGGTCCAGGGGAGGACGGGGGTCGAGATAGGCTTGCTCCTGGAGCCAGGCCCGCAGCTGTTCGATCTTCTTCGGGCCAACGTTGGGAATCCGCCGCGTCTCCAGCGATTGCAGGAACGTTTCCGCTTCGTCGCCAGTCGTCTCCGCCCGCTGGGCCAGGGCGTCCAGGGTCTGCCAGCCTCCGGCGGGTGACTGCTCCAGCACGACGCGGTCCACCGGCCGGCCGCGCCCGATCCGCCAGGCGTCGAACCAGGCGCGTGCGGCGCGCATGCGGTTCTTCAGCCCGGGGTGATTGCGATGGCTGGCGAGCTGTCTCCCCAAGGGCGTTTCCAGCAGGGTCTCGAGTTGACCGAGGGACTCCACCCGGTACGTTGCCAGCAGGCCGTGCAACAGGTCCAGGTCGTCCCGGAGCAAGTGAAAGAGATGCAGCTGGCCGGCATCCTCCCGCGGCAGTATTGGCGGTACCTGCAGCCGCCGGGCGTAGGCCGCCGGCGTTTCGCCTTCCGGTGCGGGGATCGGCTCGCGGGATGGCAGAGCCAGGGGCGCCGTGGCGGCCTGTCCCAGGCGGCGCACGCGTGCCAGGTCAATGTGCGTGGGGCGGGTCCCGGTGGCGTG
Source organism: Ectothiorhodospiraceae bacterium (assembly GCA_007134055.1). GTDB lineage: Bacteria > Pseudomonadota > Gammaproteobacteria > Nitrococcales > Aquisalimonadaceae > Natronocella. The sequence continues at coordinate 4,747 of SLLM01000355.1, read as the reverse complement.
TTCCCAGCGTTGCACGTCCTCCGGCTGCGCAGTCAGGTAGAAGATCTGGCGGCCGTCCGTCCGGGCTGCCGTATGGAGCGCGGCGGCCACCGCCTCGAAGCGTACCGGATCGGAGGTGGTCAGCGCCTCGTCCAGGAACAGGGGCAGAACCGGTGTGGTGGTTTCCTGTTGCCGCAACCAGGCCACGCGGAGGGCAATCAGCAATTGCATGCGGGTCCCGATCGACAACGTCTCCAGGTTATGGAGGTGGTTGCTCTCCACCGCCCGTGCGCCGGGTCGGCCATCCGTATCCAATTCCAGGCTGAAGGCGTATTGCGTGAATTGCCGGAATGCCTGGTCGGCTTCGCGCAGGGCCGCGGGCTGATGGAGCTCCCGGTACTCGGCGCTGACTTCCTCAAGCAGTAGCAGCCCGGCTTCCGCCAGCAGCCGCCGGTGCCGTCGTTCCGCCAGTCGTTCCCGCGCCGTGTCCCGCCGGGCACGGCATTGCTCCAGCCGGTGAGCGCGTTCCGCCGCGTCGATGGCGGCGCGGATGTCGGCTTCCTCCGCGCGCAGGCCGTCCAGCTGCGCCGACTGTTTCGCGGCCTCGCTGCGGCGCTGCTCGATAGCGGCCTCATCGCCGCATTCTAGCCAGTGGCGAAGATCGGGATCCGGGTGCTCCAGGCGGTCGCGGGCGGTCTGTTCCCGGACCTCGGCGTCCCGCAGCGTCCCCCGGGCGGATGCCCAGTCCGGCAACTGGCGAATGCGGGAAAGCAGTGTCTCCCGGTCACCCGGTTCCAGACCGGCGCGCTCGTAGAGCTGTCGCAGACGCCCCTCCAGGAGCATTTCCCCCTCTGCAGCGGTATCGGCGGTACGTTGCGCCTCCGCAGCGTCCCGGCCCGCGCGCTCCGATGCCTGTAGCCGCTGTTCCAGGTGATTCAGTGCCGCACGCAGAGTCGAGCCGTCCGGTTGATCCGGTGGATTGCCGAATTGCCGGAGGAACTCGGTCAGGCGGCTGGTCCAGTCCTGCCGGCGAGCCGCGCTGGCGGCAACCGCGGCGCGCGCCTCCTCGAGTTCCCGCATCGCCTCATCCCGGGCGACCAGTCGCTGCGCCAGCAACTGGAAATGCCAGGGCAGTCCGGAAGTCTCCATTTCCAGTCCGGCCCTGTCCGCCATGGCAGAGAGAGCTGCCTCTGCCTCCTGCTGTTGCTGCCCGGCCTGGCGGAGCTGTTCCTGCAGATCCGGATCGTCTGCCGCAGTCGAGGCGCGAGCCAGGAACCGGCGCACGGCGAGGAGGACACCGCTGAGTTGCAGCAGCAGGCCGATCGCGCCGACGCCGTCCTGCGCGCTCCAGACCGCCGGTGCCAGCAGCGCGCCCCCACCGCCGATCAGCGCCAGGGCGACAACATCGGTGAGACGGGTACGCCTGTTGCCGTTCCGCCCGGCCGTCGCCGCCCGGATTCGTGCCTGCAGCGCGGCGTGTTCGCGTTCCGCGTGCTGCAGGCGCAGCGCTGCCTGTTCCAGTTCGCCGAGCAGGGCATGGGGCAGGTGGTGTTCCCCGGCCGCGCGTTCGCCCAGTACCTGCCCCGCCTCCCGGGCGCGGGCGCGCTGGCGCTGCTCCTGCTCACCAAGCTGGCGCTGGCGTTCCTCCTCCTGATCGAGGCGGGCGAGCCATTCCCGGGGTGCTCTGAGGTCGATCTCCGGTAGTTCGTGCGGGCTCTCGGCAAGCCCCTGCCGGCGCAGTGTTGCCGTCGCCTCGTCCAGGGTGCGGGACGCATCGGCCCTGCTGCGACGGATGGCATCGAGTTCCCGCTCAAGGGAGAGTACCTGCTCTTCGTCCAGCCCCTCCGGCATGGGGCGGGGAAACTGCTCCAGCCTGGCGGCCGCCTCCCGACGGCCGCGCTGTGCCTCGAGCACGGCCAGGGCGTCCCGGCATTGGGTCTCCACCCGGTTCGCCGTACCGGCTTCGGCGATGTGTTCCCGCAGCAGTGGCAGGCGTTGCCGCAGTTCCACCAGTTGGGCGTTGCCGCGCCGCGCGTCCCGCAGTTCACTGGTTGCCGACTGCAGTTCCCTGGCGGCAGCCTGGTCCCGGCCGCGCCGTACCTCAAACGGGCCCCCGTCGCCGGCAAGGCGGTCCAGGTCGAAGCCCCCGACCAGTTCCCGGCGGAAGCGCTCCATGAGGGTGCGGTCGCTGCTGGTGGCGTGCAGCAGGGAATCGACCTGCAGCAGATATGACTGCAGCGCGTCGGCATCCGGAAGCCCGGGAGCAGGGCAGGCCGAGCCGTTCCTCTTCCAGGACACGCTGCCGGCGGTGCGCTCCACGGTCCATTCCACATCGCCGTCGACCAGACATGCGCCGAGAACCAGGTCCCCGGGGTCTACCTTTGCCGGAGGCACGAGCAGGTAACGCAGGGCCCGGAGCAGGCTGCTCTTGCCGGAGGCATTGGGTCCCGTGATGACATTCAATTGTCCGTCGAAACCATCCACCGTGAATCCGCGGTGGATACCGGGAAGGCGGTGGATCTCCAGGCGCAGCAGCTTCACGTTCCGGGCTCCCGGTGCTGGGCCAGGAGGGCGTCCAGGCCCTCGCGGGCCGCCTCCCGCAGAAAGCCCAGCAGCTCGGCATCCGTGGGAGTGGACAGTGCCAGATCGCCCCAGACCGGATCCCTGCCGGCGTTCTCGAGCCGTTCGCGCGCCAACTGCAGAAGTCGGCGCTGCCCGGCCGGGTCGTTGTTCTCCTCCAGAAGGATTAGCCGGCGGGCAAGGAGTCCCACCGGGTCGGTGCGCTGGGCGAGCTGGTGCAGATCCACTTCGGGTAGGGTGTCGAAGCGATAGTGGCCAACAAAACAGCGCAGCTCCGCGACCCCGGGGATCTCCGTCAGGTCCTCGGCGGCGAGCAGGGTGTCCACTTCCCGGCGCAGGTCGGTGCGGCCGGTAAAGGTTATCCGCAAACCGAGCACGTCGGGTCGATGGCTGGCGCCGACGATTCCACGGCCAGCTTCGACAGCCGCGTGGAGCAGACGCTGGCGGGCGTCCGCCGCCTCGTGGATGCCATCCAGGGGTACGGTCAGTTCCTCCCAGCGCAGGGGCGCCAGGGGCCATTGCTCGACGGTGCGTATGCCACCGGATTCCAGAACATACAGCCATGGACCCCGGGGGCCGGTTTCGCTGCGCCGCAAAGCGGTGGCGGAGCCGAGATAACCGGAGGGCGTGGTCACATCCAGGGCATCGGGGCGATGGATATGTCCAAGCAACCACGCGTCCAGGCCGGACGCGACAAGCTCGCGGCTGCCGACCGGAGCGTGCGGGCTGCCCGCCTGGTCCCGGTCGCAATGTAGCAGCCCCAGGGTGGGCCGCAGATCCCGCGGGAAACGATAATCACCCAGGGGGCTTTCCAGCACGCGAGGCGTGGTGAAGGACCAGCCGTGGAGGACCACCTCGGTACCGTTCCGGGAAACAAGCGTGAGATCCTCCCAGTTTCCGCCGCGACCAAGCAGGCGGAAGGCGGGCATTTCGTCCGCCAGGTGCGGAAGCACCCGCACGTCGTGATTGCCGGCAACGGCGGCAACGGTGATCCCGGCGCGATCCAGGGTACGTACGGCGTCCCGCAGGTCCCGGTAGGCCTCGAAGAAGTCGTCCTCCTGTTCGACCACATCCCCGGCGAACACGACCGCGTCCACCGGCATTGCCGTTGCCGCCGCCACGATCCGTCGCAAGGCCGTCGCTGGTCCCAGGTCACGAACATCCAGTTCTTCCCGCAGCTTCGCCGGCAGGCCGCCGGGGCTGCGGCCAAGATGGAGGTCACCCACCGCAAGGAGATTCAGTGTCATCGCTCGATCCCGTGCATCCGGGCAACAACATACCCCGGAGCGCTGGTGCTGATCCATGCCTGGAACGCCGGGGAGGCACCGGCCAACGTGACCTGCGCACCCCTTCCTGCCGCAACGGTCAGCAGGGCGGGGGCGGTATCGCCCGGACTCTCGATTCCGATGCCGTTGCCTATACTGTCGGGTGTGGCCAAAGGGCAGCACCATGGACAGCTGGCTTCCGCAGAATGCCACTGAGATGGTCATCGGCGCGGCGTTCATCGCTGTCTACGCGTACGGGCACTACAATACTCCGGAGTCCAACCGCAGCTCCACGACGCTGGGCCGCTTCATCGCCTGCTGGCTGCTCTATGCCCTGGCGTTGATCGTGATCTACTGGGGCATCACGCTGGCTGCCTGGATGTTTCCGGAGATCGTGAACGCGGTCGGCGCGGTATCCGGCATTGCGTCGTTTCCCGGGGAGGGTGGGGGCAATCTCGCCGATATTCTGCAAAGCCCCATCACCACGGCCCTGCTGTTCGCGGCGTTGTTGCCAAACCTGCCCTGCCTCCAGCGTCTCGATCGGCGCTTGCTGCATTTCTTCTGGGACCTTGGTGAAATACCGCAGCATGCCATCAAGCTCGCGCACGCCATGTACCGCTCCAGGTTCAACATCCTTCCGGGCCGCTGGGCGGAGCTTGAACGCGACGCTCGCCGGTACGGAATCGATCCCGGCCATCTCGACGTGGACGAGCGCAACACGCCGATTTTTGTCTGGGCGATGAACTGCTCCCTACTGCTCGAGATGGAGGACCTGAACACGGACCGGGAACCGCATTACCGGCGGTTCCTGGAGCAACGCGCCCGGGAACTGGAAAGCATCCGGGCGGACTACGCGGTCTACAGTTCGCGGATCTCGGCCTACTATCGCCGGATGCAGGATCACGAAGCGTGGCCGTCCACGG
>SLLM01000203.1 GCA_007134055.1 Ectothiorhodospiraceae bacterium | reverse complement strand
GCTCGCCGCGTTCGGTTTCCCATTGCATGAGGGTCAGCTGCCGGCCCGCATCCGCATCATCGGCCGGCTCGGAGCTGCCGATCAGGTAGATCTCCGAACGCAGAAGCGCCCGGTAGAAATCGGGCCGCATGGCGGGCTGCTGGTGCGCCCGCCTGAGGGCGTACTCCAGGGAATTGGGATGCTCGTTGCTGGTTTCCATGAACCTCCACCGGCTTCGGCCGTCGACGGCGTCATCCAGACACCGGGCCCGCCTCGTGCAGCAGCACTCATCTCCGACTGCGACAGTCTATCATGTCCGCATCCAGGGAACGCGGGCGGCGGCGGTCCCTGTCACCGGCTGTCGACGACTTCATTGATGCGTTCCAGTAGGTAACGCCGCCGGTTGCTGCTTACGAATGCCGCCTCGGCGGCATTCCGGGCCAGCTGCGCAAGCTCATCGCGACCCAGGTCGAATGCCTGCTGCACCGCATGATAGTTCTCTTCGATGTAACCGCCGAAATAGGCTGGGTCATCGGAGTTGATGGTCACCACCAACCCCGCTTCCATCAGACGGGGCAGGTTGTGCCCCGACATGGCATCGAACACCTTCAACCTGACATTGGACAAGGGGCAGACTGTCAGAGGGATCCGCGCGTCGCGCAGATGAGCGACAAGCTCCGGATCCTCCGTGCAGCGCACGCCATGGTCAATCCGCTCCACCCGCAGATCGCGCAGGGCACTCCAGATGTAGGCGGCGGGGCCCTCCTCGCCGGCGTGCGCCACCAGCCGCATGCCCTCGGAACGCGCCCTGGCGAACACGTCCCGGAAGCCTGCGGGCGGATTGCCCTGCTCCGCGGAATCCAGACCGACGCCAATGAAATACTTCCTGAAATCCAGCGCCTGCTCGAAGGTCTCCATAGCCTCCTGCGGGGGGAGATGGCGCAGGAAACACAGGATCAGGGCCGAGCTGATGCCCAGCCTGCGCTCGCCCTCCGCCAGCGCCCGGGTGATTCCGGACAGGACCACGTCGAGATCGACCCCACGCCCGGTATGGGCCTGGGGGTCGAAGAAGATCTCCGTATGAATCACGTTCTGGGCGGCGCAGCGTTCCAGGTAGGCCCACGCAAGGTCATGGAAGTCCTGCTCCTGTACCAGCACTCGCGCTCCCTGGTAGTAGAGGTCGAGAAAGGACTGCAGATCCTGGAAATCGTAGGCCGCACGCGCCTGCTCGATGCTTTCGTACGGCAGATCGAGGCCGTTGCGACGGGCCAGTCGGAACATGAGCTCCGGCTCCAGCGCTCCCTCGATGTGCAGATGCAGCTCCACCTTGGGGAGCGCATGTATGAATGCCTGCATATCGGACCCGGCGCGACTTTCGCTGATCATATCGATACCTCTCGACGTTTCTGTCCCCATCGGCACGGAAATCGGCACCCCGGTGGGGTGCGAGCGCAGGCGACGCGACACGGTCCCTGTCGCCCGCACGCTCATACTACCCTTTCAACAGGCCGGACCAGGTCGCGATGGTTCCCGCGCTGCTGTGGCAGGGCGCGAGGGGGGGGAGGTATGGCCGTCGCTCCATGACCGACGCGCTGCGCCGGCCACAGTGGCGCATGAACCACCCGCAATGGCACCGCGGCAGTCCGCCATCAGGGGGGCGGCACCCTGTCTCCCGAGGCATCACCCAGGCTTTCCAGGCGACGTCCATGATACGGCGAGTAATAGCGAACGCTCCCCGGCGCATGGGCGATCACCCCTGAGACAAGGATCACCAGCAGGAACAGTGGCAGGTCCATACCTCCTGTCACGGCAATCGCCAGGAGCAGCAGCAGCTTCAGCAACACCGCGAGGCCGCGAAGCTGGATCAGCCACACCCCGTTGCTCCAGCACTCCAGGCCGGCCATGAGAAAGCCGCTGGACAGTGTCAGCCAGAGGTACGGCAACCAGGCTTCGACCGGTGCGCCATACAGGAACGCACCGCCCAGCCCAGCCGTACCGACGAGATGCAGGGTACGCAGGCTGATGTTCACCCAGCGCTTGCCCGGGAACCCACGGGATCGATCCGGAAACAGCAGCTGCCTGAGGCGTTCGGTCGTCGTCATCCTGTCGCCCACGGGGGTTGTTCGCGCTTCGCGACCGATACCGGCCCGGCGTCTGCCGCAAGGGGCCGTCCGGCCCGTCGCTTGCCGGGCACGTCAGTCGTCGTTGCGGAATCCTTCGCGCCCCGCGGCGTCACCTGCGTCGAGTCTGCCGGAACGCTGCTGCCGTTGCCAGAGAGCCCGGTACAGCCCACCGTGCTCCAGCAGTTCGCGGTGGCTGCCCTGCTCCACCACGCGCCCCTGATCCAGTACCAGGATCCGATCGGCGTGCATGATGGTGGAGAGGCGATGGGCGATGGCAACGGTGGTGCGCCGCACCACCGCCGCAGACAACGCCTCGAGCACAGCCTGCTCGGAGTGGGTGTCCAGGGCCGAGGTGGCTTCGTCCAGCACCAGCACCGGGGGATCCTTGAGCAACACCCGCGCAATGGCAATACGCTGTTTCTCGCCACCCGAGACCTTCAGGCCCCGTTCCCCGACCCGGGTTTCCAGCCCGTCCGGGAGACGCCCGATGAAATCCTCCAGGTTGGCGCGCCGCGCCGCGTCCAGTACCTCCTCGGTAGGGGCATCCGGCCGGCCGTAGGCGATGTTGTAGTAGATACTCTCGTTGAACAGCACCGTATCCTGGGGCACCACGCCGATGGCCCGCCGCAGGCTTTCCTGCGTCACCGTGCGGATATCCTGGCCATTGATCAGGATTCCGCCGCTGTCGACATCGTAGAAACGGAACAGCAGTCGGGCAATCGTCGACTTGCCTGCCCCGCTTGGTCCGACGATGGCCAGGGTCTCGCCTGGGGCCACCGTGAAGGTCACGTCCTGCAGGATCGGTCGTTGCGGGTGGTAGCCGAACGAGACGTTCTCGAAACGGATCGCGCCGCCATCGGGTTGCAAGTCCACCGCATCCGGCCGGTCCACGACCGCGGCGTGGGTCTCCAGCAACCGGAACATGCGCTCGATACTGACCAGCGCCTGACGCACTTCCCGATAGACGAACCCAAGGAAATTCAAGGGAATGAACAGCTGGATCATGTAGGCATTCACCATCACCAGGTCCCCCAGGCTCATCCGTCCGTCCCCAACCTGGGCGGCGGCCATCAGCATCATCACCGTCACCGCAGCCGCAATGATCAGAGCCTGGCCGGAATTGAGCGCCGCCAGGGAGAGCCGGTTCTTCATGCGGGCCGCCTCCCATGCCGCGAGGTTACGGTCATAGCGAGTGGCCTCGTAGCCCTCGTTACCGAAGTACTTCACGGTTTCGTAATTGAGGAGACTGTCCATGGCCCGGGTGTTGGACTGGCTGTCCATTTCATTGGACTCGCGCACGAACCGCGTACGCCATTCGGTTACCACCACGGAGAAGAATACGTAGCTCGCCACGGATACCAGGACGGTCACCACGAAGCCCGGGCTGAACACCACCAGCAGGATGGCCGCAACCATGGCAATCTCGAGCAGGGTCGGCAGTATGTTGAACAGGGTGAAACGCAGCAGGAAGTTGATTCCCGTGGTGCCGCGTTCAATGTCGCGCGCGAGTCCTCCGGTCCGCCGGGACAGGTGGAACGCCAGCTCGAGGCGGTGCAGGTGCTCGAACACGGCAAGGGATACGCGGCGCATCGCTCGTTCCGCGACCCGTGCGAACACCGCATCCCGCAGTTCGCCGAAGAGAACCGAACCAAAGCGCAGCAGGCCATAGGCGATGACCAGGCCAACGGGAACGGCAACCAGCGCCTCCGTCCGCCCCTCGAAGTGATCGACGATGTACTTCAGCGCCACGGGTACCGCCACGTTGGCGAGCTTCGCAAGTGCAAGGCATGCAACGGCCAGGATCACCCTGCCGCGGTACTCCATGAGGTAGGGGATCAGGCTGCGCAGGACGCGCCAGTCCGGACTCTCCGGTTGCCCCGGTTCACTGCCTGCCTGGCTACGCAACGCTCCCCCTTCGAGCGCCGCTCCACGGGGCGGCGCGCAACACGCGAAAACGGACCATCCCGGGCGACACCGGCTCCGCACCGGGGGTACAGCCCGGCGATGATACCCGGCTTCGCCGCCGATTGGCCGGACAAGCCGCGACAAGATGACGAATTTGTGCGAGCATGGCGGCCATCTGCCCGCGCTTTCCAGGCGCGTACCGGTATTCCCGGAATATCACCCGATCAACCGCTATCTCACCGGAGGACGGTCAGGATGGAGCAATTCACCCTCTCTGGGCACGGTATCACCGGTCCGGAAGTACTTCGCAACCCGCCGCCGGCCCGCCTGTACGCACTCGCCCTGGCCCACGAACCCGGCACCGCCATCTCCTCCACCGGAGCCCTGATGGCATACTCCGGCAGCAAGACCGGGCGCAGCCCCAGGGACAAGCGCCTGGTCAGGACGCCCCGCAGCGAGGGTGACATCTGGTGGGGCCCTGTCAACAAGGACCTGTCACCGGCCTCATTCGCCGCAGTCCGCAGCCTTGCCGTGAAGCATCTCGCCAGCCAGCCACGGCTGTTCGTCATCGACGGATTCGCCGGCTGGGATCCGAGACACCAGGTGCGTATCCGCGTGATCTGCGAGCGCGCGTACCATGCGCTGTTCATGCACAACATGCTCATCCGCCCATCCAGCGAGCAGCTTCAGGAGTTCGGCGAGCCGGATTACGTCATCTACAACGCCGGCCGCGCCAGTGCCGATACGGACATCGACGGCATCGAATCCGCCACCAGCGTAAGCCTGTCCCTCGACAACGGGGAATTCGTCATCCTCGGCACGGAATACGCCGGCGAGATGAAAAAGGGTGTCTTCACCATCATGAATTACCTCATGCCCCGCAAGGGCGTGCTGTCCATGCACTGCTCCGCCAACGAGGGGCCCGATGGAGACGTATCCATCTTCTTCGGCCTGTCGGGCACCGGCAAGACCACGCTTTCGGCCGACCCGCGGCGCGCACTGATCGGCGATGACGAACACGGCTGGTCCGATGACGGCGTATTCAACATCGAGGGCGGGTGCTACGCCAAGGTCATCGACCTGGATGCCGCGGCCGAACCGGATATCTACCGGGCAATCCGCTTCGGCGCCGTGCTCGAGAACGTGGTTCACGATCCCGCCGATCATGCGGTGGACTACTCGGACCGCTCGATCACCGAGAATACCCGTTGCTCCTACCCGGTGGAGTTCATCCCCAATGCCAAGCTGCCGTGCACCGGGGATACGCCGAAGCAGGTCATCTTCCTGACCTGTGACGCGTTCAGTGTCCTGCCACCGGTCAGTCGCCTCACGCCCGCACAGGCGATGTATCATTTCATGAGTGGCTATACGGCCAAGGTGGCCGGTACCGAGATGGGGGTTACCGAACCGGAGGCTACATTCTCGTCCTGTTTCGGGGCACCGTTCCTGGTCTGGCACCCGGCCCGCTACGCGGAGCTCCTGGCGGAGCGGATCCGCCGGGACGGTGTCTCTGTCTGGATGGTGAATACCGGCTGGACCGGCGGCCCTTACGGGGTCGGGCGCCGCATGAGCATCGCCCATACCCGTGCAATCATCGACGCCATTCACGACGGCTCGCTGGAGCAGGCCCCCACGAAAACGGATCCCGTGTTCGGCTTCACCGTTCCCACCCGGTGCCCCGGCGTCCCGGACGAAGTCCTGATTCCCGCAAACACGTGGGATGACGAGGAGGCCTACCGGGAAACCGCCGCACGCCTTGCGGCGCTGTTCCACGAGAACTTCCGCAATTTCGAGGACCAGGCCAGCGACGAGATACGGGCGGCGGCCCCCAGGCTGGAACCCGCGACGGATGGCGAATACCGGTCAGCCACCACCACCTGAGCGCCCACCCTTGAGGAGGCGCTGATTGGCGGGCGCACACCGCAAGCTGCGGACGCCGGCTTCCGGCGCGAGATCCGGGCGGGCTGGACCCGGCAACGCGGGAGTGCAATGCTTACGGAACGAGGGAGCAAATGCCCTCGTCCGCAACCGGCAGCCCCGTCAACCCGCGGAGTAACCGACCCATGCGCCTGCCAACCGTATCCAAGCCGATCATCCTGGCGATTCTGCTGGCTACTCTCCTGGGGCTCTCCCTGAATGGCCTGGCCCGGGAACTCGCGGTAGACCCAGAGGAACTGGTGCCGGTGGAGCTTGCCACCGTCGGGGTCGATCGCCTCTCCGGAACGCCCGTCGTGCTGCTGCGTGAGCCGGAGTCGGGCGACGTCGTACCCATACTCGTCGGCATCAACGAAGCCAGGGCCATACTCATGGCGCTGCACGAGGTGGATGTTCGGCGACCCATGACTCACGATCTGATGCACAGTCTGGTGGGCGCAATCGATTTACGGCTCGAGCGTGTCATGGTGGACGAACTGCGCGATGGCACCTATTTCGGGATGCTGCAATTGCGCCGGAACCAGTCCGACGAGCCCATTCTCGTGGATACCAGGCCAAGCGACGGCCTGGCGCTCGCCCTGAGGGCGGGGGCCATGATCCTGGTTGCGCCCGCCATACTCCAGCACCGCCCGGATCTCGAGTTCGAGGGCCTGCAGGACGACGAAGTGGTGACAGCCGTGGACATCACCGTGGTGTCGGTTACCGAGGAACTGCGCGAGGCACTACAGCTCCCGGATGCCGACGGGGTACTGGTCAGCCGCAGCCGTGGACGCGCCGAATCGGCGGGTATCACGGAGGGCAGCCTCATACTCAGCGTGAACGGCGAAACCCCGGAGACGCCGATGGATTTCCTGGAACTGATCGGCGAGACGCCAACCGGGGAGAGGGCGCGCATCCGATACTGGAGCGACGGCGAGGAGAAGGAAGCGGAGGTCCCCACGGACGTCCCCATGCCGCGGGCGGAGGACGGGCCGAGAATTCCGCTGTAGGCGAACACGAAACCGGACGCCGGGGCCCCCCCACACCCCGGGCCGGCGGCGGACCATTCGACGGAGCGACGAAGGATCACACGCACAACACCAGGGAACCAGTAGCGCTTGCGCGATCATCCGGACCGAAAAACCATCTCCGCCGAACTGCATGCCAGGCCGTTCGAGAGTCTGTCGGCACCCCTGCGGGCATCGCACCTGGCTCTGCTCGGCGGGTCCCCGGAAGCCGACCTGGACCACGTCCGCCGCCTCTGCGCCGCCATGAACCGGGCGGAGCCGCGGCGGGAAGCGACCCATCACAGCGTCGATCTCGGACCTTTCCGGTTGCGCTGGGAACGGCATACGGAGTTCTCCACGTACACGTTCTTCGAGACGGATCTGCAGCCCCCGGGCGAGGATCCATTCGCCCGCCGGGCCCTGGAACAGGTGCCGGAGGACTGGCTGGCCCGGACTCCCGGCGAACTGGTGGCGGCAACGCACCTCGTGCTGGAACCGCCGGAGTGGCCGGAGCGCAGCATCCGGCAGACACTGGATCTGTTCGGCACGGAGAACGTCGCGGGCAGCAATGTCGCCGACGCCGGGGCCGTCCTGTTCACGGATTTCCGGTTGCACGATGACGGCTTCGGTCGCGTACTGGTCCGGATACGGGACCTGCCGTCCCGTCGTACCGGTCGCCTGGTGCAGAGGATCCTGGAGCTGGAAACCTACCGCCTGATGGCCCTGCTCGCCTTCCCCCTGGCGCGCCAGACCACGACGGACCTGACCCGCCTGGATACGCGCCTGCGCGCCATCACCGACCGGATGTCGCAACGCTCGGGCCTGGAGGATGAACAGGCACTGCTTTCGGAACTCTCCGGGCTGGCCGGCGAGCTGGAACGCATCACGGCCCTGAACAGCTTCCGCCTCAGTGCAGCACGCGCTTACCGGCGACTGGTGGAACACCGCATCGCCAACCTGCGGGAGGAACGGTTGTCGGACCTGCAGACCATCGGCGAGTTCATGGAGCGCCGGTTCAGTCCTGCCATGCGTACCTGCGAGTCCGTGGCAATCCGTCAGGATGCGCTGTCACAACGGCTCTCACGGGCGGCGGAACTCCTGCGTACCCGGGTGGACGTGGCACTGGAGGCGCAGAACCGTGATCTGCTGGCCTCGATGAACCGGCGCACCGATCTGCAGCTTCGTCTGCAGCAGACCGTCGAGGGCCTCTCCGTCGTGGTGCTGAGCTACTACAGTACCGGGCTGCTGGCTCATGGTCTGCGCGGCGGGAAGGCGGCCGGCATCCCGATCAATGTCGACCTGGTGGTCGGTGTATCGGTGCCGTTCGTGGTGGCCGGAGTCTGGTTGCTTGTCCGTTACATGCGCCGCCGACTCATTGGCAGGAGCGAGCTCGGATAGCAACCAACCCCGGGCGGGACAGTGCGGCATCCCGCGTCCGGCAGCGGTCCCCGGCCCTGCACTGGCACGGATCAGCGCAGGCACGCGGCAACCGCCGTCAAGGGCACTAGCGTCGGTTGTCCAGTTTCCCGAAGCGGCTTTCCAGCACGCTTTCCAGCCGGTCCGCGGCCCCGGTCACCGCGTCGTATGCCGACTCCGCCAGGGCATCCGCCACCACCGGATCCAGCCCCCTGGGACGCGCCTCCAGGCGCGCCTGCTTGTTGGCGCCACCCTTGGGTCCGTTCACGTCCGCAAGGTGCACTTCTATCCTGGTAAGGCGGTCACCAAACCGCCGGTTGATCCGCTCCAGTCGTTCGTTGATGTGCGCATCCAGCGCCGGCGACAGTTCCACACCCTGGGCGGGGTTCAGCTGTATCTGCATCGACCTGTTCCTCTGTTGGTACTGATCCGTCTGATCAGGAGGTGCAGGTCGGACACCGCCACTTTCAAGGGGGCGGCACGTCCATC
>SLLM01000392.1 GCA_007134055.1 Ectothiorhodospiraceae bacterium | reverse complement strand
TTCGCCTACTCGAGGCGGCGGACCGGCTGTCGATCGCGGACTTGATCGTGGACATCTTCATGGAAATCCTCCCGGTCTTCAGCGACCAGTAACAAACGGAAACAACCAGGGCCAGAGCACCGACAGCGCGACCAGGGCGGTCGCCACCCACAACGCTACCGTTGTCACCCGGATCGCGGTGGGCGTTGCACAATAGCCATCATCCGTGCACGCCCGGCGACGGCGTCGAAGGCTCCAGAATCCGGCGGCAATGAAGGCAATCGCCAGGACCACGAAGGCGGGCTGGTAGGCCTCGAGGCCGCGCAGTGTGCCCATCCAGGCACCGCCCACTCCCATGGAGAACAAGGCCAGCGGGAGAACACAGCACGTAGTCGCCAGCAGGCCGCTCACGACACCGCCGCCCGCAAGCCAGCCACTGGCCTCTCGGGAGGCCAGCTGAGCCGGGGCGCCTGTCGCGTCGTCGGTTGTATGCTTTGCCATGGATCGCCTGCCTGCGTCATTGACTGGAATGACAGAACCATAGACCCTGTAGTCGCTAAAGGGTCAATACGAGAGACATCCGTGGAACTACGTATCGGGCAGCTGGCCGGTGAGACGGATTGCCGGGTAGAGACCATCCGCTACTACGAACGCATCGGTGTCCTGCCGCCAGCCGCGCGGGCGTCAAACAACTACCGCGCCTATAAGGACAGCCACCGCCGTCGTCTACTGTTCATCAGACGGATGCGCGATCTGGGCTTTTCCCTGGATGAGGTCCGCGCACTGTTGCGGATGATCGACGGCGGCACTTACACCTGCGCCGAGGTGCAGGCTCTGGGCCAGGAGCACCTGGACGCGGTGCGGGAGAAGATCGCTGATCTGCGCCGTGTGGAGAACGCCCTGGCCGATTTGGTCGGCCGATGCACCGGCGCGAACACGCCGGATTGCTCGATGCTGGAAGCCTTATTCGAGATGCCCCGTTCGGGAAACTCCGAACGGGACGCGTGAAACCTGGCAGGGCTGGGCATCACGTTCCGAGCATGCGCAGATACAGCGCGTACAGACGCTCCCCGTAGTCGCCGAGATCGCTACCGCACTGCGTGCGCTCAACATGGCGGTCAGGACCAGTCCGTCGCCGTCGTGCGTCACCACGTACCAGACGGGTGTCAGCGCGGCCGGGCGGCACCCCAGTAGTTGAATCCGGCAAACTTCGGCGTCTTTGGCAGATAACCGCTCTCCATGCGGTCGATACCGAAGCCCGCATCGGCAATGAGGCGCGGGATGGCCCGATTGACGTTGCACCCCCCCGCCACCGTGCGCCAGACAGGATTGATCCTGTCCTGCCATTTGCGCACGGCCTCGTCCGGCGCACTGCCATGCTCGCAGAACAGCAATCGGCCCCCGGGCTTCAGCACGCGGCGCATCTCCTGCAGTGCACGATGCCAATCCGGAATCGTGCACAGGGTGTAGGTAAGCACCACGGTATCGGCACTGGCATTCTCCAGAGGAATCTCCTCGGCTGGCAGGTCGAGCCACTGCACCTGGAACGGGGCCGTGGCAATGTTTTCCCGGGCCTTGCGACGCATGCCTTCCGAGGGCTCCAGGCCCCATACCAGTTCCACCTTGTCCGGATTGTAGTGCGGAATATTCAGTCCCGACCCCATGCCCACCTCCAGGACGCGGCCATGGGCCTCCGGCACGACTCTGGCGCGCTGGCGGTCGACCATCTGATTGCCACAGGCGAGGTGCAACAGGTGCGGCAGGATCTTGTTCTCGTAGAACGACATGATGGGCGACCTCATGACACACAAGGATGTCATGCTCAGGCTGATATTGTGTAGTCGATCAATCGCCCACCCGGAACATGCCCATCATGCCGCCGGCCTGGTGTTCGGCCACGTGGCAGTGGAGCATCCAGTCGCCCGGCTCCTCGGCGACGAAGGCGACTTCAACGGTGTCCTGCGGGTCCATCAGCATGGTGTCCCGCAGGGGCTGATGGGGCTCGTTCTCACCGTTGCGCGTGAGCACCCGGAAGTGGTGACCGTGCAGGTGGATCGGGTGGTGCCAGCGGGTGTCGTTACGGAAGATGATCCGGCAGGTCTGGCCCCGTGTCAGGGTGAACAGTGGATCGTGGTCGTGCCGCCCGGGGCTCTCCACCGGCTCGCCGTTGACTGTCCATGCCATGCCCTCGCGCATCATCCGCATCATCTTCTCCCTGCCCATGCCCCCCATCATGCCGCCGCCAAAGACCACCTCGTGGGTCTCGGCGCCATCAGGATCCGGCTCGGGCACCGGATTGGCCGGCAGGGCCGCAGGGGGTGTCGGCGACGACGCGTTCCGCACCGGCTCACCGGTGACCGAGAAGGCCATGAGCTGGTACTCCATGCGCTGGTAGAAGTCGTCACGAACCACCAGCGGCCGGTCCGCATCCACGGGGCAGTCGATCACCAGGTCGGCGCGCATGCCCGGACCGATGACAACGCGGCCGCCGTCGGGTTCGTGGGGCGGAACCGGTTGCCCGTCCAGGGCGATCACGTGCGCGGGCAGGTCATCGAAAGTGAGACCGAAAATGCGGCCGTTCGCCCCATTCATCAGGCGCAGCCGGATGCGCTCGCCGGGGCGCACATCCATGATGTGCGGGAGTCGCCCATTGATGGTCACGGTATTGCCGATGCGGCCGGCGTGGCTGACGTCGTGCAGATCATTGAAGTTCTCGACGATCACACCCTCCTGGTTCAGCCGCCAGTCGTCCAGAAGCCAGGCGATGTCCCGATCGACGGGATATGCGTCCGGCTCCGCCACGATCAGCGCGCCCACCAGTCCGCGGGCGAGCTGCTCCGGTCCGTTCAGGTGTGAGTGGTACCAGTAGGTGCCGGCATCGGGGAGCTCGAAGGCGTACTCGAACGTCTCTCCCGGCTCCACCGGCGGCTGCGTCACATGGGGCACGCCGTCCATGGCGTTGGGCAGTCGGATCCCGTGCCAGTGAACGCTTGTTGATTGGGCGAGGCCGTTATCCAGCAGGATGTGCAACTGCTCGCCCTGGCGGTAGCGCAGGGTCGGCCCGGGCACAATGCCGTTGTAGCCCCAGGCACCGGAAACATCGGGGCCGAGGGGCTTCAGAGACCAGGCCGCCGGCCCCGTGCGCAGCCGCACGACGCCATCGTCCGTGGTCACCAGCCCGCGACCCCAGGCAGGTAGGGCGGCAAGCCCGAGCGCGCTGGCACTGCCTGCCAGGAAGGCACGGCGCGACAGCCGCCAGGGGCGGTCTTGTTGATACATCATTGCGACTCCTCGTCAATACAGCGTCGGCGGAGTACCGACAGATCCCGAGCTCTCTGGTCAAGAGCCGATACGTTCGGATCAGGCGAGAAGATTCGATCGTGGTGGGGGAGGCTCGACGGCCAGGGAGCGCTCGGTTCGAAGTTCCAGTCCGGTAGGCACGAACGCGCTGTCACCCGCCTTGCCGGCGATACCGGTATGAATGCAGGCGGTGACAGAGGAGCACGCAACACTGCAGGAGTCGGCCCCGGCAGTGGCGGAGTCGGTGTTGCTGCAGACCGGACAGTCCGCAATCGTCTCATCCGTCATCTCCATATGGGTATCGCTTCCGTCAACAGCGGACTCACACGCCATGGCCGCCGCGCCGTGAAGCAGCATGGCCAGCGCGGCGAGGAGGCACAACATCTGGATGAGTGAACGGCGCATGATGAAAAAAGTATTGCACCGGCTCATCAGCAAGTAAACCGGAGCCCGTCAACATTTCCTTCGGTCGCCCGAGCTCGGAACTCCGCGCAATGCTACTGAAGGAGACGTCCTGTTTACTCCGTACCCCGGTACGGACTTTATACTCACGGCATGACATCGCAGCACTCGATGACAATCGGTCAGACGGCACGGGCAGCCGGCGTGGGCGTGGAGACCATTCGCTTCTACGAGCGCCAAGGGTTCATTGACCGGCCACCGAAACCACTCGGCGGCGGCTATCGCAGGTATCCCTCCGCCACGGTGGAACGCATCCGTCTGCTACGCCAGGCGCAGGGTCTTGGCTTTTCCCTGCGCGAGGCCGCGACGCTGCTGGACCTTGGCAGTCGACCCGATGCCCGCGCGGAGAGCATACGCAACCAGGCGGTACAGAAGCTCGCCGATGTGGACCGCCGCCTGGAAGAGCTTGGCGCCATCCGCGGTGCGCTGGTGGAGTTGTTGCAGACGTGCCCCCGGGAGGGACCGGCGTCGTGCTGCTCCGTCTGGCAGGCGTTGTCGCAGCCCGCGGCCCACTCACCGATCGAAGGGAACACGACCATGCCCCAACACACCAGGCTGGCAATCGAGGGCATGCAGTGCGACGGCTGCGTGCGTGTTGTGCAACAGGCCCTGGAGCGCGAACCAGGGGTACAACGCTGCATTGTCTACCTGGACAATGGCCAGAGCGAAGTGACCCATGACCCGGACGTGGTTACACCGGAGCGTCTGGCCGAAACCCTGCTGTCCACCGGTTATCGCGCAACCGTCGTGTCGGACTGACCCGGTGGAATCACTTCCCCTGTTCATGGTGATGGCGGTGGGCCTCGGGCTCCTCGGTTTTGTCGAGCCCTGCTCGGTCGGCACCCATTTTCTCTACATCAAGTACCTGGAAACCCGCTCCGGCATCGCCCGCATCGGCCATACCATGGTCTTTGCTCTCACCCGGGCCACGTTCATGGCCATCCTGGGATTGCTGGCCGCGGGGCTGGGCGGGGCCTTCATCGGGGTGCAGCACACCTTCTGGGTGATCCTGGGCGTGATGATTGCCGCCCTGGGCGCATTCTATCTCCTGGGCGGTACTGGCTGGCTCATGGCGACACTGGCCAGACTGCTGCCGCGACTGCCCGACAAGGGCACCAGTGCCGGACTTGGCGTACTCTTCGGGCTGAACATCCCCATCTGCGCCGCGCCACTCCTGGCGGTCCTGCTGGGTACCGCCGCAGCACAGTCCGCCACCACTGGCTCGGTGCTGACCGGTACCGTCGCCTTGTTCCTGTTCGGCCTGGCACTGTCGGCGCCGCTCCTGCTGGCAGTGATCTCGCAACGCGGGCGGCGCTGGCTGGATGCCATCGCCGGTATCTCCGGCCGCATGCCAAAGGTCACGGGGATCGTTCTTGTCCTCCTGGGGGGCTGGTCCATTGCCATGGGCGTGACTGCTTGACTCCGTAGCGTGGTACGTAGGGCACGCTCCTGATACTGGCACGTGCGCCGTTCGGGAGGACACACCATGGCGACCGAAACCGTTCAGATGAAGGTCTCCGGTCTCATGTGTTCGTTCTGTACCATGAGTGTGGAGAAGGCGCTGAAGCGCCATGACGGTGTCCACAGCGTCATGGTCAACCTCGTGCACGGTGTCGTGCTGGTGGAGGTGGACACTGACCGCATCGGCCGCGACGAACTGACCCGCGCCGTGGAAGGCCTGGGCTATGACGTGGCCGAAACGGAAGCCCAGCAGTACAACACCGACGAGGCCCTGCACGGTGTCATCAAGCGCCGCGGCATTGTCGGTATGCTGCTCGCCATCGTCGCGGTGCTGGTGGATCCGCTCAACGTCTTCGCCCTGCCCGCCGAATTCGCCTGGATCGCCCCCTGGAGCAGTCTCGTCATTGCCGCCGTGGTCCTGGTCTGGGTCGGGCAGCCGATCCTGCGGAAGACTTGGCTGGCCTTGCGCAACGGCGTGATCAACGCCAATGTGCTGCTATCCACCGCGGCCTGGGGCTCGTTCGCGGTGGGCATGGCCTCGCTGTTCGATCCCGTCTGGCCGAACTTCCTGCCCGTGGCGGCCTGGCTGATGGCACTGCACCTACTGTTCGGCTATTTCAAGCTGGACACCCGCAAGAAGGCCGCCGAAGCCGTTCGCAAGCTGCTCGCCCTCCAGCCCCAACAGGCTCGCGTGCTCCGTGGTGACCAGGCGGTGGACGCGCCCACGCGTGAGATCTGCACGGGCGAGATCCTGCTGGTACGCCCCGGTGAGCGCATCCCGCTGGACGGCGAAATCACCGACGGCGCCGCCAGCGTGGACGAGTCGAGTTTCACCGGCGAGTCAGTACCGGCGACACGTGCAGTGGGGAGCGAGGTCATCGGCGGCACGCTCAATCTCGATGGCTCGCTGCGCGTGCGCGTCACGAAGACCGGCGACGACACCTTCCTCAGCCAGATCGTGCGCCTGATGACACAGATCGCCGAGCGCAAGCCGCCGGTGGAGCTGCTTGCCGACCGGCTCATGAACTACTACGGACCGGTGGTGTTCGCCACCGCCGCCCTCGCCTTCGCCGGCTGGATGCTGTTCATTGGCGACTGGACCGCCGCCACGGTGGTGCTGCTGACGGTCATCATCATGGGCTACCCCTGTGCCCTGGGCATTTCGACGCCCATGCTCGCCGCCATCGCCGGCGGCAAGGGAATCTCCATCGGCCTGCTGGTGAAGGCCAGCGAAGTGTTCTACGAACTCTCCCGCGTCGACACGGTGGTCTTCGACAAGACGGGCACGCTGACCTACGGTCGCCCCACGGTGACGGATGTGGTGCCGGTGACCGTGACGCGCGAGGAACTGCTGACACTGGCCGGCGGGCTGGAGCAGCACTCGGAACACCCCGTCGCCCAGTCCATCACCTTCTACACACAAAAGGAGGGCGTCACGCCTGTCTCGGCCAACGACTTCCAGGCCGTCCCGGGCAAGGGCGTGCGCGCAACAGTGGACGGCACCACCATCGCTGCGGGCCGACCGGCCTATGTGGCGGAAAACGGCGCACCGGCGAATGCCGAAACCACTGCCACTGTTGACCGCCTGACCGCTGCCGGCAAGACCGTTGTCGCGGTGGCGAGCGATGGAGAGATCCTGGGCCTCATCGCCCTGCAGGACACCCCACGACGCGGTGTGGAACGCGTGATCGCGCGGCTGCAGGAGCGGGGCATTCGCACCGCCATGGTCACGGGCGACGCCCGGTCGGTTGCCCAGGCAATCGCCCAACGCCTCGGCATCGACACCGTCTACGCCGAGCTGTTGCCGGACGAGAAGGTCACCGCCATCGAGAACCTGCAACAGCAGAACCGCCATATAGCCATGGTGGGTGACGGCATCAACGATGCGCCGGCGCTGGCACAGGCCAACGCCGGCATCGCCATCGGTGCGGGGACGGACGTGGCGATCGAGTCGGCCGGGGTCATCCTGGTGAGCGACCGCCTGGATGACGTGCTCAACGCCCTCACCCTCGGCAAAGCCAGCTACCGTACCCTCACCGGCAACGTCGCCGTGGCCGTGGCGTTCAACATCGGCGGCATGACCGCGGCGGCGATGGGCCTGATCACGCCGCTGGTGGCGATTGCCGTGATGATCGCCAGCATTGTCGCCATTCTGCTCAACACCCTGCGCGTGCGCGCCATCGACTTCGAACGCGACACGGGCGATGGCGCAAGCGGCAGCCTGGCGGAGATCGAGTTTCGTGTGCCCACCATGGTATGCGGCGGCTGCGCCCAGGCGATCACGGCGGTTCTCGAACCCGTTGCGGGGGTGCAGGAAGTCAGGACACGGGTCGCCGACAAGCGGGTTATCGTCCGCTATACCCCGGGAACCATTGAGCAGGAGAAGATCAGCGGAGCCATTTCCCGAGCCGGACACACTCCGGTCGCATCCCAGAGCTAAGAACATGGCTCCGCCTGAGCCCGCCACAACGGCATGAAGCCAATGGCCGCCATGACCAGCATCCGGACGAGGTAGGCACCAACCATTCCTTGAGATCCCGAGCACGGTGAAGACTGCGTACGGAGTACGGATTGCTGCTCCATGCCCTTGGTGGGCACGAAACGAGGAGGAAATCTCGCGCGCCTGGCGGCACTACGATGAGGTAGCCATGGCATGGGCGGAGCTCAGGTAGCGCATACGGTCCAGCGGGCCTTTGCGGAAAGTGCAGCGTTCGCCAGATGCACTCGAGCCATCAAGCAGGCGATGCAATACACTGAGGGAAGGAGACATCGAAGCCGGCGCCCAATGGAAACGTACACCAACGCCATCGAACTGATCGGCAATACGCCCCTGGTGGAGATCACCGGACTGGACACGGGGCCATGCCGCCTGTTCCTGAAGCTGGAGAACATGAACCCGACGGGCTCCATCAAGGACCGGATCGGGCTTTCCATGGTGGAGGCCGCCGAAGCCTCGGGCGCCCTGCCTCCGGGAGGTACGCTGGTGGAGGGGACGGCCGGCAATACCGGACTCGCGCTGGCCCTGGTTGCACAGCAGAAAGGGTACCGGGTCGTCATTGTCATCCCGGACAAGATGAGCCGGGCGAAAATCTTCAACCTCAAGGCCATGGGGGCCGAAGTCCTGATGACCCGGTCCGACGTGGGCAAGGGGCACCCGGAGTACTATCAGGACATGGCCGAGCGCATCGCCGGTGAGCGCGACGACGCCGTATACGTCAACCAGTTCGGCAATCCGGCCAATCCTCTCGCCCACGAGCAGGGCACCGGCCCGGAGATTCTGGAGCAGATGGGGGGCGCGGTGGATGCGGTGGTCTGTGGGGTCGGTTCCGGTGGCACCATGACCGGACTCTCCCGTTATTTTGCGACGGCCTCCCCCGCGACGGAGATGGTCCTTGCGGACCCTGAAGGCTCAATCCTTGCCGACTACGTGAACACGGGGCAGATCGGCGAAGTCACCGGCTCCTGGCTTGTCGAAGGCATTGGCGAGGACTTCGTGCCGCCTGTCTCGGATCTCTCCGGGGTAACCCGGGCCATCAGCATCACCGATGCGGAGAGTTTTCAGACGGCCCGGGAACTCCTGCACCGGGAAGGCATCCTGGGCGGCACCTCCACGGGCACCTGCCTCGCGGCCGCGCTGCGGTACTGCCGGGCCCAGGCCCGGCCCCGACACGTGGTCACATTCGTGTGCGATACCGGCAACAAGTACCTCTCGACGCTGTACAACGACCACTGGATGATTGATCAGGGATTCCTGAAGGGTGAGCACCACGGGGATCTCCGGGACCTCATCAAGTACCCCTACGCTGCGCACGACACCGTGGTCATCGGACCGGACGAGCCTCTGATGAGCGCCTATTCGCGTATGAAACTCTGCGACGTCTCGCAGTTGCCGGTGATCGAGGGCGACGGCATCGTGGGCATCATCGACGAGTCCGATGTGCTCATGGCTGTCTACGGGAACGAGGACTACTTCCATGCACCCGTGCGGGACGTCATGAGCACCCAGTTGCAGAAGGTGGACGTGAACGCCGGCCTGGATGAACTCGTTCGGGTCTTCGATGACGACCACGTTGCCATCGTCACCGAAGGCGATGCATTCCACGGACTGATCACCCGCATCGACCTGCTCCACTATCTGCGGCGGCGGGCGGACTGAAATCACACAAGGATCCCCATGAGCGACAACGACAAGCCGCACCGGCTGGCAACACGGGTCATCCATGCCGGCCAGACCCCGGACCCGTCCACCGGGGCCATCATGACACCGATCTACGCGACGTCCACGTATGTGCAGGACAGCCCGGGCCAACATCGCGGATTCGATTATTCGCGCACAAGCAATCCAACCCGGCTCGCCTACGAGCGCTGCGTGGCAGACCTGGAAGGCGGGCACGCCGGCTTCGCTTTCGCCTCGGGCATGGCGGCCACGGCCAGCGTGCTGGAACTACTGGACCACGGGAGCCACATAATTGCCATGGACGATCTGTACGGCGGCACGTATCGCCTGTTCGAGAACGTGCGTCGCCGCTCCGCAGGTCTGGAGTTCAGCTTTGTCGATCTCAGTCAGCCGGGGGCAGCGGCCGATGCTCTGCAGGGCAACACGCGCATGATCTGGGTGGAATCACCCAGCAATCCGCTACTCAAGCTCGTTGATCTGCAACAAATCGCCGCCTTCGCCCGCGAGCACGGGCTACTGAGCGTCATGGACAATACCTTTGCAACGCCCATGCTCCAGCGCCCGCTCGATTGCGGTTTCGACATCGTTGTCCATTCCGCCACCAAGTACCTCGGGGGGCATTCCGATGTCGTCGGTGGCGTGGCGGTCGTCCGTGACGACGCCCTTGCCGAACAGCTCGGGTTCATTCAGAACGCCGCCGGCGGCATCGCGGGACCGTTCGACAGCTTTCTCGCCATGCGTGGCGTGAAGACGCTGGCGGTGCGCATGCAACAGCACTGCAAGAACGCGCGAGCCATCGCGCACTGGCTCGAGCAAAGGCCCGACATCCAGCGCGTGCTCTACCCGGGCCTGCCCAGCCATCCACAACACGCCCTCGCCGGCAGACAGATGGCTGACTACGGCGGCATGGTCACCATGATCGTTGATGGCGGTGAGGAACGCGCCCGCCGGGTCCTCGAGCGCTGTCGCGTGTTCGCCCTGGCGGAAAGTCTAGGTGGCGTCGAGAGCCTGATCGAACACCCCGGCATCATGACCCATGCATCGGTTCCGCCGGAGATCCGGCGTGGCCTGGGCATCGAGGACGGGCTCATCCGGCTCTCGGTCGGCATCGAGGACTGCGACGACTTGATCGCCGACCTCGATCAGGCGCTGGCGCCCCTGACCCCGCCAAGGTGATGTCTCCCATGCGACCCAGGTCCCAGAAGAAAGGGGGATGTACCCACATGAGCAAACGCATCGCCGTCATCGTTGGTGTAGGGCCGGGCCTGGGCACAGCGCTCACCCGCGAGTTCGTCGACAACGGGCTCACTGTCGTCGCAGCGGCGCGGCATGCCGCGAGTCTGGAAGCACTGGCGTCGTTTCCCTCGCAGAGCGTGTTCCCCCGTGACTGCGATGCCACCTCGTCGGCGGATGTCTCTGAACTGTTCGCGTTTACGGCCGAACTGGGCTCTATCGAGCTTGCCGTATTCAACGCGGGAGCATTTACCCGCACCAACGTCGTCGATACCGATCCAGAGGAGTTCGAGCGCTGCTGGCGGGTCGGCTGCCTGGCAGGGCTGCATGTTGGTCAGGAGGCAGCAAAACGGATGACCGAGGAGGGCCGAGGAACGATCATCTTCACCGGCGCAACGGCTTCACTGCGCGGCGGGCCCGGTTTCGTGAACCTGGCGTCGCCAAAATTCGCCCTGCGCGCGCTCGCCCAGAGCATGGCCAGGGAACTGGCGCCAGGCGGTATCCATGTGGCGCACGTCATCATCGACGGGCAGATTCGCGCGCCCCGTTACGAGGCGCAAAGCGACGAGCGCGGACCGGATTCCCTGCTTGAACCGCAGGCGATTGCACAACAGTACCTCGTACTCCACCAGCAGCATCGCAGTGCGTGGACTCACGAACTCGATCTTCGTCCGTGGGTCGAGCGATTCTGATCGCCCTGGGACAGTTGCCGACTCCTTGCCCTTGGCGACTCGGGGGCGCCCGGCTTTCGTACCGGATTCGCGCGTGCCGACTCCAGGGCGTCCATGGTCCGTAGAATTCCTGACCGTAGAATCCCCAACAGTATCGATAGGCGCACCGCGGTATCGTCATTCCGGCGTTCCCCAACGTCCCCGCTCTTCCCACCCTGGGCGGGCCTGGCAATCACGCGTGCCCTGAAGTTGCCAGCGTTGGCCCCGATCTCTCTCCCCCGAGGGTCGGGGCCTTTTCTTTGGGAACATCAGTGACCAACGAAACGGCCCGGAAATCTCTGCAACGCGGCGCTGACCCGCATGATGGCAAAACTTCACCCCGCTCACGAGCCTGTTTGCGCCAATTGTACAGGCTGGCACTCGAGATCCCCTCGGCTTCGGCTACCTCCGGCACGGTCAGGTTCATGGGCGGTGCGAGCTTGCGCAGCACCGCTTCCTTGCCTCGTGGGAATATCGCTTCATCAGTCATCACCTCTCGATTCAGTTCAGGTGACAACTACGTTCGCCCGGTTCTGGATCTCCTGCGCTGTCTTCGGTGCGCCCTTGCGCTCCAGCGGATTGATCTGGATCACCACGGTGTCGTCGGTGCCGGTCTTGCCGTGAAAGGGAAACAGCGAGGGATTGCCCATAAAGCCGCCATCCCAGTACGGCACGCCATCGATCTCCACGGCTTGATACAGATTCGGCAGACACGCCGAGGCCATCACCATGTCCGCCGTCAACTCCTCACGGGAGAAGACCTTGACCTTCGTCCTGCAGGGCAAGGTTTACGGGTTTGGGTTGGGGTGCCATGGCATCGCCCCCTTTTGGGTTGGCGTCAAGCGCCGGGGCCGCAGTCAATGCAGCGCGGCGGATTCTCGATGCGGCGACCCAGATTGACACTCAGGTCGCGCAGACCCGTGCGCAGGCCCTCCTCGATCACGGGGTGGTAGAAGGGCATTTCCAGGGCGGTGTCCACATCCATGCCGGCCTGCACCGCCCAGGCCAGCAGATGCGCCAGGTGCTCGCCGCGTGGCGCGGCCATCTCGGCGCCGAGCAGGCGGCCCGTGCCGCGCTCGCCATAGATCCGCAGCAGGCCGCAGTTCTGGCGCAGCACGCGGGCGCGGCCCTGATCGGCGAAATCCACCGCGCCCGTGGCAAAGGCGCAAGCAGCGTCGGACAGCTCGGCGAAGGATGCGCCGACCATGGCGATATTGGGCTCGGTAAAGACGACCCCCAGAGGCGTGCGGCGGGGTTTGCTCAGCACCTCCGGAAAACGCCCCGCGTTGTCGCCGGCGATACGGCCGTCGTCGGCGGACTCGTGCAGGAGCGGGATACGCGCGGCGACATCGCCGGCGAAGAAAATATGGCCACCATCAGCCTGCATCGACAGGGGATCGACCTGGGGCCTGCCGCGTTCATCGAGCCGGAGACCGGAGGCCGCGAGGTCAAGCCCGGCGAGCGCCGGTGCCCGGCCCGTCGCTGCGAGAACCCAGTCGAAGCGTTCTTCGCGCTGGGCACCGTCCTCCGTGAACTGCACCACAACGGTATCGCCTTCGCGTGTGATTCCTTCAACGTCGGCGTCCGGGTCGAACGGCAGACAGGTGCCGATCGCCGCAGCGGCGGCATCACGCACCGCCGGGTCGGACAAGGGGCCCACACCGCCACCCTTGCCGAACAGCCGCACGCGCACCCCAAGCCGGCCAAGCGCCTGCGCCAGTTCCAGACCGATGATCCCGCCGCCGAACACGGCGACGGAACCGGGCAGATCGGTCCAGTCGAACACGTCGTCACTCACGATCAGGCGGTCTCCAACCACGTCGAACATGCCTGGTCTGACGGGAACCGAGCCCGTGGCGATCACGATCCGCTCGGCGCGCACAGTCTCGCCGGTGTCGAGCCGCAGGGTGTGCGGATCCTCGAACCGCGCACACCCCTTCAGGCGCTGAGATGGAGGGATGTCTTCCACCGTGTCGACGACAAAACCGACGAAGCGGTCACGCTCGCTTCGCACCCGGTCCATGACCTCGGCCCCGTCGACGCGGGGCGCGCCGGCGTGGACGCCGAAACCGGGGGCCTCACGCACCGCCTCGGCTGCCTCGGCCGCGGCGATCAGCAGCTTCGAGGGCATGCAGCCCACCCGCGCGCAGGTCGTGCCGTAGGGGCCGCCTTCGATAAGCGCGATCCGGTCTGTATGCTTGCGTGCCGCGCGATAGGCTCCCATGCCCGCCGTGCCCGTGCCGATGATAGCTATGTCTACGTTATGCATGGCTCAGTACATCCTCCAGCCGTGGCTGATCGACGTTCATACGCCCATCGCCAAGCCATGTCGCAGCCTTGTCCGCCGCATCGATGTCGACGCCATCAATGTGTCAACGTCGGCAATTGCCACCCTGCCGCCGGCGGCGGCGAAGATTCTCGCGATTTCAGGGCCGATGCCGTTGGCGTCGCGGGTGATGACGCGAATGTTGCCGCCAGGTTCCATCGTCGTGTTGCCCTTTGTGTTGCCTTTATGATGCGTGGAGTAAGGACGGCCACTCCACAGGGGAAGCACGGCAAGCGACACTGGTCTGATCAAGATCGCGTCACTGGTCTGATCAAGATCGCGTCGGACTGACGCCGCGGCGGGGAGCTTTCGCGCGCCCGTCGCACTTCTCGTCGACGGGGACGTATCAGGCATCCAGGCGACCGCGGATCGGATAGTCGTTGTCGCGTATGAACTTCAGCCCCTTGGCGAGGCTGGCGAGATCGGGCCGGGCGAACGGAGCGTTCGAGATGTCCACGACCTGAAGCAGCCCCTCGGCGTTAATCACGAAAACGCCCGGCTCGGCGAAGGGACGACCGGTCTCCTTATCGGAGCGCGGCTCGGAGACATAGAGGCCGAGCGCCTTCATCTGATCCACTGTCAGATCGTAGCCGACCGGGAGCGATACGCCGATCTCGTTTGCGAAACTGCTGGCGCGATCTTCCGGGTCACCGGAAATGACGACGACGCCGACCCCCGCCTTGGCGAATTCGGGTGCGAGGCGCTCGAGTTCCGCGAGGTACGTCTTGCAGATCGGGCAATGTTTGCCGCGATATACCACCACCAGCTGCCAGTCGTGATCGTCATCCGGAACGCCAAGGCGCAATTTACCCCCACCAAGCTGCCGCACGGTGATATCGGGAAGTCGTTCGCCGGATACTGGCTTATTGCTCATCACTGTTTGCTCCTCCGCGAGTTGGCTCGCGTCCATACGGTGGGCCTTGAAGGTGTGGGTATCGAAAACGGGTAAGGTCTCCTCAACTTGAGGGCTGCGTGGACGCTATCATAGGCAGTGCACTGGGGAGGCGGACGGCGATGATCCGCGGTTTTTCCTCAGTTTATACGGAAGTCTTTACCTGCATTTTTCGGACTGCATTCCCGAAACGGGCCATTACTTGCCCGGCTCAGACTGCGCCGCAGTGGATACCCGGGCAATCAGCCGACCCGGGCGTATTCCGGAATATTAGGTGCCTCACCGCTCGGGCGTCTGTCCGCTGTCGCACTCATGCCCGGTCGCTCCTGCACTCCCGTTCACTGCGTGCGGCAGCCTTGATGGCCGGTGCCCGTGTCCACCGGGGCCCCGATCCGCGTCGATGCCGAGTGAGTCGGTCCTGAATAACCCTTCACGCAACGGCCTGCATTGAAGGTGCGAAGCCCCGATTCTGGATTCCGGCACCGATGATCACCAGAAGCCGGCCGAGTAATTGACACAAAAGATCCGCCATTGCCCGGAGCAGTAGCCGGATGTTGTGCCCGGCGGCGACCATCACGGCGTTGAGCGTATCGCCAAGCTTACCTTTGAGCCGGCAACGATCCATGCGGCCGTAACCGGTTAAACCAAGGCGTGTTGACCTGGCAAGGGATTGGGGTGCAATTGACGGGGTGGTGGAGGCCGAGGCCCGAGTCGCCGACAAGCGGATTATCGTGCGCTATATGCCGGAAGCCATCGAGCAGCAGAAGATCAGCGAAGCCATTTTCCGGGTCGGACACACAACGGTGCCAACGTCGCGCCAGTACTCCCTCTGGCCCCGAACCACTGACATAACCCTGCGGCACATGGATGCCGCCTGATCGGGCCATGGTCAGGGAGCACGACACGGCGGCGGCTGACTGCTGATCTGCCGGCTGACGAACCACGCGATCAGCGGCGGCAACAGGGTCCACTGCACCAACGGCAGCAACCCAGTACCCAGAACAGGGAGTACCGGCATGTAACCCGCGTAGGTCCAGCGCTGTGCTATTTCCGTGGCATGCCATTCGAACACGATCGTGATGGCAATACCTACGGCAATAAACAGACCGAGTTGTCGAACCATCGGCTGCAGTATCCAGTACCGGTTGCCCCAGAAACAGGCGACCACCCAGTAGCCGGTGAGCGCGATCAATGCATCACCGCCCGTGGCCCGCGTGCAGAACACGATGGCATCCCAGTGGCTGGCGCTCGGCATTCCCGCAAAGAACGGAACCTGCAGAAACTCCCACGGGTAATTGACCAGGAACGCAAACAACAGCACGTTGAACTCCGGCAGGTCGAGAATTCTGCGCGCGTTCCGCATTCCCGCGGTTGCCATGGTCTCGCTCCCGGTGTGTGGGCTCACTGGATCGGCCTCATCGGCTTGAGGCGGAGGCCTCGACCTTCCGTGCTCCTGAGCCAGCAAGACTAGAGTGTGGGTAAACCACTGGCCTGGTATCCCCATGGTCTGACCCGCCCCGGAGAACCCGGGGCGGGTCAGTTCTCCGGGGACAACCTCTCAAGACTCCACGGCTAGTGGCCGCGCTCCCGCAGCCATTCACGCATTTGTTCGATTTCCGCTTCCTGCGCTTCGATAACCTCGTTCGCCAGCGCTCGGATGTCGGCGTCCTCGCCGTGCTCGAGCACCACGCGGGCCATGTCGATCGCGCCCTGGTGATGGGGGATCATCCCCTTCAGGAAGTCGATGTCAGCGTCTCCGGTGTAGTCGATGTCCATCCCCGCGTGCATCCTGTCGTTGGCCTCCATGTAGGCCTGCACAGCCGGGTTGTCAGAGTGGCCGCCGCTGTGGTCGCCGTGGCCACCGTTATCATTTCCATGCTGATGGGCGAGAACCACGCTGCTTGTCCCGGCGGCGAGGACCGCACCCGCAATCGCTCCAGCCACAAAGCCCTTGATACCGTATTTCATATTGTCATCTCCTGATGTGTTGCCGTTGGATGTGAACGCAAGCGTGTTCCGCCCGCGCAGGTCAGATTGCATTCACCCGCTGATCTCGGATGCCTCGAATCCCTTCTTGCAGACCGCGGCGATCAGCGCCGCGGTGTCAGGTGTGCCAGTGACCACGGCTTCTTGCTGCACCCGGTCTACTGCGCTTACTTCGTCAACGCCCGGAACCGTGGCCAACGCCTCACGCACGCTGGCTTCGCAGTGCCCGCAGTTCATGCCGGTGACACGGAGTCGAATCATGTTTCCGCCTTCTGAGTTGTCGTGAAAATCGACCGGACGCCGGTGGCGGCGTCCGGTTGCTGTCGGCGTGCTTCGCTCACGCTAGTGATGGTCGTCGTGGTCATCCCCTTCCGGACCGGGCTCAGTGTCCTGCGGTGCCGCCTGCCGGAGTGTCTCGCGCTGCTCCTGCGTCAGCATCTCGCGCATGGCGTTCCGTAGTCGTATGTTCTCCGCCAGGATTTCACCGTGAACCGCCGCCATTCGGCCATGGAGTTCCTGAGCGGCGTCGGGGTCGGGGGTATCGTTCTGCATGAGCGCGTGCATGTCTTCCCGCAGGTTCATCATCCGAGCCATGCGCTGGAAGTGCTCCTCACGGTGGGTCTGGCGCAGTTCCCTGGCTTGCTCGCGCTGTTCAGCCGTGAGGTCAGCGCCGCTGAGATCCATGGGCGCCATCATTCCGGGAATCATGCCGCTGCTGTGTTGCCCCATCATGCCGCCCATCCCATGGGCTCCGCCCCGCATCATCGCGCAGGACTGCATCATTCCGCCCATACCAGAGCGGCCCATCATGCCGTCCCGGGGCCCGTCGGGCGTGGCCTGGTGCATGCCGCCGCCGTCGCCGGCACCAGCACCGCCGTGCATGCCGGCGACGGCGCCTGCGGTTGCGAGTGCCGTCACCAGCGCTACTGTCAGCAAGAGCGTCCGCTTTCCGGTGTGTGTCTTCATGGTTGTACTCCCGTAGTGGCGTTGCTTGGAGGCTGCCCCGTGATCTCTGGTGGGCTCCGGGTGCAGCGTTGTCTCTCGTAATCCAGTCGTTCAGAATGGCGCCCACGAGGCACCGCCATCGTTGCTTGAGAGGACCCTCCCCTGGCTATTGATCGTGAACATCCGGTTGGGATCGGCTGGATCGATCGCCAGATGCAGCATGAAGTCGTCACCCCAATGATCACCGACCACTCGCCAGTTCAAGTTGCCTTCCGATGCCTGCACGAGACCGACCCCGACGATGTATGCATACACGTGCCCCGCTGCAACCGTCCGAACGGTGCTGCTGGGGGCGGTGCTCGAATGGGCTGCTTCCCAGCTGCGGCCTCCGTCGTGACTGACCATCAAGCCGTTCTGCGTTGCCGCAAATACCCGCTCGGGCCGGCGGGAAGAGCCGGCAAGCTCGATCAGCCCTTGAGGCGCCTGCGCCCGCAACTCCCAGGTATGGCCGCCATCGGTGCTTCGCTGAAGGCCCTGATACGCCCCGTAGATCACGGTTGGATCGGCGAGACTGACGTCCATCTGGTGAAAGTCCACCGGACCGCGGACGCCACTGGCCCGACGCGTCCAGGACACGCCGTCGTCCTCGGAGACGAGGAACCCCAGATTGCCGCCGCCGTGGGGATGTCCGCTGGCGAACAGCGTTCGTGGCTCACGCGGGTGCGGAGTGAAACCCATGAAGTCGTGCCGTTCCTCGGACACGCGGCGAGCCGTGCCTTCCGGGTCGGCTATGTACAACCCGAAATGGGTGGCAATGTAGAGGCGGTCGGGATCGTCCGCCCCGACCGCGAGCCCATGAATGTGGGTTTTTTCACTCAGTTCAGTGACGGTCAGCGTTTCATCGTTGCCACCGCAGGCGACCAGGAGGGGTGTCGCAAGCATCGCCAGCAGCGCCAGCCGTAACGGCATGGAGCGCCCTGAGCCCGGACCAATTGTGTGTGCCAATCTCGTCACCGTAGGATCTCCCCCGGGTAAGCGCTGTGATACCGATCGGTGACGCGCCCCAGCGCGAGACGCTGGAGCACGTATTGCATCAACGGTTCGCCCAGGTAATGCCGTTGGGGCCCTGCCCAACCGGGTAAGTTGCTGCCACGCTGAAGGTGCTCTCTTCGATCACCGACACGCTGTCATCATGGATGTTGGTGACGTAGACGAAGCCCGCAGTGTCCACGGCGATGCCGTGGGCGCCCTGACCCACCTCGATGGTCTGCACAACTTCCCCGGATGCGACCTTGATTACCGACACCGTGTTTCCCGGAGAACCCCGGGTGCCTTCGTTGGCGACGTACACGCGCTCGCCATCCACACTTGCATGCACCTGGATCGGCTTCGCTCCGACATGGATGGTGTCGATAACTTCCCGCGATGCGGTATCGATGACGGCCACGCGATTCTCATCGCGCAGCGACACGTACACGCGCGTACCATCCGGCGTGAAGGCGACCTGCACCGGCGTCTCACCCACGGGTATCCGGGCGATTTCGCTGCGCTGTTCCACGCTGATTAGAGAGACCGAGCCATCCTGAACGTTGGCCACGTACAGCTCGGTGCCGTCGGGGCTGGGGCGCAATCCGTGGGGATACGCGCCGGTAGAGATGGTACTGGTCACCTCGCCGGCCACAAGATCGACCACCGACACGGAGTCATCGCCGGCATTGGTGACGAAGGCAAGGCGCCCGTCCGGCTCGGTCACCACATGTGCGGGATGCGAGCCGACCGGGATGCTTGACCGCGGCCCATCGGCAAATGCCGTCACGTCGAAGATCAGCAATTGACCCGACTCATGGGAATGGCCGTGACCGTGGCCGTTGTGGCCACCGGGCTCCCCCACTGCCAGAACCCACTGATTATCCGGCGTGACCTGCACGTTGTGTGGCGAGATGGCAATGTCGGTGGTTACCGTCACGCCCGTGGGCAGTTCAACCCGGGAGAGGGTGGACCCATGCTCATCGGCGGCAAAGATGAAACCCGTTGCCTCGGAAGCTGCGGGTACTGCCTGGGCGATCGCCAGGGTGATTCCGGTCATCAGGGCGAGGCTGGCGACACGAAGCTGCCGACCGTCTCGCGAACGCGACCTGTCGCTTGGAATAGCGAATGAATACTGCATGATTGTGCTCCTGAAACACGTTCTCCGTGGGCGGCAACAGCCACCCGGCTTATCCGGGAATGCAATTCAGGCGCGAGGAGGTCGCTGCGGCGGCAGGGTGTGACGATTCGAGAAATACGGGAAACCAGCCCTGGCATCAATGTGCATGGGGAATACAAGCTCAACCGACCGTTCGACCGCAACGCTGCATACGCCGCAGTCTCCGAAGTCGTCCCCATCGTGGTCATGAAGCTGGACCAAGGTGCTGGTGGTGTGGTCGGCGTGTGGGCCGTCCCCATTGGCGGCAGCGTAGCCCAGCACACTGCCGACGGCCAGGGCAAACACGAGCAGCAGCGCGAGGAGGGTTACTCCCCGAGACCGCGTTCGTTGTCTGGCCGGCGCTTGATGCTCCACCTGATTTCCCTGTTGTGATGCTTTCTGCGGCAGTAGACCGCGCCGCTGCCGGTTTGTTCTTGACCCGCGTCAAGCCAACCGGGAATCGCATGGTGGCTCCTCCCGATTCCCCCCATCAGCGCAGGTAGAGCGGGTTCTACCAACCAACGGCAGCGCTGTGGCGGCGATCAAGCCCGAGATGATGGTCCAGTGGGTGGTCACTGGGTGCTTTACGTGCCGGTGAGCAGGAACAGGCCAGTGACGGATTCCGCCCCCTACGCGGGCCATGACCGGGATTGCGGCGCGGCCGACACGGCAGCGATCAAGCAGATCCGCAACACGCCCGTGACCATCGTCCAGCTTGTCGAAATCCTGCAAGTCGGTGGTGGTCCGGAAGCACTTCCCGACCGCTTCCCGAGTTTGCCCCCCAAGGACGTCCGCGACACGCTGTAGCGTACACGGCACTCTTCAACCCACGTTTCCGACATGGCGCCTGCGCCGCGTGATCATGGCCGTTCCGCGCTGAATCCCTGGTAGCATGTTCAGATCGCGTCTTCGGATAAATCCAGGCAACCCTGCATTCGACGGTATATTTGATGCTGGTCAAGACAGCGACCGTACAGCTTGCTTTATAACAATCACTACGGTCCCGGGATTCAAGGAACACGACACATGCCAGCACAGCCAACCAGAACCACGGCCAGGGAGGGAACACTACCCGTACGCCCCTGGCGGGTGCTGTTGCTGATCCTGTTGGTCCTGCTGCCGGTCACGGTGGCCCTGGCAGCACCGAAGCTGATGGATCTCCCCTCTGCGGGCACTGTCCAGCAGACACCGGGCGTGCATACGCATGGACCGTCCGACACACCGGTCTGCCAGCATGTCGGACACCACGGCAAAGCTTCTGTCCTGGTCAGTGACAATCGTGAAGCGGAATTGCCTGCACCCGCCGACACCGCCGCAGCGATTCCGAGTCAGGGGCCGGAGCACAATCGCCTGACGGTCGCGGAAGAGCCACTGCACGCGGCTCCCTCTCACGATCCCCGGCCCACCCTCCCGGTCTACCTGCGGACCCAGCGCCTGCGCGTCTGATCCTCCCGCCTCCTGCGACGCTGCACAAAACGGCACCCGTTTCCCCTGTTCGGGAGGTTGATACCCATGCATTCCTTCATTCACGAGACCGGCGCGGGCTACTGGCTCGGGCACTCACTGATGGTGATCCTCATGATCGCCGTTTTCGCCCTGATTCTCGCGGGCGCGTACCTGCTGCTATCAGCGCTCCTGGGCCGACCACAAACCCACGACGGCGAACCACTCCAGGCCCTGGCAGGCCGCTATGCCCGTGGCGAGATCGACCGGGAGGAGTTTCTCAGACGCCAGCAGGATCTGCTGGATCTGCATTCACCGAGGACATGACGACGCCCTCGGGGTCCAAATCACAAGTTGAAGCACATGCTTCAGGAGGTTCCGACATGACGATTAATCGCGGTTACAAGGCATCACTCGGGTTGGCCCTGCTTCTGGCGGCAGGCGCCGTGGGAATCGCCGGCGCTCAGGGCATGCAGGGCATGATGGGCAGCGGCATGCACGGCGGTGGCCAGGGTGGCAAGGCAATGCACGGCGGCATGGGCATGATGCAGGACTGTCCCATGATGGGCGGTGGCTCCGGCGGCATGCAGGGCATGATGGGTGGCGGCATGCACGGCGGTGGCATGGGCATGGCCGGTACGGGCATGCGTGACGGTATGGGCATGATGCAAGGGCTCGATCTCGATGACGAGCAGCAGGCGCAGCTTCGCGAACGCCGCAGCGAACACCGCCACCAGCAGTTCAGCCGCATGGCGGAGATGATGGATCTGCGTGAGGAGATGCACGCACTGATGCACTCTGAGCGGCCCGACCCGGATGCCGTCCGCGAACTCCACGGCCACATGGCCGACCTGCACGGCGACATGATGGCCGATCGCATCCGCCTGCGAAACGACATGCAGGACATGCTCACCGACGAGCAGCGCGAGCACATGCAGGAACGCCGCGGTGGCATGGGCGGCGAGCGCGGCCGCGACCGTCACCACCAGCAGCATCACGGGGATGGTTCATGACTGCTCAACCCTTTGCCGGAGCGGCCTCAACCGCGGCCGTCTCCCGGGTCGATCGGCACACCCGTCGCGGCTGACACCGCTCCTGCAACCACTGGAGACCGGGGCCGTACTGACAACCATTGGCCCCGGCAACACGCTCCGGCATGGAGGACATGCACATGTGGACGCGCGTTACGCAACGCCTGGGAACACCTCTGACGGTGGTCCTGATCGCCGGACTTGCCCTTATTGCTGGCAATCTGGCCGCGGGGCACTGGGAACATATCCTTGGCTATGCCCCGTTTCTGCTGCTCGCCGGCTGTCTGATCATGCACCTGTTCATGCATCGGCACGGGGGCGGGCACGGTCCTGATCGTTGACTTGACGCCGGAGATACCCGATTGGAAGCTGCCTTGCAGTGGCTGGGTGCCCTTACCACACGCCGCTGTACGGGCGAAGGCCCTACCCCGGGGCTATTTGAATGCCCCTCCCCCGCGGACAAGGAAGGACACGAGAATGACTGAACGTGCAATCCAGAACGAGTCGCCTCTGGCAGAAGGCGCACTGATCGTACCCGGAATGGGCTCCGACCACTGTGCCGGCATTGTTCGCAGCGCGCTTGAGCGCCTGGATGCGGTGGAGGCAGTAAGCACCAACATCGCCAATCACCGCGTCACCGTGCGCTACGACGCCGGCGCTGCGGACGCAGAGACACTGCGCACTGCGGTGGAGGCCGCCGGCTATGACGTGGCCCGGGTGGACGCGGGCGGCGACGGCACCACCATCAAACTGGTGGTGCCGGGCATGGGTTCGGACCACTGTGCGGGCATCGTGCGCGCCTCTCTGGAACGCCTGGAGGGCATCGGCGACATTCGCACCAGCATCGCCGATCACCGGGTGACCGTCACAACAACGGCCGGCGGGCCCGAGGGCGAGGCGCTGCGCACGGCCGTGGAGGGAGCAGGCTACGATGTCGCCGCGGTGGAGACGCAAGACGGCGACGAGCGCGCCGACGACGCCGCCATCGACGAGGCCTACGTCAAGCAGGCCTGGCGGCGCCTGTGGATCGCCATGATCCCAACCGCGGCGATCATGGTGCTGATGATGCCCCACATGTTCTGGCAGCCAATTCCCGGGTATCTTGCAATCATCGCCGTGCTGGCATTCCCGGTGGTGTTTCTCGCCGGCGGCGCTGCCACCCACCGCTCCGCCTGGCGGTCGCTGAAGAGCGGCCACCTGAACATGGACGTGCTCATCTCCATGGGTAGCCTGCCGCCGTACTTCATCGGCCTGGTGGGCTTCATCTACCCCATGACTTCGTTCATCGAGATGGCTGCGACCATCATGGCCTTCCACATGCTCGGGCGCTATCTGGAGCACCGCGCCAAGGGCCAGGCATCGTCGGCGATCCGCAAGCTGCTCGACATGGGGGCGAAGACCGCCCGCGTGGAGCGCGACGGCGAGGAAGTGGAGGTGCCGGTCAAGCAGCTCCAGACCGGCGCTATCATGATCGTGCGCCCCGGGGAGAAGGTGCCCACCGACGGCGAAGTGATCGAGGGCGAGAGCACGGTGGACGAGTCCATCGCCACGGGCGAGTCTGTCCCGGTGGAGAAGGCCGTCGGCGCCACTGTGCTCGGCGCAACCATCAACCAGCAGGGGCTGCTCAAGGTCCGTGCCACCCGCGTGGGCAAGGACACATTCCTTGCCCAGGTCATCCGCCTGGTGGAAGAAGCGCAGGGCTCGCGGGTGCCGGTGCAGGAACTCGCGGACCGCATCACCGCCCGGTTCGTGCCGGCGGTGCTGGTGATCGCCGCGCTGTCGTTCATCGCCTGGCTCGCCTTCAGCGGGACGCTGGAGCCGATACTGCTCTGGGGCGAGAGCTTCCTGCCCTGGGTGGACGCCACCCGGCCGCCGCTGGTCCTCGCCATCCTCGCCGCCATTGCGGTGCTGGTCATCGCCTGCCCCTGTGCCCTGGGCCTGGCGACGCCCACGGCGCTGATGGTGGGCTCGGGCATGGGCGCCGAGCGGGGTGTGCTGATCCGCTCCGGCTCGGCCATCCAGAGCCTCAAGGACATCAAGGCTATCGTCCTGGACAAGACCGGCACCATCACCAGGGGTGAGCCGGCGCTGACCGATGCGCTACCCGCGCAGGGATTCACCGAAGAACAGGTGCTCGCTGCGGCGGCAGCCGTGGAGGCGGGCTCCGCCCACCCCCTGGCCAACGCCATTGTCCAGGGCGCGAAGGAGCGCGGTTTGACGATCGGCAGCGTCACCGGCTTCCAGTCCCACACCGCCCGCGGCGTAGAAGCGCAGCTTGACGGTGACCGCGTGCTTGTCGGCAGCCGCCGGCTACTCACCGAGCACGACATGGAGATCACCGCGCTGGAGGAACAGCTCACCGAGCTCGAGACCGCGGGCAAGACCGCGATGCTGGTGGCCATCGGTAATTCGCCGGCGGGCATCGTGGCCGTGGCCGATACCATCAAGGACGACTCGGCGGCAGCCATCAAGGCCCTGCACGAGCTCGGCATTGCCTGCGTCATGGTCACCGGTGACAACGAGCGCACCGCGCAGGCCGTGGCCCGGGAGGTGGGGCTCGACGAGGTCCAGGCCGGCGTGCTGCCCGAGGGCAAGGTGGACGCCATCCGGCAGCTCCAGGAGCGCTATGGCCAGCACGTGGCCATGGTGGGTGACGGCATCAACGACGCCCCGGCGCTCAAGCAGGCCAACGTGGGCATCGCCATCGGTGCCGGTGCGGACGTGGCCATCGAGGCCGCCGACGTCACGCTGGTGAGCGGCGAACTCACCAAGGTGGTGGAAGCCGTAGAGCTCTCCCGGCTGACTTTCCGCAAGATCGTGCAGAACATGTTCTGGGCGTGGGGCTACAACGTCGCCGCCATCCCCATCGCCGCCATGGGTCTGCTGCACCCGATGATCGGCGTCATCGCCATGACTGCGAGTTCGCTCTCCGTCACCGGCAACTCGGTGCTACTCAAGCGGGCCCGCCTCGGCGGCAGGCTCACCTGAATCATTCAGTGCTATTTGGGAAAACTCATGAATCATTACGCCCTGCGACGCCTGCTCCTGGCCGCGGCCCTGGCCGTACCCGGAACGGCTCTGGCCACCGCCGCCACGCTGCACAAGACACCGACCTGCGGCTGTTGCGATTTCTACGTGAAGTACCTGGAGGCCCAGGGCTTCGAGCTGGCCGTGGTGGACCACGACAGCATGGCGCCGATCTTCCAGGCCGCGGGGATCCACCGGACGATGGCAAGTTGCCACACCATGGACGTGGGCCCCTACGCGGTGATCGGCCACATGCCAGTGGAGGTCATCGAGCAACTGCTCGAGGAGCGCCCGATGATCCGCGGCATCACCCTGCCGGGGATGCCTTCCGCCTCGCCCGGGATGCCCGGCGAGAAACAGGAGACGTTCACCGTCTATCGCATCACCGTGGACGCCGCAAACCCGGAGGTGTATATGCTGCACTAGCGGCATACCATGTGTCCCTGGGACGCACTCTTCGTCTCAGAACTCGATTCGCAATCCCGCATCCACGCGGTAGATCTCCTCGTCACTCAGTCCTTCGACAGTCTCCAGGAACAGAAACACCGATGTGACGCCGCGACGGAACTGAGGGGGACCATGGGTCAGATGCGCGGATATGCCGATTCCGAGATTGACCCGCGTGCGGTCCGGCGGATCCGTGCGGATCGTGAACCGGTTGCTGTCGGGGTCTTCGCGGAAGTGGGCATGTATACGCCGCGCGTCATCACGGAATTCGTGTTCCAGGCCAAGGCGCGCGGTGGGCATCAGCACGCCGCGAAACATCGGGTAGGCGTAGGTGGTCTGGACCGCGGCCTCCAGGATAAGGGATGAGGCGGTCTGCCTGTTCACGGAGAGCATGGAGCCGTGACCCGGGGCATCCCGGTTGCCGGGTGATTCGTTGTAACCGTCGATCCGCACCCTCGTGTAGTCAAGGCTGCTTTGCAGTCCGGTAATCCACGGGCCCTGGATGAAGTCGCGCCCGAAGCTCAGGCCCAGCGCGGATGATGTGCCGGAAGGGCGTGCCTCCGCGACCTGGCCCGATTCACCGTTACTGCCCTGAAAGATTCGTCGCTCGGTGTCGTACCGGTTCCATCCATAGGTAGCGACAACATCAACGTAGAAATCCTGTGGGAGCAGGTGCGTTCCGTACAGCGAGAGACTGATACCGTCCATGTCCACGCTGCCGGCGTTGCCCCGCAGGTCCGTGTTGCTTCGCGTAACGCCGAGGGCGGCACCACCCATAGTGCGGTGGCTGAAAGGCCCGTCCATGCCGGCGGTAAGACTCAGTGAATCGCTCTTGTATCCGGGCTCCCGATCCGTTCTGTCGCGATTGGCGATGGTGGCCGAACCATCGACAAAGGTGCCGATGGCGTTCTGGCTGAACCGGCCGAACTCACGCGGTCTGGGGTCTCCGCCGCCACCGCCGGCAGGCGCCGTGCGCGTGCCCACGCCCTGACTGTTCATGCCGAACGTCGTCATGGAAACATCCAGGCCGCTCAGCCCGGTGCGCAACCGGCCCAGCCGGCGGTAAACCATGCTGTGCTGGTGCTGCAAGGCAGCTAACGCGAAGCGTCCCTGGACGGACACTGCCTGCGGTGCAATGCCGTCCAGCAGTTCCCCCGGTTCGTCCGATTCCAGGACGCGATTACAGGTCTCCAGCAGGTCACTCTGCCCGGCTGTAC
Source organism: Ectothiorhodospiraceae bacterium (assembly GCA_007134055.1). Classification (GTDB taxonomy): domain Bacteria; phylum Pseudomonadota; class Gammaproteobacteria; order Nitrococcales; family Aquisalimonadaceae; genus Natronocella. Next base: position 248 of record SLLM01000392.1, on the reverse strand, counting down.
GCGCGTCGGCGGCAATGCCACTGACGGCAGTACATCCGCGTTGCAGTGCGGTGCCGACGGCCCGCTGTCTGTCGTTCAGACCAGGCAGCCCCGGAATACCATCCGGGCCTGGCTCGGGCTCGGGCTCGGGCTCGGGCTCGGGTTCCGGCTCGGGTTCCGGCTCGGGTTCCGGCTCGGGTTCAGGCTCGGGTTCGGGCTCAGGCTCAGGCTCAGGCTCAGGCTCAGGTTCAGGTTCGGGCTCAGGTTCG
>SLLM01000135.1 GCA_007134055.1 Ectothiorhodospiraceae bacterium | reverse complement strand
TGTGGCCGTGAAGCTGCGGATTCACGCTGTCCGGCTCCGTCCTTCCAAACGATCCGTGGCCGGTGCCGGGCACCGGCACGTCCGGCTCTGCGCATGCGGCCTGGCCCGGATTTCAGTCCGCACACCCTACCCGTTCACGTTCCCCGGCGCGATGGTGCTATCAGCCGCGGACGCCCCGCCACCGAATCAGACCGGGAATTCCCGTTGTGGGGACTTCTACGGGTACGCCAATCGATGGTCTATAGTTCGCACAGGACACAACGCCTGACGATACCATCGAATTTCCCGGGGGGGACGGCATGGAACAGTGGCAGTCATTGCGGGGGTACCCGCTGGTTCTCGGCGTGGCGATACTCATTCTCCCGGCCTGGTGCCAGGGGCAACTTACCGCGATACCGGATCTCACGCCACCGCAGGCGGAATCCGCCCGTGCCTCCCAGGCGATCTACAACACCCTGCGTGCCGAGGGTGAACAGGATGCGTTGCCGGCCGGGCAGCAGGCGCTTTTCCGCCGTCTGGAGGAACTCGTCCATACCGCCAATGAACAACAGGCGATCCCGGGAGAGCCGACCGACCGCTCACTGCGGGTCGATGAAGCCGAGCTTGCGGAAGCCCTTGACTGGGTGGCGAATGAGGAGGCCGGCTCCGGCTCCGGGCTTACGGTAAACGCGGCCCACGCCCAGTTTTCCCACGTGGTGCAGCGGCTGGCCATGCTGCAGGCACAGGAAACCGTTGTGGCCCATGCCGGTGAGCATGGCGACACGGTCGCCTTCGGCGCCTCCGAGCCCTTCGGTGGCGGCGCCGCAGGGGACCGCCTTGCGGGGCCCTGGGGCGGTTTCGTGCTGCTCTCCTATGGTCGGGTCGAGCGGGATCCGACAGACCGCGAGAATGCCTATGATGCCGATCAGTTCGGTATCACCGCCGGGGTAGACTATCGGGTTTCCGACTCGCTGGTGGCCGGAGTTTCCCTGGGCTACCGGAGAGCGGAGCTGGACTTCGACGACTCCCGCAGCGTCGTCGACGGCGACATGACCGGCGACACCTTCGCCTTCTCCGGCTACGCCCTCTACGAGGAGGAGGACTTCTACCTCACCTCGATCCTCACCCTCGGACGCATGGACATCGATCTCAAGCGAGGCATCATCTATCGATCCAACAATCCGGATGTACCGGATACGGATGAAACCGCCGTCTCTTCGACGGCCGGCAACTACCTCCTGCTCGGAGTGGGCGGCGGCTACCAGTTCGACCTGGAACCCATGCGGATCGGTCCGGTGGCGCGGCTCGACCTGCTGCGGGTGGAACTTGACAGCTACCGGGAACGTCAGGCCGGCCCATTCAACCTGGACGTCAGCAGACAGAACGTCGACTCCCTGCGCTCTTCTCTCGGCATGGAAGCGAGTTATCCGGTTGCCACCGGCTTCGGTGTGCTTATCCCGCAGTTCCGGGCTGAATGGCATCACGAGTTCCGCGGCGGACGCCGGGACGTGGAATCCCGATTCGTGGATGATCCGCAGGAAACCCGGTTCGTTGCCTCCGGCGACCGCCCGGACCGCAACTTCTATTCGATCTCCGCCGCACTGACCGCGATTCTTCCCCACGGCTGGCAGGCGTTTGCTCAGGCAGAGACCCTCCTGGGCATGCGACATACCTCGGCCTACAACCTGACGGCGGGTGCGCGCCTGGAGTTCTGAGGGAGGTGGCGCACGGGATCGTGCGGCGGCTTCGGTCACTGCTTCCCGGGATCAGGCGTCGCCTTCCGACCGTGCCTCGGGCTCCGCATCCGGGGGCCGTGGTTCCTCGTTCCCTGGTTGCGCGACCAGACGTACGCGCCGCGAACCACCACTCCTGCGGGCTCTGTCCTGCCCGCCAACAGGAGCTACAGGGAGGTCAACCGCTTCACGCAGCCGGGGGAACGGGTCGGACTTGTGGGGAATCGCCATCGCCGCCACGAAATGCTCCTGGAAACGCGCTTCCGTGGCCGTCTCCAGTTTCTCCACCCGCCGCACCACCTCCTCGATCTCCGCCCGGGCCTTACGACTCAGCAGCGCGATGCGGGCACCCGTACCGGCCGCGTTGCCGGCCGCAGTCACGTGGTCGAACTCGCAGTCGGGGATCATGCCGAGGATCATCGCGTACCGGACGTCGATATGGGCACCGAAGGCACCCGCCAGCCGAATCCGGTCCACGTGCCCGGTGCCGAACGCCTCCATCAGCAGCTTGATGCCGGCGTACAGGGCGCCCTTTGCCAGCTGGATCGCGCGTATGTCGTTCTGGGTGACGCGCACCGTGCGCTCATCGTCCTGGTACAGGACGTAGGACCAGGTGCGTCCCTCGGCAACGATCCGTGGCGTGCGCCGGGTCAGAGAACCGTTGATCACCCCGTCATGGCTGATGACACCCGCGAGGAACAGCTCCGCGACCGCCTCGATGATGCCCGACCCGCAGATACCAGTCACACCGGTGGCGGCAACGGCTTCGGCAAATTCATCCTCGTTCGACCAGCGATCACAGCCGATTACCTTGACGCGTGGCTCCAGGGTATGTGGATCAACCCGCACCCGTTCGATGGCGCCGGCCGCGGCGCGTTGTCCGCATGTGATCTGGGCGCCCTCGAACGCGGGTCCCGTGGGGCTCGACGCTGCAAGAAGCCGGTGCCGGTTCCCCAGCACGATCTCGGCATTGGTACCGACATCGACAATCAGCATCAGCTCCTCGCCCAGATACGGGGTTTCGGAGAGGATTACTGCTGCGGTATCCGCACCCACGTGACCGGCGATGCAGGGCAACCCATAGACCCGGGCATTGGGGTGGATGACGAGGTCCAGCTCGGTGGCCCACACGCCATCAATGGCTTCGTCGGTGGCAAGTGCAAAGGGAGCACCACCGAGTTCCACCGGGTTGATACCGAATACGAGGCTCTGCATGATCGGGTTGCCGACGAACGTTGCCTCGATAATGGCGTGCACCCCGATCCCGGCCTCGGCCGCGAGGTCTTCGGCGAGCCCGTTGACCGCTTCGCGTACCGCCGCGGTCATGGCTTCGTCACCACCGGGATTCATCATGATATAGGAGACCCTGCTCATGAGATCCTCGCCGAAGCGGATCTGGGGGTTCATTCGCCCGCCGGATGCCATCACTTCACCGGTCTGGAGGTCGCACAAGTGTGCTGCGATGGTGGTGGAGCCGACATCCACCGCCATGCCGTAGATCTTTTCCTGGAGTCCCGCCCAGACACCGATGATCCGTTCATCGTTGTGTACCGCCGTTGTGACCTGCCAGTGCCCCTGACGCAATGCCGCCTGTAGATGTTGAACCACGCGGACGTCGCTTTTCAGATCACCGAGGTGCCACTCGTAGGTCAGTGCCTCCTTGAGTCGGCGCAGGTCGGAGCTCGCCAGATACATGTCCGGTTCCTGCACCTCGACGAAGTACAGCCGGACCATCGGGTCCAGCTCGATGTCCACCACCTCCGCACGCTTGCGCACGATCTGCCGGTGAACCTGGCTCCCGGGCGGAACGTCGATGACCACATCCCCCTGGAGCAGCGCGGAGCAGCCGAGGCGGCGCCCATCCACCAGCGGACCGCGCCGCAACTCCCAGGCATACTCGGTCTCCGTCTTGGCATTGAGATTGCCAGCGACGGAGTGGATTCCATGCTTGGCGAAATGCCCTTCACACAGGTCCACCTGGCAGCGGCCACACATTCCGCGTCCGCCGCACACGGAATCGAGATCCACCCCCAGGGCACGGGCCGCCTGAAGTACCGGCGTCCCCAGTGGAAAGCGGCCGCGGCGACCGGATGGGTTGAAGACGATCAGGGCCTCGTTGGACACGGCTTCTCTCCTGGCACGATCGAATGATCCGCGCGTTTCACCCCGGATCGCCTACGGTGCCGTTGCGCGGCGGCGACGGGTCTGGCGCCGGCCCCGGCCCTCGCTGCCATCCGCCGTCAAGGGCGGGGCTTCCCGGAATTTCCGGATCCAGCGCATGCAGTCCGGGTCATGCCCCATCATCACGTCGCCACCCATGATCGCCGTCATGATCTCCTCGTGCAGCGGGTTTGTTATCGCGGAGGTCATGCCCGATGCAATGGCCATGCTCATGAACGCGGCGTTGATGCCGTTGCGATTGGGAAGGCCGAAGCTGACATTGGATGCGCCGCAAGTGGTGTTCACTTTCAGCTCCCGCTGCAGGCGGTGGCAGAGTTCGAATACCTGGCGGCCTGCCATGCCCACCGCACCAATGGGCATGACCAGGGGGTCGACGACCACGTCGCTGGGTGGGATACCGTGATCCGTGGCGCGTTCCACGATGCGTCGCGCAATACCGAAACGGACCTCGGGATCATGGGATATACCGGTTTCGTCATTGCTGATCGCGACAACCGCGGCGCCGTGCTTCTTCACGAGCGGTAGCACGGCTTCCATGCTCTCTTCCTCTCCGGTCACCGAGTTCACCAGAGGCTTTCCCTGGTAGACGGCGAGGCCCGCTTCCAGGGCGGCGATGATGGAGGAGTCGATGCTCAGCGGTGCATCGGTCACCGACTGTACGAGCTTGATCGTGCGGGCCAGGATGGCGGGCTCGTCGGCCAGGGGGATACCGGCGTTGACGTCGAGCATGTGCGCGCCCGCGGCGAGCTGCGCCTGCGCGTCGCGAATAACCCGGGAGAAGTCCCCTGCAGCCATTTCCGCGGCAAGCTGCTTGCGGCCCGTGGGATTGATGCGCTCGCCGATGACCACGAAAGGACGTTCGAACCCAATCACGACCTCCCTGCGGGCGGAGCTGATGACCGTATCCGTCATGATGTTTCCCCTGACTGGTTGCTGTCTGTATCCCGAGTCGCATTGCCCCGGTTGCCTACCGTAGTGCGAGCGCCGGTTCCTGGTGCGGTGCATCCGGCGATTCCGGATTCAGCTCCGCCGGATTGTCCCGGCCGGGATACCAGGGTGTACGCCCTTCCAGAACGCCCGTGGCGTCAATGATCTCGGCGACGGTCTCTTCCCGCCGATAGGCCATGACGTGGATCCCGCTGATGCCGCTGATCTCCCTGATCTGGTGCACAAGATCGATGCACAGCTGCTTGCCCTCCTCCTTCGGGCGACTGGCGCCTTCCAGGCGTCGGATCACGTCGTCCGGGATGTGTACGCCGGGGACATGCTCCCGGATCCAGCGCGCGCTCCTCGCCGAAGCGAGAGGCCCTACGCCGGCGAGTATGAAGACCCGGCCAGGACCTTCCAGCAATCCGAGGTCGGTGACTTTCGCCATGAAACGTCGCAGTTGCTCCACGTCGAAGCAGTACTGCAGCTGGATGAACTGGGCCCCGGCCGCCACCTTCTTTGCCAGGCGGTGGGGGCGCCACTCATGGGGCGGGACGAAGGGGTTCTCTGCCGCCCCGAGAAACACGCGGGGCGGCAGATCGATCCTGCGTCCGCTCTGGAACCGGCACTGGTCCCGCATGTCCCGGGCGATCTCCAGCAGGGACATGGAGTCGAGGTCGAACACCGGCTTTGCCTGGGGGTGGTCTCCGGCCTGCACGCCATCTCCGGTGAGGCAGAGCATGTTGCAGGCTCCCATGGCCGCGGCACCGAGAATCTCGCCCTGGATAGCGATACGGTTCCGGTCCCGGCAGGAGATCTGCAGGATGGTGGCATAGCCTACCCGGGTGAGCAGCGAGCAGACGCCAACGCTGGACATGTGGCAATTGGCGCCGGAACCGTCCGTGGCATTGATGGCATCGACGTAACCGTCAAATATGGCCGCCCGCTTGAGCACTTCCGCCGGATCCGCGGAATCAGGCGGATCGATCTCCGTGGTGACGGCAAACTTCCCCGCCCTCAATACCCGCTCCAGGCGACCGGGGGACACGTGTCCCGGCAGGATCGGCAGCGAGTATCCGGGAACCGGCTCATCATCGAACTTCATGCCGTCTGTCTTCCGTCACGTTGCTCGCGCACGACCCGCAGCCACGAGGAACTTCCCATGAGGCGATAGTCCACGGGTGGTTGTACGGCGTGAATGGTGCCACCGCCGTGCATCCGCCGGCTGCCCTCCCAGGCGTCGACCCAGACGCACCGCATGTCCGGCCTCACCTCGCAGCCCCCGTCCTGTCGCACGCCGCCGCACGGCCCGTTGCGCAGGTTCTTGGGGCAATTCATGGGACAGGACATGCCGGTTGCGCTCAGGGTGCACTGGCCGCACATCCGGCAATCGAACAGGAAGCCCTTGATGCGTCGTTCGACCGCCCGCACCGGGCGTTCCGCCCGCGCGTACCCAATCCGGTTCCACACCGGATGCAGCCGGAGCAGCACCGGCTCGAACGCCCGGTAGAGCACTTCAAAGGCCCTCGAATGCCGCACAACCCAGCGCCGTACTGCGTACATGATTCTCTGACCTCATTCACAAGACCGTGACTTCAGGGCACAGCCGCAATCGGATCCGGTTCAGCCCGCCGGCGTGCGCGCCACCCCCTTGTTGCGGATCAGATCCTCCAGCATCTGATCGCTGTAGCGCATCTCTATGCGCCTTGCCTCCGCGGCGGCCTCTGCGTCCAGATCGTCGCCACAGTCCCGTGGAGCGGAGCGTCGCCATTCGCTGAGGTAGGCGTCCGAACTGCCGTGGCCTGCGCGCATCGCTGCACGGTCGACAGCTTTCTGGAACGCCGGGGGAAGCAACACCCTCGCGGTACGTCGCCCGTGCCGGACGATGACCTGGGCTGGAATGTCACGCCAGGACACAATGCTCAGGCTGGCCATGACCGCGCTCCCCGGGCAAATCCTGCAATTGGCTGGGCAAGCCCTCGGTAGCCCGTGACCCGATACTGGAATGGGAGGCCCAGTTGATCCGCCGCACGCCGCGCCCGCTCCAGCAGTTCCTCGTCTTCACGCTGGGCGAGGTAGAACAGCCGCCGGTAATGGCCGAAGTACAATCCGGCCAGTTCCGGGTGTTTCCTGATACCCAGTTCCTCCATCACCAGGCGCTCGAAATGGCGCGCGAGGAAGTCCGTCAGGTAGAACGTGCCCGGCTCCTCCGCGGCCATGTCCTCGAACTCCTGCATCCCGGCATAGAACTGGTAGCAATGCGCCCCGGGCAACCGTTCCACACCATGCTCCGCAAGCACACGGTCGAGCAGCCCACCTGTGCCACAGTCTGCATAGGCTACGAACACCCGTTCCCGGGTCCGGTCAACTTGCGACAGTTTCTCGCCAACTGCCTCCGGAATCCGGTCCGGGCGGTTGTGCAGCGCGGGAGGGAGACAATCCACCACGACGTGTTGCCAGCCATTCGCCCGGATCACTGCCTGGATCTCCCGGGCGAGGGCTCCGCAGGCGATGATGCGCATGGGCTGCATTACTGCTTCTCCGGGAATCAGGCGGCGCGACGGCGCGCGATGAGGCTCTTGGCGGTATCTACCGCCACACCAGCGTCCCGGCAGTAGGCATCCGCGCCGATGGCCCGTCCAAATTCCTCGTTCAGCGGGGCACCGCCCACCATGACGATGTAGTCATCGCGAATCCCCCGTTCGACCATGGCGTCGATCACCACCTTCATGTAAGGCATGGTTGTGGTGAGCAGGGCGGACATTCCGAGGATGTCCGGTCTGTGCTTCTCCAGCTCCTCCAGGTAGGTCTCCACGGGAATGTTGATCCCGATGTCGATGACCTCGAATCCGGCCCCCTCCATCATCATCGACACGAGGTTCTTGCCGATATCGTGGATATCGCCCTTGACCGTGCCTATGAGGATCTTGCCGATGGTCTCGGAGCTCGACTGGCTGAGCAGCGGCCGGAGAACCTCCATGCCCCCCTTCATGGCATTGGCGGCCAGCAGAACCTCTGGGACGAACAGGATTCCGTCGCGGAAATCGACACCGACGATCCCCATCCCGGCCACCAGCGCCTCGTCCAGTACGCGCTTGGCACTCCAGCCCCGTTCCAAGAGGATCTGTGTCCCCTCCACCACTTCGTCCCGAAGGCCGTTGTAGAGGTCATCGTACATCTGTTCGACGAGTTCCTCGTCGGTCAGATCCCGCAGATCGAAGTCTTCTTCGTAACTGAGCGGTTCGGACATGGCCATCTGCTCCGGGGTCGCGGTTGACTGCATTTCGTCGCATGGCGCGATCGCACGTGCAGCGTATGTGGCGCGATTCGGGCGGGCATGTGCTCAGGCGACATGTGGCTATCCGTGGACGACCACCGCATGGTGCCCTGGCGCGCACGGGTATGTGCAGGTCGCTGCCCGTTAAGAGCCCGGACGCATTGCCCCTATGCTGGGAACGCCGAAGGACCGCGGCCGTTCGCCGCGACAATCACCACATCCCGGTCAGGAGAGTCACGATGAGCGCGAACCCAGCACGTCGAAGGCAACGCGGGGGCAGCGCCGCGCGACGAGCCGCCCACGCAGACGCGCAGGCCACGCTGGCGCCCTATGCAACACGGAATGTTCCCTGCTTCGAGGTGCTCGGCGACGAGGGGCTGGAGCTCATCGAACACAACGCCGATGTGATTCTGGAGGAAATCGGGATCGACTTCCGGGATGACCCTGAAGCTCTGCGCATATGGCGGGATGCAGGCGCCGATGTCCAGGGAGAGCGGGTACGCATGCCCAGGGGAATGTGCCGCCAGGTGATCCGCGCCAGCGCTCCCCGTGAATTCATCCAGCACGCCAGGAACCCGGCCCGCAGCGTGTGTGTCGGCGGTGCCCACACCGTGTTCGCGCCCGCCTATGGCAGCCCGTTCGTTCATGACATTGACGGCGGCCGACGGTACGGCACCATCGAGGATTTCCGCAACCTGGTCAAGCTGGCGTACCAGTCTCCCGCCCTGCACCATTCCGGAGGCACCATCTGCGAGCCGGTCGACCTGCCGGTCGACCAGCGCCATCTGGACATGGTTTACAGCCATATGAAGTTCTCCGACAAATGCTTCATGGGCTCCGTCACCCATCCGCAGCGGGCGGA
>SLLM01000311.1 GCA_007134055.1 Ectothiorhodospiraceae bacterium | reverse complement strand
CGACTCGGGCGATGCCAGGTCGGTGCGGTTGGCAAGCAGCACATCGGCAAGCTCCGCCTGATCCCGGAACACGGGATGCGTGCGGGCACGGGGGTCATTCAGGCGCTGCGGGTCCACCAGGCAGACCGTGGCCCGCAGATCAATCGCCTCCCGAAGCCCGTCGCCACGAAGGGTATCCAGCACCCGGGCAGGATGCCCCAGGCCCGTGGGCTCGATCAGGAGACGGTCCAGGCCGGGCTGCCGCAGCAGGCGGGTAAGGGTGACCCGCAGCGGCGCGCCCAGGGTGCAGCAGAGACAGCCGCCGGGCAGCTCCTGGATCGCGACCCCTTCACCGGATTCGACCAGGGCTCCATCGAGACCGACCGTACCGAATTCGTTGAGTAGAACGGCCCAGCGCTCCCGGGGCGGCCGCCGCCGCAGCAGCCAGCGGATGGCGGTCGTCTTGCCGGCGCCAAGAAAACCCGTGATCAGGTTGGTTGCGACTGGTCTGCTACGTCCCACTCCTGCTCTCCCACCTTTTCAGGCATCCGTACCTCGGCGACAATGCCGCATGGTCACGAACTCCGCTCCCGGAACCCGGGCGCCAATGCGTCCGGACAGCGTTGCCACATCGCAACTGACCTACCGGTACGCGGCGAATTCCGCGCTGCGATTCCCCGACTGGAGCGTCCCGGCCGGGCAGTCCTGGGCGGTGCTTGGTCCATCCGGCAGTGGCAAGACCACCCTGATCCAGCTGCTGGCCGGGCTCCGGACACCAACCACCGGCACCGTATGCATTGCGGGCACCGGCCTCCGGGAACTCACGGAGCGGCAACGGGACCGCTTTCGCGGGCGCCAGCTCGGGATCGTATTCCAGACCTTTCACCTGCTGCCCGCCCTGACCGTACTGGATAACCTGTTGCTGGCTCCCTACCTGGCGCATCTCCCCCAGGAGCCGCGGCGGGCAAGGGAACTGCTACGGCGCCTCGGACTCGCCGGCCTGGAACGCCGCTACCCCCACGCACTCAGCCAGGGCCAGGCCCAGCGAGTCGCCCTGGCGCGGGCACTGATGAACCGCCCGGCGGTCATCCTGGCCGACGAGCCGACGTCGGCCCTGGATGATGCCGCCTGCGAAGGGATGCTCGGATTGCTGGTCGACGAAGCGGCCGCCTGCGAGGCCTCCCTGGTTGTCGCCACCCATGACCGACGGGTACAACGCCACCTGGCACACACCCTGGAGTTGCAGCCATGAGCCTGTTGCGCATGCTCCGGGCAAACCTGCGCCACGACGCGCTGACGGCCGGGCTGAACATGCTGCTGCTGGTACTGGGCATGGCCACCATCACGGTACTGCTGCTTCTCGGTCACCAGATCGAGCAACGCCTGCACAGGGACGCCCAGAACATCGATCTCGTGGTGGGCGCGCCTGGCAGCCCCCTGCAGTTGATCCTCTCCAGCATCTTCCACCTGGATATTCCCACCGGCAACATCCCTCTTGAGGATGCCCGCTGGGTGGACCAGCATCCCATGGTCGAGGCAAGCATCCCCCTGGCCCTGGGCGACAGCTACCGGGGCTTTCGTATCGTCGGTACGGAACCATCCTACATCGGGCACTACGGCGGCAACCTGGCGCGTGGTGCGCTGTGGGACGACGCCCACGGCGCCGTCCTGGGCGCCGAGGCCGCCCGCCGTACCGGAATGGACCTTGGTGATCCGTTTCACGGCGTCCACGGCATCACCTCGGCGCAGGCAGGCGCAGGCCTGGTGCACGCGGATCACGAGTACCGGGTAAGCGGCGTGCTGGAGCCGACCGGAACGGTACTGGATCGCCTCATCCTGGTGAGCGTGGAGAGCGTGTGGCTGGTACACGACATCGACGACCACTGGAGCCGAACCGGCGCTGCGCGTGAAGCCGACGGCGTTGACGACCGCTATCTGACTGCACTGCTGGTCCGCTACCGTACACCCCTGGCGGCAGCCATGCTGCCCCGCGCAGTCGACGCCAGGGACGCCCTGCAGGCTGCTTCGCCAGCCTACGAAACGGCCCGCCTCCTGCAACTGGCCGGCATCGGAATGGGTACCCTGCAGCTGTTCGGCTGGCTATTCATAACCATGGCGGCTCTGGGTTTCTTCGCCACCCTGTACAACGCCCTGCGGACGCGCAGGCACGATCTCGCAATCATGCGCACGCTGGGTGCATCCCGCCGCCGGATCACAGCCCTGCTGCTTCTCGAGGGTGTGTTCATGTCCGGCACCGCGGCGATTCTCGGACTGTTGCTGGGCCATGGAATCACCGAGCTGCTCGGACAGTTCATTCCCCAGGCGCGACAGATGCATATCAGCGGCGCACTGTTGCTCCCGCAGGAGGCGCTCATGGTGGCCATGGCACTATTGCTGGGCTTGCTTGCCGCACTGGTGCCGGCGTGGCACGCATACCGCACCGATATCGCCACGGTGCTGCAACGGCGCGGTGACTGAGTGATTCGTGCTCGAGGCACGAAATGTTAGGCTGCCTCAGGGAGCGGATCGAATTCGGAATCCGCCTGTTGTTGACCACCGTTTCAGGCACATGCCGATGTCGCTGAGAATCTCCGTGCTTGCCCGCGCTGCCACGCTGCTACTCGCAATCGGCCTCACCGGCTGCTGGTGGAACGACGAGCCGCCGCCGGAGCACGGTCCTGCGGAACGCGCTGCCGCACCCGAAACCGCAGAGGCACCGGACATCCGCATCTACATGACGGAGCACCGGGAGTTCGGCGAAGTGGTAGGCATCACCGCGGCTTCCGACGAATTCATCGATCTGAGCCTGCGCCTGGAGAACCCGGCCGGAGACGCCATTGCGGAATCGCAACTGGAGATCAGCTCCCTGGTCGGCAACGACCTCAGCGAGACCGACATACGCACGGACGCCGACGGCTGGGCGGAGCTGCGGATCCGGCCGCGCCTGCCCGGAGAGGACGTGCTCACCGTGACCGGCGGCGGCATCAGCAGGCAGGTCAGCCTCTACATCACCGATGAGGCCTATGGCCATCCCCTCGAGCACATGGACGAACGGGCGGTAGACCTGCCGGACGTGGACGGTGTGGTCTCGTGGTCCACCATGACGGAGATCGACACCCGCGAGGGCCGCAACGGCTTGCTCGCGCCGGTCTTCAGCGACAAGGCCCGGCAGCTCGATGGACAGGAAGTGCGGGTCCAGGGGTTCATGCTCCCCCTGGACAACAGCGAGAAGCAATCCCACTTCCTGCTCAGCCGTACTCCGCCAAGCTGTTTCTACTGCCTGCCGGGTGGGCCGGAGAATGTGGTGGAAGTGAAAACGAAGCAGCCCGTCGCCTTCAGTTTCGATCCGATCATCATCGCCGGCCGGATGGAGTTGCTGGAGGACAGTGATCTCGGGCTGTTCTACCGGATGAGCGGTGCCAGCCGCGAGCGCTGAAACCCGGCGACCATCCAGCGGCTCTATCCACAGAGTTATCCACAGGTCCGAAGGCGCCCGGGGCAGCACGGTTGCACCGCCCGGCACCACCGGCAGGCACCGTTACAAAACCTGTACACACCTGCTACCGGAACCCGGTCAACCTCCGGCTCGCTGGAAGCGCCGGTTGAACCGGGCCAGCAGATCCTGTCGCTGCCGATCGGAGAAACCGTGAAAGCGCAGTGTGACCTCCACCCGCGGCAGGCAAAGGCTGGCGATGCGACGGACCCGCTCCGGACCCAGTTCGATCTCCAGGCTGCGGTCCGGCCATTCCGCGCGCCCGCGAGTTCCCTGCCAGGTCAGCCGCGCATCGGGGACCACCAGGGGAAGGACGCGCCGGCATTCGGCGTGGGTGACGCCCATGTCCTTACTCAGGAGGACGGCGGTCACGGCTCTGCGTCCCGTACCGGTGAACCGGCCGTACACGTCGGACCCGCCTTCGGGGATGGGGCATCTGTCCGCTGCTGCCAGGCCCGCCACCGATGCCCTGCCCCGGGATCCTCCGCATCGGCACGCACCTCCTGATCAGGCAGGCGCGAGACCCCGTGAGCGGTCCTATCCACCGGCGATCGGCGGCCACACGGCGAACACGTCGTGCTCCCGGAAGATGGGCTCGTTTCGCCGGTCCGGCTTGATGTACTCCCCGTTGCACAGGACCAGGTGGGCCATGCCGTCGGGAATACGCAGCTGCTCGATCAGCTCGGCGGGTGTCGTGGACGCAGGGACGTCGAGCAGAACCCCCTCGTGGGGCCGCACCCCCTCGGGCAGAAACTCGCTCAGTGATGCATACAGTTTTACGCGTATCTGCATGAAATCCGGTTCGTTCAAGCAACAATCACCGTGAAAACACGATCCCCCTGCAAGGCGCGGCGGGACCGCTCACCCCTGCCGGTGCACCCACGGATTCAGGCGGATCGTAACACGCCGGCATTATGGCCAATGGCCTGGGTACAACCCAGGTAGGCTTCCATCAGCCGGGTCGGGTCCTGCTTGAGCTTCTCTTTCCAGGCGCCCAGCCGGACCTTGCCCTGGATCAGCCCACGGATGACACCCACGTGTTCCGTCAGGCCCAGGGCGCTGGCACCGATCAGGCGATCGTCCTCGAATTGCAGGTTCAGGTACCGGTACCGCTCCGGTGCGTACAATTGCGCGGAGTCGCCGCCCTCCTTGCCCATCCACAGGCCGAAGGAGGAGGAAATCAGGCCCAGGGTATCCAGGACGTTCATGTTGACGCTGCCCTGGTAGGTCAGCGGCCGTCCGGCCATGTTACTCGCGGCGACCCGCCCGTGATCTGCGGCGGTGGGCTGAACCGCATGCACGGCGTACTCGCCGCTGCAGAAATCCATGCCCTGGGCAACATCCCCTGCAGCGTATACGTCCGGCACAGTGCTGCGCAGCTTCCGGTCGACGAGAATCCCGTCATCCACCCGCACCCCCGAGCCATCCAGGAATCCGGTGTTGCTCGCCACGCCCACGCAGACAATGACCAGATCCGCGGGAATCGCCTCGCCATGGTCCAGTGTCACCGCCAGGGGATGATCGCCGCTGCCTGCGTCGATTGCCTCCACCCGGGTATCCGTGTGCACCGTCACGCCCTTGTCCTGGCACCACTGCTTGATCAGGCCACCGGCCCGCTGATCCATCATCCGCGGCACCATGCGATCCTGCTGCTCCACCACCGTGAGGTGGGTGCGGCGCAGTGCCAGGGACTCCAGGATGATGCAACCGATGAAGCCGGCGCCGATCAGCACCACGTTGGCGCCCTCGACCGCCCTCTCCGCGATTCTCCGGGCGTCCGCCAACGTCCAGCAGGTATGAACGTGCTCCCGGTCCACGCCGGGTATCGGCGGAATCAGTGGGTGGGAACCCGTAGCCAGGAGCAGGCGATCGTACTCCAGGCCGGTACCGTCGCCGAGACCGAGCCGATGACTGGCGGGATCCAGGGTATCGACCCGGCCGTGGCGGACCTCGATGCCCAGAGCCTCGAAATGGTCCCGGCCCTTGCGTAGATGGGTACCGGCCTCGTCGATCTGCTCCACCAGGTAGTAGGGTATTGCCATCCGCGAATAGGGCGGTTCCGGCTCACTGCTCAGCAGCACCACTTCCCCTTCGCTGTCGAGCTTGCGCAGGGTCTCCGCTGCTACGACCCCCGCCGGACCCGCGCCCACGATCACATGTCGCATGTTCGCCTGTCTCCTGTTGCCGCGTCCCCGGGTCAGATGCCGAAGCGCTGACGGGTTTCGGGCGTGAGCTCGCCCTCGGGTGTCCAGCCGCGGATTTCGTAGTACTTCGGCAGCATGTTCTCCAGGTCATTGACCAGGCCCTTCGCCGGACCGACATTGGCGGCATCCTTGCGCAGCCGCTTCGGCAGCGTGTCATCCTTTCCGGTCAGCCCCGCACGCAGGTTGAAATCCCGCTCCAGGTTCCAGATCCGCTCCCCCACCTCGAGGAGCTTGTCACTGCTCCAGTCTCCGTCACAGGCGGCATCGATCTGCGGAGCGATGTCATCCAGCGTCCAGGCAAAGGTCGTGAACACGCACAGGCCGCTGGAATCCACGGCCGCCGTTGCATCCTGGAATGCCTTCACCAGCTCCGGTTTTCCCTCGCTCACCAGCGGATCGGTCTTCTCGGGGATACCCAGAACCTCCGATGCCACGGTGTAGCCCCGCAGGTGGCAGGCACCGCGGTTCGAGGTGGCGTAGGCGAGCCCCATGCCCTGGATACCCCGCGGATCGTAGGCGGGAAACTCCTGCCCCTTGACGGTCATGGAAAGGTCGGGGTGACCGTACTTTTCGCACAGACGCTTCGAACCAAGGCCGAGCACCTTGCCGAAGCCCTCCCCACGGCAGGTGAGCTCCGTGACTGCCACCAGCGCTTCCGCGGAGCCGAACTTCAGTTCGATACCGCCGGTATCCTTCGTGGTGATGACACCCATTTCAAAGAGCTCCATGGCCGCGGCCACGGTGGCCCCATAGGAAATGGGATCAAAGCCGTCCTCGTTGCACAGGAAGTTCACGTAGGTCAGGGCGTCCAGGTCATCAACTCCGGTATCGGTGCCAAGCGCCCAGGCGGCCTCGTACTCCAGCCCACCGGAATTGCCCCAGTACTGGGGCTTGTTCTCCACGGTAAAATGGCCCTTGTAGACCGTTGAGATACGCCCGCAGGCGATCGTGCAGGCGAAGCAGGCGGCGTTGGTCGTGAGATTCGGACGGCCGTCGCCCTCTCGCGGCTCGTGCATCGCTTCGCCGGAGATCTTGTGGGCGCCCTCGAACTGGACTTCCCGCATGTTGCGCGTGGGAAGAGCCCCCATCTCGTTGATCACGTTCATGAGCACCTGGGTGCCGTAGGTAGGTAGCCCCTGCCCGGTGACGGCGCTTTCCTGGAGAACCTTCTTGCCCTCCTCCGTGGCCTGCAGGAAGCGCATCGGGTCCTTGATGTTGCCAACCCCCCTGGTACCCCGCACCACCACGGCCTTGAGGTTCTTGGAGGCCATCACCGTGCCCACCCCGGAGCGGCCGGCGGCCCGGTGCAGATCATTCACCACTGCCGCATAGAGGTTGCCGGCCTCGGCGGAACGGCCGACGCAGGCGATGCGGATCTGCGGGTCCTGATGCATCCGGTGCAGCATCTCGTCGGCTTCCCAGACGGTCTTTCCCCAGAGATCCTTCGCCGAGCGCAGCTCCGCGGTTTCGTTCTCCAGCCACAGGTACACCGGCGCATCGGCCTTGCCCTCGAAAATGATCATGTCCCAGCCAGCCGCCTTGATCTCGGCACCGATGAATCCACCGGAATTCGAACAGGCGATCGCACCCGTCAGTGGGCTCTTGCAAACCACGGAGTATCTGCCGCCGGTTGAGGCCATCGTGCCGGTCAGCGGCCCGGTGGTCATGATCAGCTTGTTGTCCGGAGACAGGGCGTCGATGGCAGGATCGATTTCCTCGTACAGGTACTTGCTGGCCAGCCCGCGCTGGCCGAGATAGTCACTGGCCCACTGCATGTTCAGCGCCTCGGACTCAGCCGTGCCGCGGCTGAGGTTCACGCGCAATACCTTTCCTGTCCAAGCCATGGTTAGTGACTCCCCTGCTGACCCGCCATGTAGACGTTGACCTGCTTCTCTCGCGGCTGGTTGGTACTGGCCGGCCCCTGCGGCGCCTGGTGAGCCCAGGCACGCATGCGCTCCATGCCGGTATCATCCGCCGGAACATAGGTGATGGCCCCGGTCGGGCACGCCTTGGCACACCAGGGATCGCCGCCGCAGAGATCGCACTTCATCACCTTCCCGGTTGCCTGTTCGTAGTTCACGGTGCCAAAGGGACAGGCAATGGTGCAGACCTTGCACCCGACGCAGACGTCCTCCAGCACGTTCTTCGCCCCGGTGGCCATATCGACCACGATGGCCTCGACGGGGCAGGCGTGCATGCACCAGGCTTCCTCGCACTGGGTACACGTATACGGGGCGAACCGGCCTTCCTCGTGAAACGTGAATACCTTGATCCGCGAGCGGGCGGGATTGAAGGCACCCGTGTTCTCGTAGGAACACGCCATCTCGCACTGCAGACAGCCGGTACATTTCTCCGGCTCCAGCTTTAACGCTTTGAGCATCGTCACTCCTCCTGTGCAGGTTCTGCCCGCCCCTCTGTTCCGGGACGCCCACGGCGTTTCCTCGAGAATAGTCCAGCATTCCACGGCGATCCACGTCCCGCGACCATACCTCCTGCCGGCCCGGACGGGGATTGCCGTTTGGCAGCGGAAGGCCACTGGACGACACCCCTGGAGCGGATCGGCCGGGATGTGACCGGTGCGACGTTTTCACACGGGAGCCAGGTGCTACAGTCGGGACACACCGGTCCCGCCGGGGACAAAAGATTGCCTCACCGCCGGGGGCAGCGACCACATGGAACCGGAGCCTGTCGAGTGTATCCCCTGACCGCATTTCTGCTGGCAGTTTCAGGCGCAATGCTGATCGGCCTGGTACTGGTTCTCGCCTGGGCGGTTGCCCGCGAACGCCACTTCGAGCGCCAGCTGCAACAGAAGGATGAACAATACGCGCAGGCGCTGCGGCGTGAGGGAGAACTCTCCGCACAGGCCCAGCGTCTGACGGCGCAACAAGGCCAGCTGCGCCTGCGCATCCGCCGCCTCGAAGAGCGCCACGGTGCCCGTGGCGCGTTGATTCGTGACCTGGGGATCAACCCGGAACGGCTTGAGCAGACCAGGGAAAGCCTGCTCGGTGTGCTCGCGATCCTGCGCATCCGCATCGGTGTGCTGCTGGTAGCCGACCTCAGTCGCGTTGCGCTGCGGGACGCGGCGGCCGCCGCCGGTGGACATGCCCATCGCGCATACCAGCAGCTCGATGCCAGATTGCAGGGACACGGCGGACCCCAGCACGATCAGCAGTCCCGGCAATTGCTACGCGAGATGATCGATGTCAGCCACATGGAACGGCCCATCGCCGAAACCGCAGAGGAAATGACGCGGTAGGGAGGGTAACGGCGTAGAAACCCGCGCAGGGCCCATGTCCGGG
>SLLM01000379.1 GCA_007134055.1 Ectothiorhodospiraceae bacterium | reverse complement strand
TCGCGGGCGCTGTGCTGGTCGTAGCCGTAGTCACTGATCAGCCGTTCCTCCACCGCGGAGATACGCTCCCGCGCGTCTTCGTCCGGGCGGGCAGTGGAAGTCACCAGTCGCAGGACGTCCCGGCGCTCCTCGAACAGATACTGCTCGATGGCTTCCTCCAGGCGGCTGTGACTGGCAAGACTGAATTTCTCGCCCCGCTTGTATGCGCCCATGGCCTTGCGGACCACCTCCTGACGGAAGGAATGCTTGCCGCTGTCGGATACCTTGATCTTCTCCTCGACCCCCCGCAGGAAGCGCTCGTCCGCATCCCGTTCCTCGCCGGTGATCGGGTCGGTAACCTTGCGGTTGTCCAGCACCGCTTCGACTTCGTCAAGATACTTGTCCAGCAGATCCTGCGCCTCCTGTTCGAAGGAGACGAACAGCGCCTTGTGCACGTCTTCCTTGATCCAGCGGTTGTAGAAATCCTTGCGCACCGTGACCAGGAGGTCGACCCAGGTCTTCTTCTGCTTGGCGTCCATGCGGGCGTCGGACTCGATCGTGTCCTTGAGGGCCAGCAGCACCTCGACGGACGTAAGGCTGTGCTTCTCGCTGCGGCTGATGGCGCCCGCCAGGGCGTTGACCACGAAGCGGGGCGAGACGCCGTCCATGCCCTCGTCCGGATTCTCATCCCGGATCCGTTCCACCTCCGCGGTGGATACGCCTTCCACGTCCTCGCCGGCGTGAATCCGGACCTTCTTGCTGAGATCCAGGTCCGGCCGCTCCGATGGCTTGAGCCGCGTCAGCACCGCAAAGACCGCCGCCACCTTGAGCGCGTGAGGATCCAGATGGACCTGCTGGAAGCTTGGCGTCGAGGACGTCAGCTTGTGGTAGATCCTGGCCTCGTCCTGGAAACGCAGTGTGTAGGGCACCTGGATGATCACCATCCGGTCCAGCAGTGCCTCGTTCTCCTTCTCCTGAAGAAACTTGCGGAATTCGGCGAGGTTGGTATGGGCGACAATGGTCTCGTCCATGTGGATCAGGGGGAAGCGCGAGACCTTGACGTTCTTCTCCTGGGTCAGGGTGAGCAGCAGGTAGAGAAATTCCCGCTTGACCTTGAGGATCTCGATCATCTCCAGCATGCCGCGGCTGGCTGCGTAGACGGCGCCGGACCAGGACCAGGCCCGGGGATTGCCCTCGTCGCCGAACTCGGCGACCTTCGCCAGGTCCACGGATCCCACCAGGTCGGCGATGTCCGCCGTGGTGGGATCGTGGGGGGCGTAGGTCCCCACGCCGATGCGTCCGGCTTCGGAGATGAAGATCCGTTCCACCGGGACCCGGGTGAAATCCCCCTCGTAGTCCTCCTCCAGCACCGTGCGGGCGTAGGGGGACAGTTCCCCCTCGATGTTGACGCCGTAGGTGTCA
Source organism: Ectothiorhodospiraceae bacterium (assembly GCA_007134055.1). Taxonomy (GTDB): domain Bacteria; phylum Pseudomonadota; class Gammaproteobacteria; order Nitrococcales; family Aquisalimonadaceae; genus Natronocella. Next base: position 25,983 of record SLLM01000379.1, on the reverse strand, counting down.
CGGAACTCGGCACGCTTGCTGTGGGGGATGAGGAGCAGCGGATTCTCGTGAATCGGGCTGCCCTTGATGGCGTACATGGCCCCCTCTTCGGTGAGACTGTATTCCTCCAGTCCCCGCTTCAGCAGTGTCACCAGACTGGACTTGCCGCCGGAAGGCGGACCAAGCAACAGTAGCAGGCGGCGGCCCACTTCCGAGCCCTCGCTCGCCGCCTTGAAATAGTTGGCAACCCGCTCCAGGGGTTCGTCCATTCCGAACAGCTCGTTCGAGAACAGGCGATAATGGGTGAGATCGTGGCCCTGATCAGACTCGCCGGCGCCGTGCCAGCGGATCATGTCCCAGATGTACTGATGGCTGGAGCGCGCGAGGCGCTCCGGCTGCGTCGGAAAGATGTCCCTGAGGAATTGGTCGAATGTCCCTTCCCAGTGGCGCGCCTGGTGTTCCTTGGTGTAACTCACCAGGGAATCCACGAATGCGCTCTGTTTGCCACTGGCCCCGCGTTCTGTCTTATCCACCATACCGGCCCCTCTCGGCAATGCTGCTATCGCAGTGAAACCGCGAATCGAGCGACCGTCGACTCCGGGGCAGGTCGGACCGCCGGGTTCCGGCTTCGCCCCGTGGGCGGCGGCCGCAAGGGTCCACACCCATCCTGTTGGATTGGCGTGGCCGTTGCAAAGTTCCAGCCCTCACGGTCACCGCGTAGCGTGCGGCGTGCGCCCGGAACGGTAGCCGGTGGCCTGGAACCCGGCCGGAGACGTACTGCTCCGGCCGCCACACCGCCAGTATGAACACAATGCAGGCGGTTTGTCCCAACCTCATTTCACATTTCCCCGGCTCCGTTGCCTGCAGCGGTGCTGGTACACTTGCACCTCGACCTTGCCCATCATCTCGAGCGGAAGATCTGTACATGCCGGACCTGCCTGCCGACCAGGAGCGTGCGCGACGGCGTGCCGAGGAGCTGCGCGCGGAGATCAACGACCACAACCATCGGTACTACGTGCTGGATGATCCGGTCATCGCCGATGCCGACTACGATCGACTGCTGCGCGAACTCCAGGAGATTGAATCCCTCTGGCCGGACCTGCGCAGTGCCGATTCCCCCACGCAGCGCGTTGGCGCGGAGCCACTGGCGACCTTTGGCCCGGTGCATCACCGCGTCCCCATGCTGTCACTGGATAACGCGTTCGACGAACAGGGGCTGGGTGATTTCCATCGACGGGTGCGGGAACGCCTGGGCGGCAGGATTCCCGACTACGTTGGCGAACCCAAGCTGGACGGCCTGTCCCTGAGCATTTCCTACCAGGATGGCCTGCTGGTGGCCGCCGGAACCCGGGGGGATGGCACCGTCGGCGAGGACATAACCGCCAACGTGCGCACGGTGCGCAGCATTCCGCTCCGGTTGCAGGGACGGGAGATCCCCTCCTTCGTCGAGGTGCGCGGCGAAGTGGTCATTCGTCGCCGTGATTTTCGCGCGCTCAACACGAGGCGCCTGGAGCAGGGCGAGCGCCCTTTCGCCAACCCGCGCAATGCCGCCGCGGGCAGCCTCCGGCAGCTGGATTCCCGGATCACCGCCCGGCGACCCCTGACGTTTTTCACCTTCGGTGTTGGCGCGCTGGAGGGCACGGCGCCGGAGAGCCATCACGGGATCCTGGAAAGGTTGCGGGGCTGGGGTTTCCGGGTCAATGCCGAGGTCCGCAGGCTCCGGGACCCGGAAGCCTGTATCGTCTACTACCGGGATCTGCTGGAGCGCCGCGACCAACTGGACTATGACATCGACGGGGTGGTGTTCAAGGTCGACAACCTCGCCGACCGCGAGATCCTCGGCTTCACCGCCCGCGCACCCCGCTGGGCGATTGCGTACAAACTGCCTGCCCAGGAGGCAACCACGCGGGTACGGCGCATTCTACCGTCCGTAGGCCGCACGGGGGTGATCACTCCGGTCGCGGATCTGGCGCCGGTGGAAGTGGGAGGCGTGACGGTCAGCCGGGCCACCCTGCACAACCTGGACGAACTGCGCCGCAAGGACGTCCGGGAAGGGGACACGGTCATGGTGCGCCGTGCCGGTGACGTGATACCCGAGATCATCGGCGTCCATGTCGATGCCCGTCCGGCGAACACGGAACCCTGGCAAATGCCCGAGGCATGTCCCGTGTGCGGCTCGGAGGTGCTGCGCCTGGAGGACGAGGCCGACTACCGCTGCGTCGGGGGGCTGGTCTGTCCGGCTCAGCGTATGGGTGCAATCCTGCATTTCGCCTCACGCCGGGCCATGGACATCGATGGCCTGGGAGAGAAGATCGTCGAGCAGCTGGTGAGGAGGGATCTGGTGACCACGCCGGCGGATCTCTTCCGACTGGACCACGCCACGGTCGCCGGGCTGGAGCGGATGGGGGACAAATCCGCCGACAATCTGCTGGCGGCCATCGACGCCTCCCGGGAGACGACGCTCCCGCGCTTCCTCTATGCACTGGGAATTCAGAACGTCGGAGAGGTTACCGCGCAGCGGTTGGCGGCCCACTTCGGGGACCTGGAGCCGGTGATGGAGGCGGATGAGGAGGCGTTGACGGAAGTGCCTGACGTGGGGCCCGTGGTGGCCCGCAGTATCGCTCATTTCTTCGCCGAGCCGCATAACCGGGAGGTCATCGCCGCCCTGCGTGATGCCGGCGTGCGTTGGCCGCCGGTCCCGGTGGAGCGGCGCGAGAAGGAGAGTGCGCCGCTGGAGGGCAGGACCTTCGTGCTCACCGGTAGTCTCGAGGCCATGTCCCGGGAGCAGGCCCGCGAACGGATCGAGGCCCAGGGGGGAAAGGTAACCGGCAGCGTGTCCCGCCGTACCGATTACGTGGTGGCCGGCGAGGCGGCGGGCTCGAAACTCGACCGTGCCCGGGAGCTGGGGGTGGAAATCCTCGACGAGCAGGCGTTCCTCGTCCTGCTGGCGGCGGGCGAAGTGGCCTGAGGCGCCGCCTCAGGCCTTCGGTGTGGCGTACTCCTCCGGCGCCAGCGCCCGGATGCTCAATGCGTGGATGTCGGTGTTCATGGCCTCGCCCATGGCATCGTATACAAGCCGGTGACGCTGCAGCGGCGAACAGCCGCTGAAGGCCTGGCTCACGACCAGTATCCGGAAATGGCCGCGGCCGTCCCTGGCGCCCGGGTGGCCCGCGTGCAGGTGGCTCTCGTCGACAACCTCTGCATGGTCGACGGGCAGGGCATCCCGCAGGCGCCGTTCGATCATGCGGACGCGCTCCGCCGTCATGGCAGCACCCGCTTGAACGGCTTGACCCGCACCTGGCTGTAGACACCGGCGGCAACGTACGGGTCCGCATCGGCCCAGGCCTGGGCTTCCTCCAGGGAATCGAACTCGGCGACCACCAGGCTACCAGAAAACCCGGCCGGTCCGGGGTCTTCACTGTCGATTGCCGGATGGGGGCCGGCGAGGAGCAGGCGGCCCTCGTCCCTGAGTGCCTCGAGGCGGCGCAGGTGGTCGGGGCGGGCCTGCTGGCGCAGTTGCTGGCTGTCGGCGACGTCTTCCGAGATGATGGCGTAGAACATGGTCGTGGTTTCCGCTCCTGTGGCAGACTCTCGGGAAACCGTGGCGCTGTGCCGCGGTCATCGCGTTGCAGAGCGTAACACAGCGGTGCGGTCAGCCGCCCGGGAACGCAGCCCGGCGACATGGAGCAGCACAATGAGCCAGTTTTTCGAAGTCCACCCGGAAACGCCCCAACCCCGGCTGATCCGTCAGGCGGTGAAGATCGTCCGCGAGGGCGGAGTGATCGTCTACCCGACGGACTCCACCTTTGCGCTGGGCTGCGGCATGGGTGAGAAGCAGGCCCTGGACCGCATTCGCGAGATCCGGCGGCTCGGCTCGGAACACAATTTCACCCTGGCCTGCCGGGATCTCTCGGAGATCGGGACCTATGCACGGGTCGAGAATTCCGCCTACCGGCTCCTGAAGGCTTTCACGCCGGGACCGTATACGTTCGTGCTGCGTGCCACGGGCGAGGTGCCCCGTCGGCTGCAGCACCCGAAGCGCAAGACGATCGGCATCCGGGTGCCAGGCCATCCGGTGGCCCGGGCGCTGCTGGAGGCCTTGGGGGAACCACTGATGAGCACCAGTCTGCTGCTTCCCGACCAGGAACTGCCGTTTACCGACGCGCACAGCGTGCGCGAGGCGATAGGGCGGCAGGTGGACCTCATCATCGATGCCGGACCTTGTGGCATGGAGCCCTCGACGGTAGTCGCCCTCTATGACGAGGTGCCGGTGATGCTTCGCCGTGGCAAGGGAGACGTCAGCGTCTTCGAGACGTGAGTGCCCGGCCGCGGAATTCCCGTGTCGATGCCCGACGCTCTGCGGTATGATCGCGGGGCGTTATCAATCAGGAGGCTGTCTTGAGTTCCATCGGCTCACGCCGCGGCCGTGTTCTCTCGGGCATGCGGCCCACGGGAAGGCTACACCTCGGGCACTACCACGGAGTGCTTCGCAACTGGGTGCAGTTGCAGCAGGAGCACGAGTGCTTCTTCTTCATTGCCGACTGGCATGCGCTCACCACCCACTACGACGAGCGCGAGGTTATCTCCGACCACGTCTGGGAACTGTTGATCGACTGGCTCGCCTGTGGTGTCAACCCCAGCCTTGCCCGGATCTTTATCCAGTCCTGGGTGCCGGAGCACGCTGAACTGCACCTGCTGTTGTCCATGATTACCCCGTTGGGCTGGCTGGAACGGGTGCCCACCTTCAAGGACCAGCAGGAGCAGCTGCGGGAGAAGGATCTGGCGACCTACGGGTTTCTTGGGTATCCGCTGCTGCAGTCCGCGGACATCCTGATCTACCGTGCGACGGATGTACCGGTGGGCGAGGATCAGGTTGCCCACGTCGAGCTGACCCGGGAGATCGCCCGCCGCTTCAACCACCAGTTTGGACGTGAGCCCGGATTCGAGGAGAAGTCGCTGGCGGCCAGCCGCAAGATGGGGAAGAAGAACGACAAGCTGTATCGCAGCCTGCGGAAGAAATACCAGGAGCAGGGTGACGCGGATGCCCTGGAAGTGGCGCGGGCTCTCGTCGAAAGGCAGCAGAACATCACCCTTGCCGACCGGGAGCGCCTGGAAGGATACCTGGACGGCTCCGGGATCATCGTGCTGCCGGAACCCCGGGCCCTGTTGACCCGGGCGCCGCGCATGCCGGGCCTCGACGGCCGCAAGATGTCCAAGTCCTATGGCAACACCATTTCCCTCCGGGAGGAGCCTTCCGAGGTGGAGCGCAAGATCCGCACCATGCCAACCGACCCGGCGCGGGTTCGGCGTTCGGATCCGGGTGACCCGGAAAAGTGCCCGGTTTGGGACTTCCACAAGACCTATTCGGACGACGCTACCCGTGCGTGGGTGCAGCAGGGGTGCCGTTCCGCCGGAATCGGATGTCTGGACTGCAAGAAGCCGGTGATCGAGGCGGTACAGGCGGAGCTCAGGCCCATTCGTGAACGGGCGCGGGAACTGGAAGAGGATCCGGACGTCGTGCGCACGGTGGCTGCGGAAGGAACGGAAGCGGCGCGGGATGCCGCCCGCGAGACGCTTGTCGAGGTCCGCCGGGTGATGGGACTGGATTACGGATGACATGCCGGGTGCCGGGATGACGGAGGACACCGCCGCGGACCTTCCCGCCGCGGAACTGCATGCCGTGGTACGTGGCGAGCCGCTGCAGGAGTTGCCCCGGGACCTCTACATCCCGCCGGATGCGCTGGAGGTCTTCCTCGAGACCTTCGAGGGGCCGCTGGATCTGCTGCTCTACCTGATCCGGCGGCAGAACCTGGATATCCTCGACATACCCATCGCCTCCATTACCAGTCAGTACATGGAGTACGTCGAGGTAATGAAGGAACTGCGCCTGGAGCTGGCGGCCGAGTATCTGGTGATGGCAGCCATGCTCGCGGAAATCAAGTCACGCATGCTCCTGCCCAGCCCCGTGGTCGCGGAGGACGACGAACATGACCCCCGGGCGGAACTGGTCCGCCGCCTGCAGGAATACGAGCGATACAAGCGGGCCGGCCAGGCCCTGGATGAACTCCCCCGGGTAAACCGCGACGTCCATGTCGCCCGCGCTGTGGCCCCGGATGCGGAGGTGTCGCGACGCCCCCCGCAGGTTCATCTTCGGGACCTGCTGGCAGCGCTTGGGGATGTCATGGCCCGGGCGGAAATGTTCAGTCATCATCACGTGCAGAAGGAAGCGTTGTCGGTACGCGAGCGCATGAGCCGTACCCTGGAGCAGCTCGACAGCGAGGGATTCACCGACTTCGCGACCCTGCTGCGCCCCGAAGAGGGCAGGGCGGGTGTCGTGGTCGGCTTCCTCGCAATCCTTGAGCTGATCAAGGCGAGCCTGATCGAACTCGTGCAGGCGGAACCCTTCGCTCCCATCTACCTGCGCGCACGGGCGTGAATGCATACCGGGCGACCGGGAGAGACATGGCGTCGACGCCGTCACTGAAGTTCATACTGGAAGCAGCGCTGCTCGCCGCTGATGCGCCGCTGTCCCTCGAGCACATGCGGACGCTGTTCGCCGATCAGGATGTGCCGGACGCAACGGCCCTGCGTGCCGCCCTGACGGAACTGCGGCAGGATTACCAGGGACGCGGCATCGAACTCGTGGAAGTTGCAAGTGGCTGGCGGGTGCAGGTGCGTGCGGAGTACGCTGGCTGGGTATCCCGGTTGTGGGAGGAACGCCCTGGCCGCTATTCACGGGCGTTGCTGGAGACCCTGGCGATCATCGCCTACCGGCAGCCGGTAACCCGCGGTGAGATCGAGGAGATTCGCGGGGTGAGCGTGAGCACGCCGATCATGCGCACCCTCCAGGAGCGCGGCTGGGTTCGTAGCGTCGGTCACCGGGATGTTCCCGGCCGCCCGGCGATGTACGGCACGACGCGCCAGTTCCTGGACTATTTCGGCCTGAAGCGCCTGGACGAACTGCCAACGCTGAGGGAACTCCAGGACCTGGACGACGTCCATCCGGAGCTTGATCTGCGATTCCCGGAGGAGGGTTCGCCGGGGCGGCCGGAGCGGGGCGAGGACGAAACTGTTGACCGATGAAAAGCTGCAGAAGGTACTGGCCCGGGCGGGGATGGGATCGCGCCGGGAGCTCGAGGAGCGGATCCGGGCCGGGCGGGTCCTGGTGAATGGAGAGCCTGCCCGGATCGGGGACCGTGTCAGCGGTACCGAGCGCATCAAGGTGGACGGGCGGCTGGTTCCGCCGGCGGCGCTTCAGGGCGCGCAGCGCCGCGTGATCATCTATCACAAGCCGGTCGGCGAGATGACGACCCGGCGGGATCCGGAGGGTCGCCCCACGGTTTTCAGCAGTCTGCCCAGGCCCGCCGGCGGACGCTGGATCAGCGTTGGCCGCATGGACGTGAATACCCTCGGGCTGCTGCTGTTTACCAACGATGGAGAACTGGCCAATCGCCTCATGCACCCACGCTACGCAGTGGAACGGGAGTATGCCGTGCGGGTGTTCGGGGAGGTGGACGAGGCAATGCTGGGGCGGCTGCAGCAGGGAGTGCGGCTGGAGGATGGTCTGGCCCGTTTCGACGCCGTCCAGCCTGCCGGCGGCAGCGGGGAGAACCAGTGGTTTCACGTACTGCTGCGGGAGGGACGGCGGCGCGAGGTTCGCCGCCTGTGGGAGTCCCAGGGGGTCCGGGTCAGTCGCCTGATACGGGTCCGTTACGGGCCGGTGACCCTGCCGCCGGACCTCGCCCGGGGCGAGTGGCGGCACCTCGATGATGACGCTGTCGATGACCTCTGCCGGCTGGTGCACCTGGAACCGGACCGCGCGCCACGTCGCCGGCAACGAAAGCAACGCCGCTGATTGCCGGAGGCGGACCGGACCGCTCAGCCGTTGGCCGCACGCTGCGGAACGGAGTGGCGGATCATCGCCACCTGGGCGGACAATTCCGTGGGGATCGTTACGGACCGCCCCAGCAGGATCACCAGCCGCCTGACGTTGTCCTCCTTGGCGTTGATGCGCTCCAGCGCCCGCATGATGCTCGGCTTCTCCAGCATGGGGACGATGTCCTGCAGCAGGTAGATGCCGTAGTGGCGGCTGGCGGAGATGTATCCCAGGGCGTCACCGATGCTGCGGGTCTGGGGGATGAAGATCCGCTCGGTTCCCAGCCGGTACAGCCCGTCATTGGGCGACCATCCGTAGACCGCCCTGCCGGTTGTAAGCGTCAGGCGCTTGAATACCTCGAAGACCCGGTCCGGGCTCTGGGTTTCCAGCGCCGCCAACCGAAAGTCGGAATCGATGACGTTCGCAAGACTCAGGGAACTGGCCATTACGTCCCTTCCTGAAGCAACCATTCAAGTACAACGAACCCGGCAATCGCGCTGCCTGATCCGGCCCACCCAATACTTTACTGGCTCCCGGGGCGGGGGATGTGATACCGGTCACGAATCCGCACACATTCGGCCACCACCCCTTTTCTCGCATGGTGCGGCTTCCGCCGGCGGCGCGCAACTGTTTTCGGCGCCATCAGCGGGTTGTCTGCTGCCCCAGATGGTAGGCAGTCCAGGGTCAGTCCAGCGACGGCGGCCGTGTCACCCGACGACCGTGATAGCCGGCGCCCGCCCTTCCGAACAGGTGCACATAGCATGGTCCCAGCTGCTCCGGTCGGGTGTTCGCCTGGTTGTCCTCCCCCGGGTAGGCGGTGCGTCGCAGGGGGGTGTCGACGACGCCCGGGTCGAATGTCATGACCCGCACCCGGTTGCCGCTGCCGAGTTCGCAGGCCAGAGTCTCCATCATGTTCTCGAGTGCCGCCTTGGACGCGGCATACGCTCCCCAGAATGCCTTGCCGCGGCGGCCCACGGAATCGCTGGTAAACACCAGGCGGCCGTCGTCCGAACGCTGCAGCAGCGGCAGGCACACCTGGTTGAGTAGGAACGGGGCGTTGATGTTGACGTGCAGGGCGCGTGCCCAGAGATCGGGATTGTACTGATGCATGGGGGAGAGCTCGCCGAGGGAGGCAGCGCTGTGGAGCACTCCGTCCAGACGGCGGAACTCCCGATCCACTGCGGTGGCAAGTTCCAGGTACTCGGCTGCCCCCACGCCCTCGAGATTGATCGGGTGCAGCACCGGTTCCGGGTGGCCTGCCGCCACGATCTCGTCATACAGGGTCTCCAGGGCCTTGAGTTGCCGGTCCAGAAGGATGGTGGTCGCACCGGCTTCTGCCAGGGCCCGGGATGCGGCCCGGCCAAGGCCGCTGGCGGCCCCCGTGAGCAGAATCACCCGACCGCAAAGACTGTCCGGACCGGCCTGAAGCTCCGCGGGCAGTATCAGTTCCCGTCCCAGTTCCGTGATTCCGTTGTCCATCATTTGGTGTCGAATCCATAGCGTGGAGGAAAAAACTGGCCCGCCTTGCCGGTCAGCCGCCCCGGCCGGCCCGGCGCGCGGCCCGCCACGCGATCCACAGCCGGCGCAGCGGTGTCAGCTCCTGGCGTTCCGTGAGCAGGGGAAAGTTACTGCGTCGCAGCTCACCAAGCAATGCCCGGTACAGGGCCGCCAGGGCGATGTTACTGCGCTGCCGGGGTCGTCGTCCCCCGTCCAGGCGTCCTTGTGCCTGGACGAGGAAATCCTCCGCACGCTGCGCCTGGATCCCGAAGAGCTCGCGCAGGGCGTTGCTGCATCGGTTGCCGAGCAACTCCTGCCGCCGTACGCCTGCCACGCGCATTTCATCCTCCGGCAGATAGCAGCGGCCGCGCCGGGCGTGCTCCCTGGTGGTCAGGAGGAGTTCCTGCAGTCGCAGTCCCATACCCAGGTCGTGGGCGAATCGTTCGGTGACCATGTCGGCCCGGTCGCAGATCCTGGCGAGCAGCCGGGCATACGGGACCCCCGTCTGGTGACAGTACGCGGTCAGTTCCTGGACGCCCGGATAGGAACCGTACTCGAGATCCAGCGTCACGCCTTCCAGGAGGGCAAGGCAGTCGGCGCCGGCGCCGTCGTCCCGGGATAGCAGTGGCTGGAGGAGGCGTGCCGCCGGGTGACCGGCGGCCTGGTCCCGGGCCCGCTGCAGTTCTTCACGCCACCATTGGAGCTTGACTGCGGCGACACCGGGATCGGAGATCTCGAGTGGAATTGCGGTCAGCTCCAGGTAGAGGGCGTGTACGGCCAGCAGCTCGGTACGGTGCTCCGGGAGTGCCATGTGCACGGCGTAGTAGCGGTTCGAACCCGGGGGGGCCGCCCGATCCCGGCAGTAGTCGAGGGGCTGCATGATGAGGGGCACCCGCGTCGTCAGCGGGAGACGAGCGCGCCGTGCCGGCGCTCCATGGCGTCCAGCCAGAGGGGCAGGTCGGCCGGCGTGTTCAGGAACGCATCCGCGCCCCAGCGCCAGGGTTCGTCCTCGGCGCAGATGTAGCCGAACAGGGCGCCCAGGGTCCGGGTACCGGCCCTCTGGCCGGCTTCCACGTCCCGCATGGCGTCGCCAACCAGGACCGTGTGTTCCGGCGGCACGCCGATCAGCTCGCAGGCCCGCAGCACTGGCGCCGGATGTGGTTTGCGCTGCGGCAGGGTGTCGCCACAGACTACGCACCGGCTGCGACCCGCCAGGTGCAGGTCACGCAGCAACGGATTCGTCAGCCAGGCTGGCTTGTTGGTGACAACGCCCCAGAGAATGCCCCGTGCCTCGAGCGTCTCCAGGGTGGCGAGCATGCCCGGAAACGGTCGCGTGCGCTGACTGACCTGTTCCCGGTAGAGATCCAGGAACCTGCGGCGCAACGGTTCCATGTCATCGTGCTCGGGGGAGATGTTGAAGGCGCGGGCAAGGATCGCGGCACTTCCATGGGAGACCACCGGCGCGAAGTGGCCAGTATCGAGCCGTTTGCGTCCATTTTCCTCGAGCAGCAACTGGGCGCTCTCGATGAGGTCCGGAGCCGTGTCGAGGAGTGTGCCGTCGAGGTCGAACAGCACAGCCCGCAGCAGGGGGCCGCCGTGGGCCGGCGGCTGGTGCGTGGCAGCTGCCTCAAGCACGCTGGCCATGTTCCGTCTCCCGTTCCATGCAGGCCAGGTAGTTGACACTGACGTCGCCGGTAAGGCGGTACTGACGGCTGATCGGATTGTAGGTCATGCCCTCGAGGGCGGCGACCTGCAGGCCCGCCGGCCGTGCCCAGGCACAGAGCTCCGAGGGCCGGATGAAGCGCCTGTAGTCGTGGGTGCCCCGGGGCAGCAGCCCGAGTATGTACTCGGCGCCGACGATGGCCTGCAGGTAGGCTTTCGGGGAGCGGCTGATGGTGGAGAACACCACGCGACCACCCGGCTTCACCAGCACCGCGCAGGCATTGATCACCGAGGCGGGGTCGGGAACATGCTCCAGCATTTCCATGCAGGTGACCAGGTCGTAGCGCCCCGGCTGTTCCGCGGCCAGCGCCTCCGCGGACTGGTGCCGGTACTCGACCGCTACGCCCGATTCCAGTGCGTGCAGGCGCGCCACGTCCAGGGCCGCCTTGCCCATGTCGATTCCCGTCACCGTGGCGCCCGAACGGGCCATGCTTTCCGTGAGGATCCCTCCGCCGCAGCCCACATCGACCACCGTCGCGCCGGCGAGCTCCACGGTTCGCTGAATGAACTCCAGGCGCAGGGGGTTGATCTCGTGAAGCGGACGGAACTCGCTGGCGGGATCCCACCAGCGGCTGGCGGCCGCTTCGAACTTGGCGATCTCAGCCGGGTCGACGTTGGTAGCGCTGCTATCCATCCCACCCATTGGGCCACGGTTGACGGAGCACCCCGGATAGCACGGTAAATCCGGGATTTTCCTTGTAATGTAACGTGTTCTTCATGCTTTTGAAACGAGTCTCGCCTGCCAGGCGTTCAGGTTTCCGAGAATTGCGTCACGATCGAGCGTGGTCAGCGCGCCGTCGGCGAGCACGCGCCGGCCCGCGATCCATGTATCTGTGACATGGTGACGACCGGCGGCATATACAAGTTGCGAGACGGGGTGATACACGGGCTGGGTTTCGAGGCGGGAGAGATCCACCGCAATGAGATCGGCGAACTTCCCAGGGACCAGCGAGCCGGTTTCCTGTTCGAGCCCGAGTGCGCGGGCGCCATTCAGCGTTGCCATGGTCAGCACCCGCGCTGCCGGCAGGGCGGCGGCGTCCCGGGCGACACCCTTGCCCAGCAGTGCCGCCGTGCGGATTTCACCGAACATGTCCAGATCGTTGTTGCTGGCTGCGCCGTCCGTCCCCAGTGCAACGTTGATGCCGGCGTCCAGCAGCCGCTGGACCGGGCAGAAGCCGCTGGCCAGCTTCAGGTTCGATTCGGGGCAGTGAACGATGCTCGCGCCGCGCTGCGCGATCTCGGCGATCTCCTCATCCAGTAGCTGGGTCATGTGCACGGCCATCAGGGACGGGGTGACCAGGCCGGTGTCGATCAGGCGGCGCAGTGGGCGCTCCCCGGTTTGCTGCAGACTCTGTTCCACCTCATGGGCGGTCTCGTGGACGTGCATGTGTACTGGTGCTTCCAGTTCGCCGGCCAGCACGGCGATGCGTCGCAGTCGGTCCTCGCCAACCGTGTAGGGGGCGTGGGGAGCGAACACCGTGCTGATCAGGGGGTCGTCCTTCCATTCGTCGCGCAGTTCCAGTCCCTTGCGCAGGTATTCGTCGGCGTCCCGGGCGTAGGCGCTCGGGAAATCGATTACGATCATGCCTGCAGCCATGCGCATGCCCGCCTGGCTGGCGACCCGGGCCGCGACTTCCGGGAAGAAGTACATGTCATTGAACGTGGTGGTGCCGCCGGCGATCATTTCGGCGCAGGCCGCCTCGACCCCATCCTGAACGAATCCGGATCCCACGTATTCTTGCTCCGCCGGCCAGATGTGTTCCTGCAGCCAGGTCATGAGTGGCAGATCGTCGGCGAGGCCCCGCAACAGGGTCATTGCCGCGTGGGTGTGGGCATTCACCAGGCCTGGCAGCATTGCATGGCCCCGTCGCTCCAGCACATGCTCGGGCTGAAACCGGCGCCGGGCCGCCTCCCATGGCAGAATGGCCACCAGCCGGCCACCCCGGATGGCCACCGAATGATTGTCCAGCACCGTGCCTTCGGGCTCGACCGGGATGACCCAGCGAGCATTGATCAGGGTATCGATCTGTTCCATGGTCTCACCTCCGGCGCGCAGTATAGCCCGGCCGGGGGCGGGAGGGCGTTGCACCGGGTCCGGTCAGGGCGGGGTGCGGTCCGGTTCCCCTCGTGCGGAGACGTGAACATGTCCGGTTTCGATTCAATCAGGCCCTACCGCTGGGATGGCGAGGTGCTGCACCTGCTGGATCAGCGGCGCCTGCCCCACCAGGCAACCGAGGTGAGGTGCCACTCCTGCGCCGATGTGTCGCGGGCGATCGCGGCAATGGTGATCCGCGGGGCGCCGGCCATCGGTATTGCCGCTGCCTTCGGCGCCGTTCTCGCGTACCGGCAGGCGGAGAGCCCCGAACAGCGCGATGTCCTGCTGGCCGATCTGCGCCGGGCGCGGCCGACCGCGGTCAACCTGGCCTGGGCGCTGGAGCGGATCGCCGCCCTGGATACCGACGATGCCCTGCTTGTCGAACGGGAAGCCGCGGCGATAGCGGCCGAGGACCTGGCCGCCAATCGTGCCATGGGTGAGCTTGGTGCTGGCTTGCTGGAGCCCGGCTGTGGCGTGCTGACCCACTGCAACACCGGTTCTCTGGCCACCGGCGGGTTTGGCACCGCCCTGGGTGTCATACGCCGCGCCTGGGAACGCGGTCTGGTCGGAGCGGTCTACGCGACGGAAACCCGCCCGTGGCTGCAGGGCGCCCGCCTGACGGCCTGGGAGCTGCAGGAGGACGGGATCCCGGCCACCCTGCTGGCGGATTCGGCCGCAGCGTTGCTGATGCGCGAGGGAAGGGTCCGGTGGGTCATCGTCGGTGCTGACCGGGTAGCGGCCAACGGGGATGTCGCCAACAAGATCGGTACCTATGGACTGGCGATCGCCGCACGCTATCATGGCGCGGGATTCATGGTCGTTGCGCCGACCTCCACGGTGGACATGGGCGTCGGCGGTGGCGGGGAGATCCCGGTGGAGCACCGCCCCGGCGACGAACTGCTGGCGCTCGACGGGCATCGCCTTGCGGCGGCCGGCGCCGAAGGCTGGAACCCGGTGTTCGATATCACCCCGGCGGAGCTGGTGGACGTGCTGGTCACGGAGCGTGGATTGGTCCATCGTCCTTCGGTGTCCTCGATGGCGTGCCTGTTCGAGGACACCGAAGAATGATGAACACGGTGCCGGTCCGGCGGGTGGCCAGGCGGTGACGGCCGGGCTCTGGCTGCTGTTGCTGCTGGCTGCCGCCGGCGCCTTCTGGTACCGGGGGCTGGAAGCGCTCGAGCGGGCCCGAAACACCGCCCGCGGCGCTTGCCGGCGGGCCGGGGTGCAGTTCCTTGACGAGAGTGTGGTGCGGGAACGCCTGTGGGTGCAGCGTGACCATCGCGGCCGGATGGTGCTGGCGCGACGATACCGGTTCGAGTTCGCCAGTCGCGGCGATCATCGCTACCGCGGTACCGTCACCGTGCATGGCCGGCGGGTGGCCGGACTGGACATGGAGCCCTGGGCTGACGAGCCACCGGCGGCACCGCCAAAGGGGGAGGCGCAATGAAGGCGCTACACGCGGTTGTATGGTTCATGCTGGTCCTGTTCGCTGCTTCGAGCCAGGCCCATGGCACAGAGGAGACACCCATGGTAGTGATGGAGACGACCTACGGCGATATCACGCTGGAATTCTTTCCGGAGGAGGCTCCGGTTTCGGTGGACAACTTCCTGCAATACGTCGATGACGGTTTCTTCGACGGTACCATCTTCCACCGGGTCATTCCGGGCTTCGTGATCCAGGGTGGGGGCTTTGATGAGGACATGCAGCAGAAGGCGACCCGCGACGCCATCCGGAACGAAGCCGACAACGGCCTTCGCAACACCCGGGGAACACTTTCCATGGCGCGTACCCAGCAGGTGGACAGCGCAACCTCGCAGTTCTTCATCAACCTCTCGGACAATGCATTCCTCGACCATGGCGAACGGGACTTCGGCTACGCCGTGTTCGCCCGCGTAGTCGAGGGTATGGACGTGGTCGACCGGATTGCGGGGGTGGCGACAGGCAGCCACGGCATGCACCGGGATGTGCCAGTGGAGGTGGTGGCGATCACGCGCGCCTATCGCACAGATGCGCAGGACTGACAGCCCCGGCCTGCCGTAAACCTGCGTGAAACGCCAGCAGCGGGTCGGTCGACCATGCGGTCTGCCGTCCCGCTATGCTATCATCCAGCGTTTTTCCGAGGCCCGCTGCAGTACGGGAGGCACCGCGATGAGGTCCTCCCGGATGTGGTATTCCGGCCAGCCCTGTTGAGGACCACCTAGAGAGCGTCGATGGCCAACGTCGCAAAAGAAATACTCCCCGTTAATCTGGAAGACGAGATGAAGAAGTCCTACCTCGATTACGCCATGAGCGTGATCGTGGGCAGGGCACTCCCCGATGTCCGGGATGGTCTCAAGCCGGTTCACCGGCGGGTATTGTTCGCCATGCGCGAACTCGGCAACGACTGGAACCGGGCCTACAAGAAATCCGCCCGCGTGGTGGGCGACGTCATCGGTAAGTACCACCCGCACGGGGATTCCGCGGTCTATGACACCATCGTGCGCATGGCGCAGCCATTCGCCATGCGCTACATGCTGGTGGACGGCCAGGGCAATTTCGGCTCGGTGGATGGCGATGCCCCCGCGGCCATGCGTTATACCGAGGTGCGCATGGCCAGGATCGCCCACGAGCTGCTGGTGGACATCGACAAGGAAACCGTCGACTTCATCGAGAACTACGATGGTTCCGAGTCGGAACCGGCAGTGATGCCCACCAAGGTGCCCAATCTGCTGGTCAACGGTGGCTCGGGGATCGCCGTGGGCATGGCGACCAATGTGCCTCCGCACAACCTGGGGGAAGTGGTAGATGCCTGTCTTGCACTGATCGATGACGAGGGACTCGGCGTTGAGGATCTGATCCGCTACATCCCGGGCCCCGATCTTCCCACCGCCGGCATTATCAATGGCACCTCGGGCGTCCACGAGGCCTACCGTACCGGCCGCGGGCGGCTGTTGATGCGTGCCCGCACGGAGATCGAGGAAGACTCCCGCAACGGCAAGCAGGCCATCATCGTCACGGAGTTGCCCTATCAGGTCAACAAGGCCCGCCTGCTGGAGAAAATCGCCGAGCTCGTCAAGGAACGGCGCCTGGAGGGCATTACCGAGCTGCGCGACGAGTCCGACAAGGACGGCATGCGCATGGTCATCGAACTGCGTCGCGGCGAGGTGGCGGAGGTGGTGCTCAACAACCTCTTCCAGCAGACCCAGATGCAGACCGTGTTCGGCATCAACATGGTTGCGCTGGAAGGCGGCCAGCCGCGGCTGCTGAACCTGAAGGACATCCTCGAAGCGTTCCTGCGCCACCGCCGCGAGGTGGTGACGCGGCGCACGATCTTCGACCTGCGCAAGGCGCGGGAACGGGCCCACGTGCTGGAGGGGCTCGCGGTAGCGTTGGCCAACATCGACGATGTGATCGCCCTGATCCGGGCCTCGCCGGGCCCGGCGGAGGCCCGTCAGGGGCTGATGGAGCGGCGCTGGCCGCCGGGCATGGTCACGGGCATGCTGGAGCGCGCCGGGGCGCAGGCGTCCCGGCCCGAGACGCTGGCCCCGGAGTTCGGCCTGGACGATGACGGGTACCGCCTGTCGGAGGCACAGGCCCAGGCGATACTCGACCTGCGGCTGCATCGCCTCACCGGCCTCGAGCAGGACAAGATTCTCGACGAGTTCCGGGATCTGCTGCTGCGCATTGCCGACCTCATAACGATACTCGACAGTACCGACCGCCTCATGGAGGTCATTCGCGAGGAACTGGCCGCGCTCAAGGAGCAGTATGGCGACCCGCGGCGTTCGGAGATCATCCGGGATCAGCTCGACCTGACCATGGAGGATCTCATCACTCCGGAGGATGTGGTCGTGACCATGTCCCACCAGGGATACGCCAAGTACCAGCCTCTGGATACCTACCAGGCGCAGCGTCGTGGCGGCCGCGGCAAGAGCGCTACGGCGATGAAGGATGAGGACTTCATCGATCAGCTCTGGGTGGCGAATACCCACGACACGTTGCTGTGCTTCTCAAGCCATGGCAAGTGCTACTGGCTCAAGGTCTATGAACTCCCCCAGGGAAGCCGGGCGTCTCGGGGCAAGCCGGTCGTGAACCTGCTGCCGCTGGAGGAAGGTGAGCGCATCAACGCCGTGCTGCCGGTGCGCGAGTTCGACGAATCGTACTTTGTCCTCATGGCAACGCGCCACGGCACGGTGAAAAAGACACCGCTATCCCATTTCTCCCGGCCCCGGTCCACGGGCATCATCGCGGTGGACCTGCGGGGGGATGACTACCTGGTGAACGTCGGTATTACCGACGGCAGCCGCGATATCATGCTGCTCAGCAACGCCGGCAAGGCGATCCGCTTCCGCGAGAGCGAAGTGCGCGCCATGGGCCGGACAGCGGCCGGCGTGCGCGGCATGCGTCTCGAGCCGGGCCAGTACGTCATCGCTCTCCTGATCCTGGGGGAAGGCGATATCCTGACCGCCACGGAGAACGGCTACGGCAAACGCACGCCCCTGGCGGACTACCCCAGGCGGGGGCGCGGCGGCATGGGCGTGATCTCCATCCGCACTGGCGAGCGCAACGGCGACGTGGTTGGTGCCGTCCAGGTCGTGGAAGGTGACGAGATCATGCTGATTACCCGCAGCGGAACCCTCGTGCGCACCCCGGTGGGCGGGATCTCCGTCATGAGCCGCAATACCCAGGGCGTCAAGCTTATCTCCGTTGCCGGGGATGAATCGCTGGTCGGCCTGGAACGCCTCGAGTTGCTGTACGACGACAACGGCGAGGACGCAGGCGAGGAGCAGCCGGGCGGCGACTGAGCCACGCCTGCCGGCATCACCGCCTGTAGCGGGCGGTGATGTCCGTTATCCGCATGGAAACCCTTATCATCTTGCAAGGAGCCACATCACATGGCACGTGTTTACAATTTCAGCGCCGGCCCGGCCATGCTTCCGCAGGAAGTGCTCCGCCAGGCCGCCGGTGAGATGCTGGACTGGCAGGGCACCGGCATGTCGGTAATGGAGATGAGCCACCGCGGCAAGGAGTTCGTTTCCATCGCTGCCCAGGCGGAGCAGGATCTGCGTGCGCTGCTCGAGGTGCCGGACAATTACCGGGTCCTGTTCCTCCAGGGCGGCGCCAGCGGCATGTTCGCCGCCATACCCATGAATCTGCTGCGGGGTACCGGCCAGGCGGATTACATCGACACCGGTTCCTGGTCGAGGAAGGCGATCAAGGAGGCGCGCAAGTACTGCGAGGTCAATGTTGCCGCGTCGACGCCCGAGGGTACCTTCGGCATTCCCGATCGTGCCGGATGGCAGCTGCGCGAGGACGCGGCCTACGTTCACTATTGCGCCAACGAGACCATTACCGGGGTTGAGTTTCACCAGGTGCCCGAGGTGGACGCACCGCTGGTGGCGGACATGTCCTCTACCATTCTGTCACGCCCCGTGGATGTCGCCCGATTCGGCCTGATCTATGCGGGAGCACAGAAGAACATCGGGCCGGCCGGGGTCACCCTCGTGATCGTGCGCGAGGATCTGCTCGGTGACAGCCTGCCGGTCACGCCGACGATCTGGGATTTCCAGGTCCAGGCCTCCGCCGATTCCATGTCCAATACGCCGCCGACCTACGCCTGGTACCTTGCCGGGCTGGTGTTCCGCTGGATCCGGGAGCAAGGGGGGCTGGAGGCCATGGCCGAGCGCAATCGTCGCAAGGCGGAGAAACTCTACGACGCCATCGACCGGTCGGCCTTCTACAGCAACCCCGTGGATGTGGCCTGTCGCTCGTGGATGAACGTGCCGTTCATCCTGGCGGACAGCAGCCTTGATGCACGTTTCCTTGCCGAGGCGGGCGAGCGGGGGCTTGCCACCCTCAAGGGCCACCGCAGCGTCGGCGGAATGCGTGCCAGCATCTACAATGCCATGCCGGAAGCCGGGATCGACGCGCTCATAGAATTCATGCATGACTTCGAGCGGCGCAATGGCTGAACTTCCGGCCGTCCGGCAACCGATCAGGGAGAACCCGATGTTCAAGATCCAGACACTGAACAACATTTCCGTCAAGGGGCTGGACCGGCTGCCCCGGGACCGCTACGAAGTGGCCTCCGAAATCGGCCACCCGGATGCAATCCTGGTGCGCTCCCACAGGATGCATGACATGGACATTCCTGACACGGTGGCGGCCATCGGGCGGGCCGGTGCCGGGGTCAACAACATTCCGGTGGATGCCCTGAGTCGCCGGGGTGTCGTGGTGTTCAATGCTCCTGGGGCGAACGCCAATGCGGTCAAGGAACTGGTCCTTGCCGGCATGCTGCTGGCGGCCCGCAACATCTGTCCGGGGTGGGAGTTCGTCCGCGGGCTGGAGGGCAGTGACCAGGAGGTCAGCAAGCAGGTGGAGGCCGGCAAGAAGCGGTTTGTCGGTTTCGAACTCCCGGGGCGCACGCTGGGCGTGATCGGGCTCGGCGCCATCGGGGTCAAGGTCGCCAATGCGGCTCAGGCACTTGGCATGAAAGTGGTCGGGTTCGACCCGGGTATCACGGTGGGGCGTGCCTGGGAACTCGCCAGTGATGTGAAACAGGCTCATAGCGTCGACGAAGTTGCCAGTTGTTCGGACTTCATCTCCGTGCACGTGCCGCTGAACGACCACACCAGGGGGCTCATCAATGCCGAGCGGTTGCGGATGATGCCTGCCGGCGCGGTGGTGATGAATTTCTCCCGGGCCGGCATCGTTGATGACGAGGCGGTGATTGCATCCCTGGACGAGGAGCATCTGGCGGCCTACGTCAACGATTTCCCCACTAACCGGACGCGGCATCATCCGCGCTGCATTACGTTGCCTCACCTGGGTGCCTCGACGCGTGAAGCCGAGGAGAACTGTGCCGTTATGGTTGCCGACCAGGTGCGCGACTATCTGGAGAACGGCAATGTGCAGAACTCGGTAAACTTCCCTACGGTCGTGATGCCGCGCAGCGACAAGGGGGAACGGCTGGCGGTGGTGAACGCGAACGTACCGAACATGCTCGGGCAGATTTCCACCGCGCTGGCGAATGCCGACCTGAACATCGACGACATGTATAACAAGTCCCGGGGTGATCTCGCGTACACACTGGTGGACGTGGAGGGCGCGATCCCCGAGCGCGTGGCGGAAACCGTCCGCTGTATCGATGGCGTGCTTTCCGTGCGTGTCATACGCTAGTGGCGCGGTTCAGGCGCCCGCGCACGGCGTAGCCACGGGCATGATGAGTCGCCGGCACGGGTGGACGGGGAGCCGGACGGTTCCGCGGGGCCATCGGGTAGAGACGGGAAAGAGTCGGGGCGCAAGGCGATGAAGGATGAGGACAGACTCGGCGAGGTGAGGCAGCGGATCGATACCGTCGATACGGAGATCCTGCGCCTGATCAGTGAGCGCGGTCGCCTCGCCCAGGAGGTGGCGCGGATCAAGCGGGACGCCGGGGAACAGGAGGACTTCTACCGGCCGGAGCGCGAACAGCAGGTCCTGCGGCGATTGCTCTCCCTTAATCGCGGGCCGCTGTCCGAGGACACCGTCACCCGGCTGTTCCGGGAGATCATGTCCGCCTGCCTTGCCCTGCAGCAACCCCTGCGTATCGGCTTCCTGGGCCCGGCGGGAACCTTCACGCAGGCCGCGGCACTCAAGCAGTTCGGGCATGGGGTTCAGCTACAGCCGCTGGCGTCGATCGACAATGTCTTCAAGGAAGTGGAAACCGGAGACATTCACTACGGCGTGGTGCCGGTCGAGAACTCGACCGAAGGTGTTGTCAATCATACGCTCGACTGTTTCCTGAACAGCCCTCTGCAGATCGTTGGCGAGGTGGAACTGCGCATCCAGCACCACCTGGCCAGCCGTCACGCCGAACGAAGCGACCTCCGCCGGGTGTACTCCCATCCCCAGGGTCTGGCCCAGTGCCGTGCATGGCTCGATATCAACCTGCCGGCGGTGGAGCGGGTGTCGGTCAGCAGCACGGCGGATGCAGCCCGTCGCGCCGCCACGGAAGAGGGTGCCGGTGCCATCGCCAGCGAGGCGGCAGCGGAGATGTACGGCCTTGAGCTACTGGCAGAAGGCATCGAGGACCACGTGGGAAACACCACGCGTTTCCTGGTGATAGGCAGGCAGTCGCCGCCGGCCACGGGAGATGACAAGACGTCCCTGGTGGTTTCGCGAACGGATCAGCCGGGGGGACTTGTCCGGCTGCTCCAGCCCCTGTCCGATCACGGCATCAACATGACCCGCCTCGATGCGCGGCCTTCGCGGCAGGGGGTGTGGGACTACGCCTTCTTCATCGATCTGCTGGGCCACGTCGAGGACGATCTCGTGCAGAAGGCGCTCGCGGAAATGCGCGCCCAGGCGTCCCTGTTCCGTGTGCTCGGATCCTATCCCCGGGTTGCCCGATGATGAGGGCGGACTCCGGAAGCTTCCTGGGACGACTTACGGTCATCGGTGTCGGCCTGATCGGTGGTTCCCTGGCCCGCGCGCTGCGGACCGCGGGCCAGGTGGAAGAAATCGTCGGCTGCGGTCGTGACCCGGACCATCTCCGGCGGGCGGTGGATCTGGGAGTGATCGACCGCTACAGCACCCGCCCGGAGGAGGCGGTTGCCGGCGCCGACCTCGTAGTCATCGCCGTGCCCCTGAGGGCGATGCGGCCGGTTCTGGACACGATGCGTTCGGCGCTTCCGGCGCAAGCGGTGATCACCGATGTGGGCAGCGCCAAGGCCAGCGTGGTGGCGGATGCGCGGGCCAGTCTGGGCGACGCGCTGCCGCGTTTCGTCCCGGGCCATCCCATTGCCGGTACCGAGAAGAGCGGCGTCGAGGCGTCCTTCCCGGACCTTTACCGCAACCGCCGCGTCGTCCTCACGCCGCTGCCGGAGACCCGGGAGGATGCTGTCGTGCTGGTGCGGCGGCTCTGGCGCATCGCGGGTGCCCGGGTGACGGAAATGGATGTGGCCCATCACGACGAGGTGCTGGCGGCGACATCCCATCTGCCCCATGTGCTCGCCTATGCCCTGGTGGACACGCTCTCGCGATGGTCCGACCGGGACGAGATCTTCCAGTTTGCCGCCGGCGGTTTTCGCGATTTCACGCGCATCGCTTCCAGTGATCCGGATATGTGGCGGGATATCTGCCTGGCCAACGGTGAGGCCGTGGTCGCCGCGTTGGAGCGCTACATGGAAGATGTGCGGCAGCTGACCGAAGCGATCCGGCAGGGAGATGGTGTGCGGTTGCAGCGGTGTTTCAGCAATGCGCGGGATGCGCGGCGCCGGTTTCTCGCCATGCTGGAAGGGTAGGCCGCCGTGGCGATATCGAGCTTTCCGGATCTGATGATTTGCTGCTTGCTTCCAGGAAAAGGCTGACAGACTGTGAATACAGGTGAATCGCAGGGCCACACGTTCACGCTGAGCCCGGGAGGCCGCCTGCGTGGGCGCTTCCGGGTGCCCGGAGACAAGTCTATCTCCCACCGGGCCATCATGCTGGGTTCCCTGGCCGACGGGCACACCCGGGTTTCGGGCTTCCTCGAGGGGGCGGACGCCCTCGCCACCCTGCGGAGCTTCCGCGCCCTGGGCGTGTCCATCGAAGGTCCCGGTTCCGGTCGAGTGGCAATCGATGGTGTGGGAGTGGACGGCCTGCGGGCGCCGGCTGGTCCCCTGGACCTCGGCAACTCGGGTACGTCCATGCGGCTGCTGTGCGGCCTGCTGTCCGGGCAGGGGTTCGACTCCGTACTGACCGGCGATGCTTCGCTCTCGGCACGGCCCATGGGACGGATTACGACGCCTCTCACCAGCATGGGCGCCAGCATTCATGCCACCGAAGCGGGCACCGCTCCACTGCTGATCCACGGCGGTCAGCGTTTGCGCGGCATTCGTTACGAAATGCCGGTCGCCAGCGCCCAGGTGAAGTCCGGGCTCCTGCTGGCCGGCCTCTACGCCGAGGGCGAGACCTGGGTGAAGGAGCCGGCGCCCACCCGCGATCATACAGAACGCATGCTGGAAGGGTTCGGCTACCCGGTGTACCGCGAACACGGCTGGGTCGGTGTCGAAGGGGGCGGACGGCTGCGAGCAGCGGACATCGACGTGCCCGGGGACATCTCCTCGGCGGCGTTTTTCCTGGTTGGCGCCTGTATCGCTCCGGATTCCGAGATTGTCATCGAGCACGTCGGGGTGAATCCGACCCGCACGGGAGTCCTGGATATCCTTTCGCTGATGGGTGCGGACATCGAGCTGCGCAACCGGCGTGAGGTCGGCGGCGAGCCGGTGGCCGACATCCACGTGAAGTCCAGCTGGCTGCGAGGGATTCGCATCCCGGAGCGTATGGTGCCGTTGGCCATCGATGAGTTTCCGGTCTTGTTTGTCGCGGCGGCCTGCGCCCAGGGAGACACGGTCCTGACCGGCGCCGAGGAATTGCGGTTCAAGGAAAGTGACCGGATTGCGGTCATGGCGGAAGGGCTGCAGGAGTTGGGGGTGGAAGCGGAGCCCACGGCCGACGGCATGGTGATCCGGGGTGGTCGTCGGCGTGAGGGTCATGTCCTGCAGGGTGGGCAGGTTCGAAGCCACGGTGATCACCGCATTGCCATGGCCCTGGCCATGGCCGCCCTGCGGGCGAGGGAATCCATCGAGGTGCTGGACTGCGACAATGTCGCCACCTCCTTTCCCGGCTTTGCCCGCCTTGCCCGGGAAGCGGGACTCGGTGTTACCGAGACCGGGGCGGTGTCGTGAATCCGGTACCCGTACTGGCCGTGGATGGACCGGGCGGTTCGGGCAAGGGAACGGTATGTCGTCTGGTGCAGGCACGCACCGGCTGGCATCTGCTCGACAGTGGCGCCATCTATCGGGCGCTGGCGGTGGCCGCCGGTCACAGGGGGATGGATGATGGCGACGGCGACGCGGTAGCGGAGCTTGCCGGCAGCCTGGACCTGTCCTTCGAGCCGGATGCGCAGGGCGGTGGCGTCCGGGTCATCCTCGACAATACCGACGTGACGGAGGAATTGCGCTCCGAGGGTACCGGCAGCCTCGCTTCCAGGCTGGCGGCCATCGCATCCGTGCGTGACGCTCTGCTGGAACGGCAGAGGGCGTTCCGCAAGCCACCGGGACTCATCGCCGACGGCCGTGACATGGGCACCGTTGTGTTTCCGGACGCAACGGTCAAGGTGTTCCTCACCGCAAGCCCCGAGGAGCGTGCGCGGAGGCGTCATAAGCAGTTGAAGGAGCAGGGGGTCAATGTTAACCTTCCCGGTCTTTTACAGGAGATCGCGGAGCGGGATCGGCGCGACAGTTCCCGTTCCGTCGCCCCGTTGATGCCGGCCGATGATGCCACGGTGGTGGATACCACCGGCCGATCCATCGAATCGGTGGTCGACTCGGTGCTCGGGTTGCTCGGGCGCCAATGTCGCATTCGTTGAGGGAAGGTGAAGTGCAGGTGGGTCGTGGCGCCGGGCAGGGCGGCGGCCCGTTCATTCTAACGCCAACCACAGACGGCAACATGACGTTGCACAGTCTAGGAACGATGAACACATGAGCGAAAGCTTTGCGGAACTGTTTGAAGAGAGCCTGGCCCGTACGGACATGCGCCCCGGGGCCATCGTCACCGGAAAGGTGATGGCGATCCAGGGTGAGCATGTGGTGGTCAACGCCGGCCTCAAGTCCGAGGCGGTGATCCCCGTAAACGAGTTTTTCGGAGAGTCCGGAGAGCTCGAGGTCCAGGTCGGGGACGACGTGGAGGTGGCGCTGGATGCCGTTGAGGATGGCTTCGGCGAAACCCGGCTTTCGCGGGAGAAGGCCAAGCGCGCTCATGCGTGGAAGCATCTGGAGAAGGCCTACGAATCTGGTGATACCGTGAACGGTATCATCAGCGGCAAGGTAAAGGGCGGCTTCACGGTGGATCTCAAGCATATCCGGGCGTTCCTCCCCGGATCCCTGGTGGATATCCGGCCGGTGCGCGATACCACCTACCTGGAAGGCCGTGAGCTGGAGTTCAAGGTCATCAAGCTGGACGAGCGGCGCAACAACGTCGTTGTTTCCCGGCGCGCCGTGGTCGAGGAAGAATACAGCGCCGAACGGGAAGCCCTGCTCGAGCGCCTGCAGGAAGGCCAGGTTCTCAAGGGCATCGTCAAGAATCTGACCGACTACGGTGCTTTCGTGGACCTGGGCGGTATCGACGGGTTGCTGCACATCACCGACATGGCCTGGCGGCGCGTGAAGCATCCCTCGGAAGTGGTCGAGGTGGGCCAGGAGATCGAGGTCAAGGTCCTCAAGTTCGACCGAGAGCGCAATCGGGTCTCTCTTGGCCTCAAGCAGCTCGGCGAGGACCCGTGGGAGAACATCGCCCGGCGTTATCCCGAAAATACCCGGGTATTCGGCAAGGTCACCAACATTACCGACTACGGCTGTTTCGTGGAGATCGAGGAAGGCGTGGAAGGCCTCGTCCACGTCTCAGAGATGGACTGGACCAACAAGAACATCAATCCCGCCAAGCTTGTGTCCGTCGGCGACGAGGTCGAGGTCATGGTGCTGGACATCGACGAGGAACGGCGACGGATCTCACTGGGCATCAAGCAGTGCCAGGCAAACCCGTGGGAACTGTTTGCCGGCACCTACAACAAGGGTGACCGGGTGAGTGGCGGCATCAAGTCCATCACTGATTTCGGTATTTTCATCGGTCTGGAAGGCGGTATCGACGGCCTGGTTCACCTGTCCGATCTCTCCTGGGACGAAACCGGCGAGGAAGCGGTACGCAATTACAAGAAGGGTGACGAAGTCGAGGCCGTGGTGCTCTCCGTGGACGCGGAGCGGGAACGTATTTCCCTCGGGGTGAAACAGCTCGAGCAGGATCCGTTCTCCTCCT
>SLLM01000120.1 GCA_007134055.1 Ectothiorhodospiraceae bacterium | reverse complement strand
CTGGATTGCCTTCACCGCGCCTTCCGCCGCCATCATGATCAGCCTGGCACTGGGGCTGAACTGGATCGACCCGGACACCCTGCAGCAGGCCGGCTGGCTGCACGGCCTCAAGCTCGCCGCCGTCGCGGTGGTGGCCCATGCGGTGATGAGCATGGCCCGGAGCCTCTCTCCCGACCTCCCCCGCGCCACCATCGCCGTGGTTGCCACCGCCGTCGCCCTCATCTGGCCCAACCCACTCGGGCAGGTCAGTGCGCTACTGGCAGGCGCGGCACTGGCGTTTCTGCTGCCCATGCCCGCTCCGGCCGCGAGGGACGGCGCACTGAAGAGCCCGATCAGCCGCCGGGTTGGCATTATCGCGCTTGTGATCCTTGTTGCCGGGCTGGTCGGCTTACCGCTGCTGGCACTGCAGTTTCCTGGCGGCCTACCCGGTTTTATCGACAGCTTCTACCGGGTCGGCGCCCTGGTGTTCGGCGGCGGTCATGTGATGCTGCCCCTGCTGGACCGGGAGATCGCCGCGCCCAGCGGCATCGACAGCCAGACCTTCCTGGCGGGCTATGGCGTCGCCCAGGCCCTGCCCGGCCCGCTGTTCAGCTTCGCCGGCTATCTCGGTGCCGAGGCGCTGCCGCACATGCCCATCATTGCCGGGCTGATCGCCGTGGTCGCCATCTTTCTGCCCGGCACGTTGCTGCTGATGGCCGCCCTGCCCTGGTGGCTCACCGTGGGACGCAACCGCGTGTTGCAGCGCGCGGTGTTCGGTATCAACGCCGGCGTGGTGGGGCTGCTGGCCGCCGTGCTCTGGAACCCCATCGCCATCTACGGCATCACCGGCTGGCTGGATGTGGTGATTGTCGCACTGGCCTTCGCCTCGCTGTGGGCCGGCCTGCTGCCGGTATACCTGCTGGTGCCACTGTGTGCCGTGATCGGCTGGCTGGTGCTGTAACGGCATGCGGCTTGCACAACCCTGCGTCGAGTTCGTCACTGGATGGGGACACCGACGTGAGCGCAAGACCCGTGAATACCACCTCGAGCCTGCTACAGGCACTGCATGGCAGCGGCCGGCAACCCGCGCCGGAGATGTCTGCCGTCACACCAGCGGAGGGCGGCGCGGACCCCTGGGCCCTGTACCAGCGTTACCGGATGGAAACATCCGCCAATGGGGCATCGGAGGAAGCGATCCGCCTGCTGAAGCTGGCAGCGGCCGCGGGCAGCCAGCGTGCCCGGGTGGAACTCGGCAACCGCTACCGCCGCGGCGACGGCGTTGCAGAGGATCTGCATGCCGCGTGGAACCAGTACGTGACCGCGGCGCGGGCGGGGGATCCCGAGGCCATGACCAACCTGGGCGTCATGTACGATCAGGGCAAGACCGTCCCGCCGGATGCGGAGCGGGCCTGCCGGTGTTATCGCTACGCTGCCGAGCGCGGGTTTGCCGTCGCGCAATACAACCTGGCGATCATGCTGGCGGAAGGCCTGGGGACCACGCGTGACCGCGAGGCTGCCTGTCACTGGTTTGCTGCCGCCGCAACCCAGGGTCATCGACAGGCGCAGGAGGCGCTGAAATGGCTGCAGGCCACAATGGATCAGACAACGGACCAGCCTTCATGATTCATCGGTGCTGATCTCCAGCCTGCGCATCTTCTCCCAGAGGTTCTTGCGGCTGATGCCGAGGCTCTCCGCCGTGACCGCGATGCGCCATTGATGGCGGGCCAACGCGCGGCGGATGTGATCCCGCTCGCACTGCTGCAGGTAACTGCTGAGCCCTTCATCGTCAGCTTCACCGACCTGCTCGGGGTTCGTGTCATCCAGCAGGTCATCCGGCGCCAGCTCAATGGCATCGGACAACAGCAGCGCGCGCTCAAGGCAATGGCCTAGTTCCCGCAGATTTCCGGGCCACGGCCGGCGCAGCAGCATGCGCTCGGCCTCCGGGGACAGGCTTCGCGGCGATCCGTTTCCCGCAAGAGTGCCGAGGAACTGCCGGGCGAACCAGAGTATGTCCTCGGGGCGCTCGCGCAACGGTGGAATACGCACCTGCACCGTATTGATACGGTAATAGAGGTCTTCCCGAAACTCCCCTGCGGCCACCAGGGCCCGCAGGTCACGGTGGGTGGCCGAGACCAGCGTCAGTGAGACGTCAATCGGCGTCTCGCCGCCGACACGAACGATCTGTCGCTCCTGGGTCGCCCGCAACAGGCGCACCTGCATCGTCGGCGGCATATCCCCGATCTCGTCGAGAAACAGCGTTCCGCCCTGGGCCTGCTCGAACACGCCCCGCTTCACGCGTTGCGCGCCGGTGAACGCACCCCGTTCGTGGCCAAACAGCTCAGCCTCCAGCAACGACTCCGTGAGGGCGCCACAGTTGACGGCAATGAAGGGGCGGGCAATGCCGGGACCATGCTCGTGGAAGTAGCGCGCCGCGTATTCCTTGCCGACACCGGACTCGCCCATGAGCAGAACACTGGCGCCGGCGGCAGCCAGCCGCCGTAGCTGTTCCTCCACCCGGCGCATGGCAGGGGCCACGCCCAGCCGCGGCCCTTCCCCGGAAGACGCCGGTGGCCTGTCGCCGAGGCTCCCAAGGTCGGCGGCCTTGTCAACGAGTTCGTCCAGGTCGAAGGGTTTGACCACGTAGTCCGCTGCACCCGCCTTGAGCAGATGCACGGCGGTGTCGATGGAACCGTAGCCGGTGATGAAAATGACCGGCGGCAGATTCACACCGTGGGCATTGCGCAGCCGGTCGTAGAGGCGATCGCCGGTTTCGTCCGGCAGGCGGATGTCACTGATGAACAGGCTATAACCTCCGGCTACCAGCGCCGACTCGGCGGCACCGGCGCTACGGAACCAGTCCACCGCGTAGCCTTCCATCTCGAAGCGATCCCGCAGGGATTCGCCCATGATGGTGTCATCTTCCAGCAGGCACAGCTTCAGCGTCATGATCGCGCCTTTCCATCAGGGGCAGTTCCACCCGGAAACAGGTTCGGCCGGGATGGCTGCGCACGTCGATGCGGCCATTCAGTTGCTGGACGATCTGGTAACAGACCCAGAGGCCGAGGCCTGTTCCGCTGTCATCCGTATCGCCAGTGGAGAAGGGTTCGAACAGATGTCCCATCTGCGCCTCGGGGATGTGCCTGCCGCTGTTGCAGACCGTGAGTCGCAGCGACTGACCTTCACACTCTATCCAGCAACCGACATAACCGGCCTTCCCCGCCGCCCGCACCGCGTTCAGCAGCAGGTTGATCAATATCTGCCGCACCGGGGTGGATGGCAAGGGAACCGGCCCCTCAAGCCGGTGTTCCCATTCCAGATCGACCCCGGAGCCATGGTCATCGCTTTCCACCAGCGTGATCACATCGGCAATGTCCTCGGGCCGCAGATCATGGCCCTTGAAGCGGGCTTCCACCAACAGCGCAGCGACGATATCCCGCACCTGCTCCAGACCACGTTCCAGCAGCGACAGCGTCCGCTCGGTCACCGGGTCCCCACGACCGTGGCGCCGTTGCGTTGACAGTGCGTTGAGCATGCCGCCCAGGGGGTTGTTGATCTCATGGGCGATGCCGGCAGTGAGCCGGCCGAGGGCTGCCAGTCGATCCGCCCGGACCATTTCCTGCTCCAGCATCTCCTTGTCGGCCAGTTGTCCAAGCATCTCCCGAAAACGGGCGCGCAGGCGCACGATCTCATCCCGGCCGGTTTGCGCTCCGGCGGGGAGCTCATGCCGCAGGCGGCTCGGGGATTCGGTTCCGATTCGATCCATCAGACCGGCAAGCTCCTGCAGGGGTCGCGCAACCCTCATGCCCAGCCACCAGCCAATGGGAAGCACGATCAGCAGGATCACGAGGGTGGTTGCAAACACCTGTTGCAGGGCGCCACCGAAGCGGTCGAAAAATGCCGGCCGCCGATACTCCAGCAGCACATTGCCAATCTCACTGCCGTCCACCAGCACCGGCACGGATACCAGCAGACTGTCGCCGTCCAGCCAGCGACTGGCAACCGCGGCGCTGTCGGCCGATGCCCCCGACAGATCCGCATATCGCGAATCCACCACCCCGGGTCGACTCGCTACGCGGAACACGTCCGGGCGCGTCGATGCAAACACCCGGCCGGCGCCATCGATGACCGTAACGGTCTCTGGACGCAGGCTTTCCCCGCCGTCAACGTCCATGGGTGCGCGCAGGGTATCCCAGACCGTCCAGAGGTCGTCCCGAAGCATGGGGGCGGCCACACCCTTCGCCAGAACCCGGCCCAGGCTCTCGCCTCCCTGCAGCATCTCCCGGTCCATCAGCCGGTAGTTGTACCCGAGCAGAGTGAGGGTAATGACGCCCACGGTCACCATCACCACCAGCGAGATGTTGAGCGGCACCTTGACGCGGTAACTGAGTGCTTCGAGCATGCCCGGTTCCTGTCCCGCGTTGCCTGCGGCCGCGTAGTCGACCGCCGGAGAACTACCAACCTTTGTAGAGACGTTAGTAACGACCCTCTGCCACTTCGCGGCTGAGCACACCGATGGATTCGTAAAGGCTCGATTCCACATGGGCAAAGCCATCGAGGTTGAGTTCGTCAAGCAATTCCCGGCCCATCGGATCCTCGACCATGCCCAGCAGCACCTCCCTGAACGCCTCGCTCGTTGCCTCGTCCGCCGCGGACGTCGCCACGATCGGCGGAAACCCGAAGTGGTCCGACCGACTCACGACCCGCGTTCGCGCAGTCAGATTCGGCTCGATCCGGGACAGCGTTTCCCAGACATAGCCATCCACGGCGCCGCCTTCCGCCAGGCCCGCCGCGACGGCCTCGATTACCCGCTGATGACCCCATGTATAGAAGGTGCGCTGAAAGTGCCGCTCACCGCTGCTGCCGGCCTGACGGAGGACGTGCTCCGGGTAAAGCCAGCCTGAGTTGGAGTTCGGATCGGCATAGGCAAAGATGGCTCCCCTGAGGTCCAGCAGGTGCCGAGTGGTGTCGTCACTGACCGGGACGATCAGGTAGGACTGGTAGAGCGGCTCGCCGTCGTAGAGTGGAGCGACAACCAGATTCAGCGCATCCCGGTGCTGCACGTACGGGAAGCCGCACAGCCAGGCAAAATCCACCCGGCCGCGCAGAGCGAGTTCAATGATCTCGCCATAACTGTTACGGCGAACGAACTCTACCTCGCGCCCGAGCCGTTTCTCCAGATAGCCGCGCCAGCGATCGAGAAACCGGACCTGGTCCTCCAGCATGACCGGCGTCAGCCCGATACGTAGTGTACGGTCCGCTGTTGCAACCGATTGCATCCCCGCCAGCATGCAGAACACGACTGGCAGGAACAGCCCGATGAACCATCGCGCTCGGTTGGTTACCAAAGCGTAACCCCATCCGATTCTCATGTTACCCGGCGGAAACATCGTCATGGCAGAACAGCCCGGCTATCTGTCGTCGCAGTGTAACCGGCCCGGTTGGCCTCGTTCTTGCTCGGGCTCAAGTGAGTCGGCCCGAGAGCCGATTGGTCACCGGTTACCTGATCATGATGTTGTACGAAGTTCACGGCAAGCCGGGTCTGGAGGAGTATCGCCCTATCGCTGGGTCCGAATCGCCACTGCGGCTGGACACCGCGAGTTGCCTCCCGGCTCGAAGTACCCACAGCAACTGCGCTGCCTGCGCGGATGCGTGCCCCGTGTCCGCGCTGCAAGTGAGTGAACGCGGACCGGTACTCACCGGCGATTGTCTGGGCTGCGGCCGGTGCGCCGCCGCCTGCCCCACGGACGCCCTGCAGGTGCAGGGCTTTCCGGCACTGCCGCTACCGGGGCAGCCGGCGCCATCGGTCACCCGCCTCGAATGCTGGCGCGTGCCGGAAGCCCCGCTCCGTAGTGGCACGCTGCACGTGCCTTGCCTGGGTGGTCTCGATGCGAGCCGCATGCTCACCCTGCACCGTCTCGCAGGACCGTCCGGCATCACGCTTGTGGATCGAGGCTGGTGCCAGGACTGCCCGGCACATGGCTGCGGCACAGGACATCCCGCGGACCGGGCGCTGGAGACGGCCAACCACATCCTCGGGGAAACCGGAGTCCCCGACGCCGACCTGCCGCGATTCAGCCTGGAGCCGTTGAGCGAGGGTATGGCGTCTCGCGACCTGCCCGGAAGGGACCTGCAGGCGCGCACCGGTCGTCGCGACTTTTTCCGTCGCCTGGGCGGGCACGCCGCTACCGTACACGGGGCCAGGGAGGATAACGTGGGAACCGACCCGGCAGCCCGGGTTCTGGTTGGCAAACACGTACCATCGCGGCGGCGGCGGCTCGCCGCTGAGCTCGTCGCTGCCACCGGGTCGGCGACAACTCCGGCGGCGGTGCCGCTGCTGAGCGTGAACGGTGACTGCGATGGCCATGGCGTCTGCGCCGCGGTCTGTCCCACGGGGGCGCTGGTCCGCGACCGCGGCGACACCACGAGTCGCCTCCACCTGGACGCCTCCGCCTGTATCGCCTGCGGCCTGTGCCAGGCGCACTGCCCGGAACAGGCCATCCGGGTGGTGGCCGACTCGGGTGGTCAACCCACAGCGGAGCTCAACCGCATGGAACAGCGGGAGTGCGACGATTGCGGTCGGAACTTCACCGCACGGCATGCCCACGAGAATACCTGCCATCCCTGTCGCAAGTCCCGACGCTTTGCCGCCGCCGGCTTCGCTTTTCTGACGCGAGGTGGCCCGGTGGTTACGGACCAGAACCACGGAGGAAAGTCCGGATGAACGTACTCGAAACCCTGATCACCCGCCGCCGCTTCCTGCAGGCTTCCGGCGCCGCGAGCGCGCTCGCCGCCGGCGGCATCGGGCTCCGGAGGCTCAATCCGATTTCCGAGAGCAAGGCGCAGCGGCTCTCCAGTGGGGAGACGGTGGTCACCAAGAATGTCTGCCACCAGTGTCCGGCCCGTTGCGGCATCGACGTCTACACCACCGACGGCCGGGTGCACGGTATCTACGGCTCGATGAACAGCCCGATCGCCAACGGCAAGCTCTGCCCCAAGGGGCACCTGGGTACCTACATCCTTTACGATCCGGACAGATACAAGGGGCCCATGCGGCGCACCAATCCCAACAAGGGGCGGGACGAGGACCCGCAGTTCGAGGCCATCTCCTGGGAAGAGGCGCTGGACATTGTCGCCGAGCGTCTCAATGGACTCCGGGCAAACAACGAATCACACCGCTTCGGAATCCTCTACGGTCGTGGCTGGGGCGCTTCCTGCGCAGGACTGCTGGGAACCTTCGGCCAGCTCTACGGTTCGCCGAACATCGCCATCGGCCATTCCAGCATGTGCTCCGACGGCTCGATGGTGGCGAAGGGACTCACCGACGGCAACGAGTCCTACAACGCCTACGACTACAAGAACGTCAACTACCTGCTGAACTTCGGCGCCGGCTTCCTCGAGGCCTTCCGCCCGTACAACTACCTGATGCAGGTCTGGGGGCACATCCGCACCAAGAGCCCGAAGACCCGGGTCACCGCCATTGACGTGCATGCCAACGCCACCAATGCAGCCGCCGACCGGAAGCTTCTGATCCGGCCTGGCACCGACGGTGCCATGGCCCTGGCCATCGCACACGTAATCCTCACCGAGGGGCTCTGGGACAAGGAATTCGTCGGCGATTTCCGCGACGGCCGCAACCGCTTCGAGAGCGGGGCAACCATCGACGGTGATGACTTCAACCAGCGCTGGGTGCACGGCCTGGAAACCTGGTGGAATGAAGAACTCAAGGACCGCACCCCGGCATGGGCAGAGAAAATCACGTCCATTCCGGCCCGGCACATCAGCGAAGTGGCCCGCGAGTTCGGCACTACGCGACCAGCCATGGCGATCTTCGAGCGTGGGCCGACGGCCCATTCCAACGGCACCTGGAACGGGATGGCCATTCACGCCCTGAACGCCCTGGTAGGCTCTCTGTTCGCCGAGGGTGGCATGTTCTACCAGATGGGACCAAGCTACGGCCCGCTGCCCGTGAGTGCCGGGGACTACATGGACGAGCATGCCGGGCGGGTGCAGGAACGCATCGCCAGCGGCGAACTGCCCCGCATCGACATGAAGGGTACGAACCGCTGGCCTTTGGCACGGAACATGATGCAGGAGATCGGCCCGAATCACCTCGCGGGCGAGCCCTACAAGCTCGACACGGTGATGTTCTATCTGAACAACCCCATCTGGACAGCACCGGACAGCAAGGTCTGGGAAGAGGCGTTCAAGGACATATTCGTGATCGAGACCTCGCCCTTCCCGAGTGAGTCCGCGAAGTACGCCGACATCATCCTCCCGGATCACACCTATCTGGAGAGATTGCAGGACGCGCCAACCTATCCGTTCGAGGGCTGGCCCATTGCTACCCTGCGCACGCCCGCGGTGGAGCCGCTCTATGACACGAAGGTATTCGGAGACACGCTCATCGAGATCGGCAAGCGCATCGATGGACCCATGGGCGAGTACTACCAGGCCCTGGATAACACCGAGAACGTGCTGCGTCACCTGGCGGAAGGATTCCGGGATGATCCGGGCACCAACGGCGTCAACGATTTCGAGTCCTGGAAGCGGGAGGGCGTCTGGTACAGGAAACCCTACCACTGGCGCCAGCGCCGAGGCGTTTTCTACGAGTGGGACGGCGAAGGCTACAACCGCCGCATGTCGCCGTCGGAGGTCAGGGAAAAGCTGCTGCGCACGCCCAGCGGCCGCTTCGAGTTCGTCTCCGGCAAGCTGGAGCAGCATGCCGATTACGTGGAGCAGGAGTTCGGCATACCGGCGGAGCGGGCCGGCATCATCCAGTGGGTGGCGCCGGAACATCCGGGTGGCGGCGACCTGTACTTCTCCACCCCCAAGACCGCAATGCATGCCGAGGGACGGGGCGCCAACATTCCCCACTCCATCTCGCTGATGCAGCCGGTGATGGGTGGCCGCCGCACCGTCTACCTGGAAATCCACCCGGAGACCGCCCGGGAGCGGGGCATCCGCAGCGGCGACCGGGTAAGGATCCGCTCCGAGCTGGGGGAAATCGAGGCCTACTGCCGCTATTTCGAGGGCACCCGGCCGGACACCGTGGTGCTGCCCATGGAGCATGGTCACTGGGCCCAGGGGCGCTGGGCCGAGGGCCGCAAGCCCGGCCACTCCGGTGAAATCACGGTCAACCGCTCGGACCGCATCTCCGGGCTCGCCAGTTACTACACCACCAAGGTCAGCGTGGAGCGCGCCTAGACGCACCGCCCCAACCACAGGAGTTGAGACAATGCCGAAGTGGGGAATGGTCATCGACCTGGACAAGTGCACCGGCTGTCAGGCCTGCACTACCGCCTGCGCAATGGAAAACAACACCCTGCCCGGGGAGTCCTGGCAGGACGTGCTCTTCTACCACGAAGGGAAGTATCCCAATACCTCGATCAAGTGGTTCCC
This sequence comes from Ectothiorhodospiraceae bacterium, assembly GCA_007134055.1. Taxonomy (GTDB): domain Bacteria; phylum Pseudomonadota; class Gammaproteobacteria; order Nitrococcales; family Aquisalimonadaceae; genus Natronocella. The sequence goes on along the minus strand of SLLM01000120.1, from coordinate 18,170 downwards.
GCGACCCTGCATGCAGTGCGAGAATCCGTCCTGCGTGCACGTGTGCCCGACCCGGGCCACCTACAAGACCGATGACGGCGTGGTGCTCATCGACTGGAACAAGTGCATCGGCTGCAAGTACTGCATGATCGCCTGCCCCTACGGCGTGCGTTTCTACGCCGACGAAAGGCCGCTGCTGGAGCCCGATATCCGCCAGGCCTTCCCGGGCAGCGACGGCCAGATGTGGAGCCCGCCGTTCCAGAACCCGGAGTCGGACTGGAGCAAGGGGATCGGCATCCAGCCGCGGGGCGTCGTCTCCAAGTGCACCTTCTGCTACCACAAGATCAGCAAGGCCCCGGCTGGCGTCACCGACCTGGATGAGGATGATCCGGATCTCGTCGAATACGTGCCCGCCTGCGTGCGGACCTGCGCCCCTAAGGCGCGCTACTTCGGCGACCTGGACAATCCGGAGAGCAAGGTCAACGAGCTGATCGCAAACAAGCGTGGCACACGGGTATTCGAGCACACCGGCAACAAGCCACAAGTCTACTACCTGGGTGAGCACGGCACCGTGCCCAAGTTCGACCCCCAGTTCGACGATCAGGCCTGAACGAGGAGACTGCCTCATGAGCGTAACAGCAGAACAGATTCCCGGCGGGCCACGCTACTCGGGCAACACGATGACAGCCACCCTGATGCTGGCGGTCGGCGTGATCGGTCTGGTAATCGGCTTGATCGCCGCCTGGCCCAAGTTCATCCACGGCGGTGCCGCCCTCTCCCAGGGCAGCGACATGATGTGGGGCCTGCCGGTGGTGACCTACGCCTTCCTGGCACTGTCATCCTTCGGCGTCAGCATGGTGGCGGGCGTCGGCGCCGTGTTCCGGATCGAGGGCTGGGACCGTATCGCCCCCCGGCTATTCACCCTGGCTTTGGGCCTCAGCATCGGCGCGCTGGCTGCCCTGGCGCTGGAACTGGGCCATGCCTTCCGCACCCTCTGGGCAATTCCACTGAACATGCAGATCCGCTCGCCCATGCTCTGGATGGGCGCGTTCTGGGGCGCCTACGTGGTGTTCCTGGTCTGGCTGTTGTTGCGCCTGCGGCAGGTGGATATCCGTGATAACACCGTGCGCATGCTCTCGATCGCCATCGTGCTGACTTGTGTCGGGGCGCTCTTCACCCAGGGCCTGGTCTACGGAATGATGGTGATGCGGCCCGTGTGGTACGGCGCCGCCACGCCACTCTACTACTGGGTCGGTTCAGTGGTCACGGGGCTCGGCATGGCGTTGCTGTTTCTCAACATCACTCATCGATTCAGCCATGGGGGGCTGGCCGCTTCGAAGCGGCGGGTGATGGAGCGGCATCTACCGGTGATCTTCCTGGTGGCGCTGGTTGGCTACGCCATCGTGGTGGTCAGCCGAACCACGGCGGGGCTGTGGTCCAGCGCCGAGGGCGTGCAGATCGTCTACCAGTACATGGTCGCCTCACCGCTCTTCTGGTTCGAGATTCTGATCTGCCTCGCCGTACCCATCGTCTTCATGAGCATGGCCGGTCTGCGGGGCAACCCGCTCATCCAGACCACTGCCGGGGCACTCGCCATCGTCGGGATCTTCATCGCCCGCTACGAGTTCATCGTCGGCGGGCAGCTCGTGCCGTTGTGGAAGGGAAGCTGGATCCCGGCCCTGGTGGAGTATTCACCCAACAGCGTCGAGTGGGGCATGTTCTTGATCGGAGTCTTCCTGGCCATCACGGTATACGCCGCCGGCGACCGGTTCTTCAACACCGGACCCCATAGGGGCGACTGAGGGAGTATCCCCATGGCAGCAACAGCCCTGAAACGAACAGGCAGCCGCCGGCCACCCGCCCCGGCAGTGCAGGCGCAGGCGCGCGCCGCCTGCTACCTGGATCTGGCCCAGTGCCTGCGCCCGCCCCGGGGGCAGGCACTGGCGGCGGCCATGCAGGCCGAGCTGGTGCCGGACCTGCGGGATGCACTATCGGAACTGGGCAACCCGCCGGAGCTGCGTGCACCGCTGCAACGGCTGGAACGTGCCCTCGCCGGGGGCGCGGTCAACGGCGCGCTTCTGCGGGACTACACCTGGCTCTTCCTCACGCCGCCCTACCGGGTGGATCTCAATGCCGGCCTCTACCTAGACGGCAGCCTCATGGGTCCGAGCGTACAACAACTGGTCCAACTCTATCGCCGGCACGGCATGGAGAAGGCCGGACAGTTCCACGATCTGCCGGACCACGCATCCCTGATCCTGGAGTTCTCCGCCGTTCTCTGGGCGCAGGTCGCCGAGGCCCTGGCACACGGGGACGCATCCCTTGCCGACGACCTGCGCCGGAACCAGGCTTGGCTCCTGGCGCGGCACTACCTGGGCTGGATGTCGACCCTGTCGACGCGCATCGACGAAGTCGGCGAAGGGCGTGCCGGAGGCGAAGTGTACGCGGCCCTCACGGGATTCATCGCCATAGTGGCGGAGCACGAGTGCTCCGAGCTCCGCCACCTCCTGGCGACCGGGCCGGCCGGGGCGCCACCGCCTGTCATGGTGCGCCAGGAACTGCCGGCAGTACCGGCCCGGGAGGCAACCTGCGGCGGTTGCGGCGAACCATTCACGCTGCAGGGGGAACGGGCCGCCATTCATGCCCGCCTCGAGGAGGCCGGCCTGGATGCGGCCCACGTCGCGATCTGCAAGCACTGCGGCGGCGCCTGACCGGCAACGTACTGCAGACGATGGACTCTGCCTGCAGCCAGTCTTTGACGCACTGCATCACTTGCTGTGAGAATCTCCCCGGTCATCACCCTGGATCAGTACGGGGCATTCCATCCTGCACTACCCTGTATGGGTACAGGCTTCAACCATTGCGCCTAGGGAGGTCGCATCGTCATGTCTACAGAAGTCGTCATCTGCGCGCCGGTACGCACGGCCATCGGTACCTATTCCGGCAGCCTGAAGGACATGCCCGCTGCCGATCTCGGCGGCGTCGTCGTCAAGGAAGCGCTCAACCGTGGTGGCATCAGCGGCGAGTCGCTGGATTCCGTCGTCCTCGGCAACGTCATCCAGGCGGGCAACCGGATGAATCCGGCCCGACAGGCGGCCATCCACGGCGGCGTACCGGTGTCCGTTCCGGCGCTCAGCGTCAACCGCGTCTGTGGCTCCGGCGCCCAGGCCGTTGCCTCGGCGGCGCAGGAGGTTCTGCTCGGCCACGCGCGCTGCGCCCTGGCCGGCGGTTTCGAGAACATGGACCGCGCACCCTACCTGCTGGAGAAAGCCCGCTGGGGCTACCGCATGGGTGACGGCAAGATACTGGACTCGATGCTCTACGACGGGCTGCATGACGCCTTCTCCGGCAAGCACGCCGGCTGGCATACGGAGGACCTCGTCAAGGAGTACAAGGTCAGCCGGGATGATCAGGATGCCTGGGCCGCACGCTCGCAGCAGAGATTCTCCAGTGCCCAGGCGGAGGGGCTGTTCGACGCGGAGATCGTGCCGGTGGAAATACCCGGGCGCAAGGGCCCCACCGTCTTCGCCAGGGACGAACACAACCGGGGCGACACCACCGCGGAGGGGCTGGCCCGGCTGCGTGCGGCATTCCGGGAGGACGGCACGATCACCGCCGGCAACGCACCGGGCCTCAATACCGGTGCGGCGGCCATGCTGGTGGCGGACCGGGGCTGGGCCGAACAACAGGGTATCGAACCGTTGGCGCGCCTGGTGTCCTGGGGCATCGGTGCGGTGGAACCGGGCATGTTCGGAATCGGTCCGGTGCCGGCGGTCCGGCAGGCCCTGGATCGCGCCGGCTGGAGCGTCGGTGATGTCGACCGGGTGGAGATCAACGAGGCCTTCGCCGCGATTGCCCTGGCGGTGTTGCGTGAGGTGGGCTTCGCGGAGGACATCGTCAACGTGGAAGGCGGCGCCATCGCCCATGGGCATCCCATCGGCGCCACTGGTGCCGTCCTGACGGTACGGCTGCTGCACGCAATGCAGCGCACCGGCGAACGCCGGGGCATCGTGACGCTGTGTATCGGTGGCGGCCAGGGGATCGCGCTGGCGCTGGAGCGGCTCTAGAGATCACCGGGCGACGTCGAGGATGGTCGACGGGGAGCGGGCAATCCTGTGCCGGACCGTAATCGGCATGGACGCCGATTACGGGCTACATGGACGTATTCACGCGTGGCCGGGACAGGTTTGCCCGCTCCCCGTCGACGAGAACCACATCGGCTTTGGATGGGTCAACGGCTTACGGCATGCTCCATCGGCGCCTCGCCAGACAACACAGGCCGGTCGTTGTCCACCCGCTCACTGTAGCGATCCACCAGATAGTGGGCGCAGTCCCGCGTCAGCAGGGTGAATTTCACCAGTTCTTCCATCACGTCCACCACCCGGTTGTAGTAGGCCGAGGGCTTCATGCGGCCTTCCTCGTCGAACTGCTCGTACGCCTTCGGTACCGACGACTGGTTGGGGATGGTGATCATGCGCATCCAGCGGCCGAGAATGCGCATGTTGTTCACGGCATTGAAGGACTGGGAGCCACCGCATACCTGCATCACGGCCAGGGTACGCCCCTGGGTGGGACGAATGCCCCGATAAGCCAGCGGTAGCCAGTCAATCTGGCTCTTGAGGATGCCGGTCATGTTGCCGTGCCGTTCCGGGCTGCACCAGACCTGGCCCTCGGACCACTCCGACAGGCGGCGCAGTTCCACCACCCTGGGGTGCTCCGCCGAGGCGTCGTCAGGCAACGGCAGGCCGGAGGGATTGAAGATGCGTGTCTCGGCACCGAAACGACGCAGCAGCCGGGCCGCCTCCTCGGCAAGCAGACGACTGTAGGAGCGCTCCCGCAGGGAGCCGTACAGCAACAGGATGCGCGGCGCATGGGTTGATGCGGGGGGCCGCAGTCGGCCGGGATCCGGGGTATCCAGATATTGCTCGAGTATGTTTGGTAGTTCGTCGTTCATACGGTTCCCTGCGGGTTCGGCACCAGCAGCACAGGTCGGTGGGCGCCGTGGCACACGGCCTCGGCGGTACTGCCCAGCAGCAGCTCCGGGATCGCGCTGCGGCCGCGCTTGCCGATGATGATGACCTCGGCCGGGAGTTCCCGGGCGAGGTCGACAATGACGGTGCGCGGGTCACCGTCCAGCACCCGGGTTTCCACGTTCGGAACCCCCTCGGCCACTGTGTCGAGATGCGCTCTGGCATCGGCGATCTCCCGCTCGCACCCCTCGCTGGCGCAGGTTGCGGTGGCGGCGACCGCCTGCCTCATGCGCGGCGCCAGCATACGGAAGCATTGCTCCGCCGCCTCTGCGGCGCGAGACCCATCCGTGGCCAGGAGAACGATGCCAGAGCACTCCGTCGCGCTGCCGGCGCGCACCGGCTCCAGCCAGAGGGGGATGGAAGTCAGCCGTGCGGTGTCCATGGCCGTACTGCCAAGAAAGAACTGAAATACGCGGCTGTGGCCGTGACTGCCCAGCAGAATGAAGTCGGCATCCACCTGCCGGGCAGCGGCGACCACCTCCATGCCGGGTTCGCCGACGCGAACCTGGATGTCCACGGAGTAACCCATGCCCTGCAATCCCGCAGCCTCGCCGCACAGTCGTTCCTCATAGTGCGCCCGGTGTCCCTCTTCCGGCACCGCCGGGTAACGGGAACTGAGCACGTAGACCAGGGTCACGTGGTCCGCGCCAAGAGCGCGCAGGTGTTCCAGCCTGGCCTTCAGGACGGGCCAGGCGGGGGAAAAATCCACGGCAACCAGTGCGTGGCTGAACATTGGGCTATCTCTCCTTGCCAGCGGAAAGCGGCGCGCCGTCGACGAACAGGCGCTTCATGCCAAGAAACCCGTCCAGTCGGATGGTGAGCGTATCCGTGCGTTGCAGTGCCACCGGCAGGTAGACCGCAAGCCCGTCGACATCCTGCCTTGTGAAATCCCCACGGGCGCTCGGCGGGCCCGGCTCCGCAACCGGGACGCCCGCCGCACCGCCGCAACAGCCGTGCCGGGGCGACAGTCTCAGGGTCACGACACCACCCCTGTCGGCGAGCCACGCCCTGGCCTCGGCTGATACGCGGATCACGCCCATGCCCTACCCGCCCGCCGGCTCGGGTTGTGCGGCCGGAAAGTGGTGGCGCGTGCGGTTGGCGATGCGAACCAGGGCCAGCATAAGCGGCACCTCAACCAGCACACCGACCACCGTCGCCAGCGCCGCGCCGGACTGCAGGCCGAACAGCGCAATGGCCGCTGCCACCGCCAGCTCGAAAAAATTGCTGGCGCCGATCATGGCCCCCGGGGCTGCCACGTTGTGGGGCACCTTCCAGACCCTGGCCCAGCCGTAGGCGATGAAAAAGATCAGAAACGTCTGGATGATCAGCGGGATCGCGATCAGCAGGATATGCAGCGGGTTGTTGAGGATCACCTCGCCCTGGAAGGCGAACAGCAGGATCAGCGTGAGGATGAGCCCTATGGGGGTCACGAGGCCGATTCGCTTCATGAAGACGTTGTCGAACCACTCGATGCCGCGCCTGCGGATCAGCAGCACCCGGGTGAGATAGCCGGCCACAAGCGGGATCACGATATACAGCACAACCGACAGGGCAACCGTGTCCCAGGGCACAATGATGTCCGAAAGGCCCAGCAGCAGCATCACGATGGGAGCGAAGGCGAACAGCATGATGATGTCGTTCACCGAGACCTGCACCAGGGTGTAGGCGGCGTCTCCCCGGGTGAGGTAGCTCCAGACGAACACCATGGCGGTGCAGGGCGCCGCCCCCAGCAGGATGGCGCCGGCCAGGTATTCCCGTGCCAGGTCCTCGGGGATCAGCGGCGCGAAGAGCACCATCAGGAAAATCCAGGCGATGGCAAACATGGTAAAGGGCTTGATGAGCCAGTTCACCGTGGTGGTGATGACGAGTCCCTTGGGCTGACGGCGCACACCGAGGATGGCGCTGAAGTCAATCTGCACCATCATCGGGAAAATCATGGCCCAGATCAGGATCGCAACCGGGATGGACACCTGGGCGTACTCGAACTGCGCCAGGGCCTCCGGGACGGCCGGGAGGAATTGCCCCAGGGCGATGCCGAGGACGATGGCCAGTGCTACCCAGGCGGACAGGTAGCGCTCGAAAAGGCCCATGCCCTTCCTGATATCCGGGTCGGCGTTGTCGGCCGTGGTGATGGTGTCGGTCATGTGTCTCGGAGCCCTACCCCAATTCTTCCTGCAACAACGCGCGAACCCGCTCCCGGATGTCGTCGCGCACGCAGCGGAACGTCGCTGCGATTTCGTCCTCGGTGCCAGTAGCACGAGCCGGGTCCGGCAACGGCCAGTGGGCACGGCGGACGCCCGGCGGCAGCACCGGGCAGTGCTCGTCGGCATGACCGCAGACAGTGACCACCACGTCCGCCGCCTGCAACATCGCATCAGTCACCGTGGTGGATTCCTGTTCGCTGATGTCCACATCCACTTCCGCCATGGCGGCGATGGCTCGCGGGTTCTTACCATGGGCCTCGATCCCGGCGGACTGAACGACTACCTGCCCATCACCGAGCACACGGGCGAAACCCTCCGCCATTTGCGATCGGCAGGAATTGCCCGTGCAAAGAAAAAGAATGGTGCGCGTGGGCTTCATCACGAAGGACCTCAGTCGCAGCCAACGGATGGGCGGTTGGGCATGGCGGCCAGGCGCTGGCGGACGTCGGCCAGCGCATCAGCCTGGAACGCCGCCTCCAGCACTTCCAGTGACCAGCGCGGTAGCGCCGGATGCAGCCGGTAGTGCACCCACTGGCCGCGGCGCTCATCCTGAACGATGCCGAGATCCCGCAACTGACCGAGATGCCGGGAAACCCGTGGCTGGGACAGGTCCAGCGCGTGTACGAACTCGCAGACGCATAGCCGTTGCTCTGCAAGCAACAGCATGAGGCAGCGTAGCCTCGTACCATCGGAAAGCGCCCGGAAAAACTGTTCCGGAGACATCATATTCATTATTCCGTATATGCGAATGACCAAGACTAACATGGGCATGAGCATCCGTCACCGGACGCGGCCCGCGTAGTTCTATGAATTTTTCATGAAAGGCACGCGGTGACATCGTTCTGCAACAGTCGGGTGGGATCCTTGCGGCCGACAAACAACACATAGTCTCCTTTTCGCAACACGCGGGGCCGTGCTGTTTGCGTCATCGTCCGCCGATCCAACCCGTTGGAGAACGAATCTCATGACTATCCGCTGCTACACAATGACCGCCGGTTCCGCGCTGGGGCTGGCCGCGATGCTCGCCACCGGCAACGCCCAGGCCATCGAAGCCTCTGTCTCCGGACAGGTGAACCGGGCGATCGTCCTCGCCGACGACGGCGAGGACACCAACTCTGCGTTCGTCGACAACCAGAACAGCAACTCGCGCTTCCGCTTCACCGGCTCCGCCGAGATGGTGCCGGGCATTCGCGCCGGCATTCTGGCCGAGTTCAGCATGGTCACCGGCAGTTCGTCGGCATTCTCCATCGACGGGCAGGACGACGGTTTCGGTTTCGGCCGCCGTCACATGGATGCCTTCTTCAGCGGTGACTTCGGCACGGCACGACTCGGGCAAGGCTCCGGCGCTGCGGACGGCGGGGTGGAGGTCGATCTCTCCGGCACAAGCGTCGTGCAGTGGGTCGGTGCATCGGATATCGGCGGCGGAGTAAACTTCCGAGACCAGGACGACGAATTTGGCCCGACCATTGGGACGGTCACCAACTCGTTCGACTTTGAGAGCCGCTATCAGCGCATCCGCTATGATTCACCGGCGTTCGGTCCGCTCAGTCTCGCTGGCTCCTTCGGCAAGAAGGGCGGCGCCGGCGACGACACCACGGAACTCGCGTTGCGCTACAACGCGGATTTCGCCGGCGTCGGCCGACTGGGCGCGGCGCTGGGTTATTCCAACCGCTCCATCGGCGGCGACATCGGCTCCGTGGAGACGGTGGGGGGTTCCATCTCCTTTCTCCACGACACCGGCTTCAATGTCACCCTCTCCTACGCGCAGATCGAGGACGACAACGAACTGGACGCCGACAATACCTACATCAAGATCGGCTACACGACCGGTGTTCACTCGGTTGCGCTGGACTACGGCGTCACCAGCGACCTGGGCGCCGAGGGCGACTCGGAATGGTTCGGTCTTGGCTATGTCTGGCGTCCAATCGGCTGGGCAGAGCTATATGCCGGCGGCAAGATCCACAGCCACGACGATGTTGGCGACCAGAGCTTCGACGACATCACCATCGTGACCACCGGTACCCGACTGCGCTTCTGATTGCAGTCGTCCCGCGAACGACGCCACGGTGCCGGACCTGCCGGTACCGTGGCGCCTTCGTTTATGAGAACACAATAACCACGTAGCATCTGGACCAGAATGAGGACATATCCATGAACCACGTCACATGCCGTGCAGTGCTGCTATCGTGCCTGACCGTGCTACTTGCCGCCTGCGCCGGAGATCGCTTCGAGTACACACCCGTCGGCGAGATGGACGACGGGCCCGGCATGTTCACGGGGGAATCCGGCGAGGCCGTATTCAGCCTGCGCCGGGAGCCCGGCACGGCGTCACACGACGGTGGGGCGGAGGGTGACTACGAGGAGTTCCTCGAGTACAGCGCGTTCCGTGAATGGCAGAACGATCCGGAGCGCGCCGACGAACATCGGGAGTTCAGACTCTGGCAGGAGTGGCGGGAGCAGCGGTCGGAACGATGAAACTGCACAACACGACCCGATCAACCGGGCGCGACGGCACGCCCACCGTGGGCGGCATCATTGCGCGGCTACAGAGTATGCGGGAGCGCCTGCGCCCCGCCATTCGCTCCGATGTCCCCCGGGAGATGAAGGACGACCTGCGGGAGCCCTTCCTTAACATGCACGAGGACAACCCGGACGTCTTCCGGGAAGTCGCGCGGGGCAACTCGCCCGGTTACGTGGAGGTGGATCACGAGGTCTACCAGATCACCGTGGATCTCCGCCAGGAGCTGGCCGACGAGCGGCGGAACCGCCGCTAGAAAGGCGCCAAGTCCCTCCCGGACCCGCAGCGTGCGGGTCTGGTCGCCTTTTTCCGGAATGCCACTCACAGGTCCACCATGCAGATCGCCGGCCAGGCAGCGGCGGCGCTTTCCCGGAACTGTTCATGGCGCTGCCGGAGAGCATCGGCATGGCATTCCTCGGCACCTTGATCGCCGCCACCCTGGCGCTGGGGCTCGGTTTCCTCGGGGCACGCAACATCATCCCCTCCTGGATACTCCGCTTTTCCATCCGCCGCTCCTTCGACTTCCTGCGCGGCGTGGATTCCCTTGTCTGGGCACTGGTCTACGTGCGCGCCGTGGGGCTGGGGCCACTGGCCGGGGTGCTTGCCATCGCTACCAGCGACATCGGCACCCTGTCGAAACTCTACGCCGAGGCGATCGAGAACGCAGAAAAGCACCAGGCCGAGGGAGTCCAGGCCAGCGGTGGCAACCGCTTGCAGATCATCCGCTTCGGCGTCCTGCCACAGGTTCTTCCCATCCTGCTGTCCAACGCCCTCTACAAGTTCGAGTCCAATGTCCGTTCGGCCACCATCCTCGGCATCGTAGGCGCCGGCGGCATCGGCTTTCACCTCTCCGACCGGATCCGCGCCCACCGCTGGGAGGAAGTTGGTTTCATCATTATCATGATCGTCGTGGCGGTATTCGTCATCGACCTGATCTCACGCTACCTGCGGGCGCGGTTGATCCATGCCGGAACGGATCGGAGCACGGTCTCTGTCGGGGCCGCGACGCGATGACAGGTCCTGATCCGTCACGGCAGGGCTGTCATGTGCCTCGGTGCTGCTGCCGCTGCGCCCGGAGCGGTCGCAGCGACAACGGCCAGCCAAACAGCAGTGTGGCAATGAGCACATAGGCGGCGAAGAGCATCACGACACCGGGGATCCCCCAGCCGGCATCCAGTACCAGGCCGGCAACCACCGGTGCCGCGGCGGTACAGACCACCATGATGGACGCGTACAGTCCCCGCACCGTTCCCAGCGACGCAGTCCCGAAAGCCTCCGCCCAGATTACCCCCGCAAGCACGGCATTGAGCCCGCCGGAAAGCCCCAATCCGACGAAATACACCCAGCGCGCCCCGGCACCGTCCAGCAGCACGAGGGCGGCCAGCCCCGCCAGCATGGGCAGAAGGAACACGCCGAGCAGGCGAAAACCGCCAAAGCGGTCCGCCAGGCGGCCACCCAGCAACATGCCGGAAACCTGGCCGGCGGCGAAGATCGACAACCCGGTGCCAAGCTGCAACTGCGTCCAGCCGAGCTCACGGGCCACCGCGCCGGCGTGGAAGAATAGTGCAGTGATGATGATCGGCGGCGCGCAGATCAGCGGCAGCAGGCGCAGGAATAGCGGATGGACAAGTAGTTCACGGCGCCGCCAGAGGGCTGGCGCCCCGCCAGACCCGGGGCGTGGCACCGTCTCCCGTGGCAGGGGCAGCCAGAGCAGCAGCGGCAGGAACACACCCAGCAACAACACGGCGCCCAGCCACCAGACGCCCTGCCACCACGGCAGCACCAGCAGCACCATGGACGCGGCCAGGGGCAGACTGGCCTCCGCTGCAGGGAACCCCAGGGTAGCGAAGGAAACGGCGCGCCCCCGGTGGGCGCCGCCAGCGCGGGTGGCCACCACCACGGCCACGTGACCGAGCATCCCCTGCCCCCCGAAGCGCAGCAGGAAGAAACCCAGGGCCAGGGTCACCAGACCGCCGGAAAGACTCACCATGGCGCAGCCTCCGGCCAGCACGACGAGGACGCCGGTCGCCAGCGGTTTGGCCGGGATGCGGTCGGCGAGCCCGCCGGCCCAGGCCATGAGCAGACCACTCGCCAGCGTTGCCAGGCCATAGATCAAGCCGAACAGGCCGTCACTCAGTCCGTGGTGCGCCTGCAGCGGCGCACCGGCGAAACCGATGAAGAAAGTCTGGCCGAAACCGGAGCCGTATGCCGCCACGAGCCCGAAGGCCGCGGCGCCGACCCACGGGCGGCACTCGAGTGGATTCCGCATGGCGCGGGATTGTACGCCCGGGAGCCGGAATTGTCCCCGGGGCTGACCCGGCGATAACGCCGTGGTGACTCGGCGACAATGCCCTCTTGCGATGGGATCCACCATGGCCTTCGAGGAGACAACCGCCGGGCAGGCCATGGACAGGGTGGTTGACACGAGTCCTGCCCCTACCGTCGGTCCCCGGTGGCTTCCTCGGCCATCTTCTGGAAGCTGGTATGGCGGACATCCTTGCCCTTGACGAAGTAGATCACGTACTCGCAGATGTTGCGGGAACGATCACCGATCCGCTCCATGGAACGTACCGCCCAGATGATGTCCATCACCCGTGGGATGGATTCCGGATCCTGTTTCATGCGCTTGAGCAGCTGGCGCAGGATAACCTCGTACTGGCTATCGGCGTTGATGTCCATCTGCGCGGTCTTCACCGCCGCCTCCGGATCCATGCGCACGAAGGCATCCAGGGCATTGTGCAACATGATGCGGACATGCTCCCCCAGGCTGGAGATCTCGGTCATGGGGCTGGACGCCCGGTCCGTTTCCAGCAGGTGCAGCGCCATTCGCCCCACCCGTTCGGCCTCGTCACCGATGCGCTCGAGATCCGTGATCGTCTTGATCACCGCCATCACCAAACGCAGATCGCTGGCCGTGGGCTGTCGCCGGGCCAGGATATGTGTGCATTCGTCATCGAGCTCCACTTCCATGGCATTGACCTGATAATCACGGGTTACCACCTGCTCGGCGACCGTGTTGTCACCCGTGGCAAGGGCGGTCACCGCGTCCTGGAGCTGCTGCTCCACGAGGCCACCCATGGTCATGACCCGGTTAACGATGTCTTCGAGTTCCTCGTTGAACTGCCGCGAGATGTGCTGGGTGAAAATGGACTTGTCCATGGGCCTGCCTCTTAACCGTAACGACCGGTGATGTAGTCTTCCGTCTGCTTTTTCGACGGCGTGGTGAACAGCGTGTCCGTGTCGGCATACTCCACCAGTTCACCCATGTACATGAAGGCGGTGTAGTCGGAGACCCGCGCCGCCTGCTGCATGTTGTGGGTGACGATGGCGATGGTGTACTGCTCCTTGAGCTCGAACATGAGCTCCTCGATCTTCAGCGTCGCCAGCGGGTCCAGCGCCGAGGCCGGTTCGTCCAGCAGCAGCACCTCCGGGTCGATGGCGATGGCCCGGGCGATCACCAGCCGCTGCTGCTGCCCCCCGGAGAGACCGAAGGCGTTCTCGTTCAGGCGATCCTTCACCTCGTCCCAGAGTGCGGCACGCTTCAGCGACTTCTCCACCACATCCTCCAGTGCCCGCCGGTTCTTCACTCCCTGCAGCCGCAGGCCATAGGCCACGTTCTCGAAAATCGACTTGGGGAAGGGGTTCGGCTTCTGGAACACCATGCCGACCCGGCGACGCAACTCGGCAGCGTCTACCTTGGGGTCATAGATATTGTTGCCGTCGAGCAGCACCTCGCCCTCGATCACGGCAATGTCGATCAGATCGTTCATCCGGTTCAGGCAGCGCAACAGGGACGATTTTCCGCAACCACTGGGTCCAATGAACGCCGTGATCCGGCCCTTGGGGATGGTCATGTTGATCCCCTTGAGCGCCTCGTCACTGCCATAGAAGAGCTTGAGATCCCGGATCTCCATGCAGGGTTTCTCATTGGCCAGGCGGAGCTTCTCGCCGCGGTTGCTGGCCAGCGCCCCACTGCTCATGCCGTGGGTGAGGGTCTGGGACTGATCATTCATGGTGAGTTCCCTGTATATCAATACTGTGTGCCAAGGCAGACGCACATGCGGCTAGTCGCTCTCGCTGCGATACTTCTCGCGCAAGTGGTTGCGAATGGTAATGGCGGTGACGTTGAGCACGATGATCAACAGCACCAGGATCAGCGCCGTGGCGTAGACCAGGGGCCGCCCGGCCTCGACGTTGGGGCTCTGGAAGCCGACGTCGTAGATATGGAACCCCAGGTGCATGAAGGCCCGGTCCAGGTGCAGAAACGGGAAGTTGCCGTCCATCGGCAGGCTCGGCGCCAGCTTCACCACGCCCACGAGCATCAACGGCGCCACCTCGCCCGCCGCCCGGGCCACGGCAAGAATGAGCCCGGTCATCATGGCCGGCGCCGACAGCGGGACCACCAGGCGCCAGAGGGTCTCGGCCTTGGTGGCTCCCAGTGCCAGGCTGCCCTGGCGAATGGTACTCGGAATGCGGGTAAGCCCCTCCTCGGTGGAGACGATCACCACCGGTAGAGTCAGCAGCGCCAGGGTCAGCGACGCCCAGATGATGGCGGGCCCGCCGAAGGTCGGCGCGGGCAGCGCCTCCGGGAAGAAGGCCTGGTCGATGGTGCCGCCCACGGCGTACACGAAGAATCCCAGGCCGAACACGCCGAAGACGATGGACGGCACGCCCGCGAGGTTGTTGACGGAGATCCGGATGGTACGCACCAGCGGGCCCTGTTTGGCATATTCCCGCAGGTAGATGGCCGCCAGTACACCGAAGGGCGTGACCACGACGGACATGATCATCACCATCAGCACCGTGCCGAAGATCGCGGGTAGAATGCCACCCTCGGTATTGGCCTCCCGCGGGAAGCCGCTGACGAAGTCCCAGAAGGTCCCGACGTAGTGCCCGGTCTTCTGCATCACCGACATGTCGTTGGGCCACCAGGCCTTGACGATGCCGGACAGCGCCAGTTCCTGTGTGCGCCCATCCATCATCTCCGCCGTGATGCTGTAGCGTGCAACGTCCCTGCGGATCTCGTTACGCCGCACCTCCAGGCCGGCGTAGACCTCCTCCAGGCGTTCGCGCTCGGCGGCCAGTTCCGCCTCCCGGACCTCGCGCTCGGCGTCGGAGATGTCGGGATTCATATCCAGGGCACGCTGCTGCAGGCGGATTTGCTCGATCTGGTAGTTGACGTTACCGATGTCGAAGCGCTCGATGCGCTCGCGCTCGCGAACCTGTTCCCGGGTCTGTGCCAGGCGCTCCCGAAAGGCTTCCCGCGCTTCACGACCCTCGGCGACCACTGCGCCGTCCTCGCGGTAGTCCACCAGATAGCCGATGAAATCGCCCCAGGTCAGCCGCTCGATCACCATGGCGTCTTCCGGATAACGCCACTCGGACATGTTCTCGCCCACGTACCAGACGAAGTCGCGGTTGGTAACATCCCGGTTGCCGCGCTTGATCAGGTGCCGGGTGACCACTTCCTGTCCCTCCGGCACAACGTAGCCGGCTTCCCGCATGGCCTGCGCGGTCATGGTCTCGGAGCGGCTGACCTCGCCAAGCACCCGCTCGGATTCCTGGCCGGGCTCGGTGTAGTCAAACTCCACCACGTTGCTGGGCCAGAAGTGGCCGAGGCCGCGGGCGGCAATCAGCAACAGCAGGCCCACCACCATGACCAGGCTGATGGCCACGGCGCCGGCGTTCAGCCAGACCCAGGGCGTACCGCTCTTGAACCAGTTATTCATGCCGGATTCCTTTGATCATTCGAACGCACGCCGGTCACAGCGAGCTGTACTTGCGGCGCAGGCGCTGGCGCACCAGCTCCGCCGCGGTGTTCATGATGAACGTGAGGATGAAGAGCACCAGGGCGGCCAGGAACAGGATGCGGAAGTGGGTACCGCCGACGGCTGCCTCCGGCATTTCCACGGCGATGTTGGCGGACAGGGTGCGCATGCCCTCGAAGATGTTGAAGTTCACCACCGGGCTGTTGCCGGTGGCCATGAGCACGATCATGGTCTCGCCGACGGCACGCCCGAAGCCGATCATCACCGCGGAGAAGATGCCGGGGCTAGCGGTCAGCAGCACAACCTTGGTCACCGTCTGCCAGGGCGTCGCACCCAGTGCCAGGGAGCCCTGGGTCAGGTGCTTGGGCACGTTGAAGACCGCGTCCTCGGAGATCGAGTAGATCGTTGGGATCACGGCAAAGCCCATGGCCACGCCCACCACCAGGGCGTTGCGCTGGTCGTAGGTGATACCGACGTCTGTCAGCCACTGCCGGAGGTCGCCACCAAAGAAGGCGATCTCGATCAGTGGGCTGCTTGCCACGCAGAACCACCCGACCAGCAACACCACCGGCACCAGCAGCGCCGCCTCCCAGCCCGGTGGAACGCGAACACGGATGGCCTCAGGAATCGCGCGGGTCCAGAGGAAGGCGAAGGCGACCATCAGCACCGGCATGAGGATGACGAGGCTGAATACGGCCGGGATATGGTTCTCGACGAACGGAGCCAGCCACAGCCCGGCCAGGAAGCCGAGGATGACCGTGGGTAACGCTTCCATGATCTCGATGGTGGGCTTGACCATGCCACGCATGCGCGGGGCCATGAAGTAGGCGCTGTAGATCGCGCCCATGATGGCAAGGGGGGTCGCAAAGAGCATGGCGTAGAAGGCCGCCTTCAGGGTGCCCACCGTCAGCGGGACCAGCGAGAACTTGGGCTCGAACTCGTCGGTGGCGGAGGACGATTGCCAGACGAACTCGTCGCTGGAGCGACCTTCGTACCAGACCCTGTCCCAGAGCGCGCGAACGGACACCTCAGGGTGCGGGTTGCTCACCGGAACGACACGGAAACGCTCATTCTCGTCGACGGTATAGAGCGCATTGGCCCGCGGCGCGAAGCCCATGACCCGGATCGGACCATCGGCAACCTGGGTATCAATGACGGTGCGGTGAGAAGTGGAGTAGTGCACCTTCACCCGGCCCGCCTCATCGGCGGTGGCGAATCCCTTGCGGGCATACTCCGGCGCGATGACGCGTACCGGCGCGTCATGACCCTCGAAACCCCGCACGAAGGTGATGCGCTGGACGTTGTCCTCGTCCCGCACCAGGAACCATTGACCGACCGACCCATCCGTGCCGCCCACGATCAGCGACACCGTCCCGAGCAGGTACTCCATGGAGGCCACCGAGGCGTCCGGATCGGGGATGACCCGCCGGGAGTCCATGATTCTTGCCTGCGCCGGACGGCGCACGTTGTAGTAATGCACCCGGCCGGCGCTGTCCCCGACGAGCAGGTTCTGCATGGTGATATCAAGCAGAATCGCGGTGATCTCCGCCTCGTCGGAGGGCTGATCGAGATCGTAAACCTTGCGCTCGACGGTGGTCTCGCCGGTCATGAACGACGTGGTTGTCTCGAACTGCACCAGGCGCAGACGCCCGTCGGCCAGCGCGGCAACCACGGAAATGCCGCTGCTGCCTTCCTGGACGGCGATTTGCGTGATGGGCGTACCGTCCTCGACGACGTCCAGCAGCGCGGTATCCTCGTCGCCGAGCGGATACTCGATGGCACCCTCGACGCGCCGCCGGCCTTCCTCGAACGTCTCGGAGAACGTGTGCCGCGTGACCAGCGCCTGACCGTTATCCAGGCCATAGGCCACCAGCCTGGTGCGCGGCTCGGCGCGCCCGCGTGCGGTAATGGTGACGCCTTCCGGGAAAGGCAGGTCATATTCCCGCGTGACCTCGCCGGTCATTGGGCGGTAGAACACGGCCCGGCGATCATCCGTGAACCGCACGGCCAGCTCCCGATGACGATCACTTGCCACCTGCACCGTCTGCGCCGGGTTTCCACCGGGGGAATCGTATTGACTCACCTCCCCCACGGATGCGGGCTGCAGCATCGGCATTACTTCGGAGAAGAGGTAGACGAAGATCAGGGCCAGGGCGATGATGACGCTGAATCCAAACGCGGCAATCACGTACCGGGCCGAGTGGTCCTTGACGCCCCGCCAACGCCGAAGTCGCGAGCGCTTTTCACCGCTGGGGAGAAGATCACGGATTCTGCGATTCTCCTGCTCGACGCTGGATGAGTTGCTGACGTCCGTCATGAGGTGCGGTTCCCGGGATGCTGGTTCAAGTATCAGTCGGCAGGGATGCTACGCCGTCAATATGACGCGAATGTTACAGGGGAAAAACCCTGTTAATTCATATGGATATCAGCATCGCAATTCATCAGCTCACGGCATTTCCGAACCGCAGAAACGCCGCGAACTGCTGTCAGGGACACTGGATCGATCACATCGACCGGAAAAGCCAAAGCCGCCGGGTAGCCGGCGGCTTTGGCAGGACTCGCGGCGTTACTCGATGCCCAGCCTTTCCCGCTCCTGGGCGGCCACCGCCTCGGGCAGCGGGATGAAGCCATCGCGCACGGTCACTTCCTGGCCCTGCCGCGAAAGCACCAT